>NZ_JBBBBL010000013.1:31189-160381 GCF_037120585.1 Bacillus sp. CCNWLW194 | reverse complement strand
TTCCGCAGTAGCTCAGTGGTAGAGCTATCGGCTGTTAACCGATCGGTCGTAGGTTCGAGTCCTACCTGCGGAGCCATGGCCCGTTGGTCAAGTGGTTAAGACACCGCCCTTTCACGGCGGTAACACGGGTTCGAATCCCGTACGGGTCATAAAAAAAGAGTCAGCACATTGCTGACTCTTTTTTATTGTGCGTTAATCCTCTTTTATCTACTGATTTTCCTGAAATAAATAAAGGGATTTAGGAAAAACTATGGTATGTATAAAAAGGAGGAGACAAAAATGACACGAGTGAGAGACCTTATGAGTACTCATATTGTACATTGTACACCGCTAGACAACGTATACGAGGCTGCTGTAAAGATGAAAGAAGAATCGATTGGATTGATTCCGGTTGTTGAAAATGAGCAAGTTGTTGGGCTTGTTACAGACCGAGATTTAGTGGTTAGAGGCATTGCTGAGAAACATCCTGGATCTAATAAAATTACAAATGTAATGACAACAAATATTGTTTCAGTTTCTCCAGATGATTCCATTGAAAAAGCTACAGAGTTAATGGCACAGTATCAAATTAGACGATTACCAGTAGTTGAGAGTGGTCAACTTGTTGGAATGCTAGCATTAGGTGATTTAGCTACAAGAGAATCGGCAGATGATCAAGCGGGATTTGCTTTAAGTGAAATCTCGGAGCATACGGAATGAAGAGAGACTTTAATTAGTGGGATAAGTTACGTATAAAAATCAGATGCATTATTCTAGTATATATGGATTAAGCTAATATGTTAGCATGATGTATCTGAGACATTATATAATAAGTATACGGTTAGTAATTTCGACAGTTTATTTAAATTTGTCATTCCTAATTTTAAATAAGAGAAAAAATGATATACTGATAGATATAAGCGTTATGATAGATTTCGAATATAACAATATTTATTATTAACGATGTAATAATGGATTAATATTTCCTATGTAGACAAAAGGGAAGGGGAATTATATGAGGGCTGTACAGCGCGATCCGAATTGGAATTTGGTTACAGATACATATATAGAACCAAATAATTTCGCTGAATTATTTTCTTTGCTTGTACCTTGTCATCCAAAAGGTGAAGGGAAAGAACGAACTATATTAGTGTGGAAAGAAAAAGAATTTTATAAAGAAGAAAATTTAGCGGCATTTATCGTATATGGAATGAATAAAGCAAAGAATTTACCGCAGTTTCATAAAGATGAAATTCCAACTTTAGTACGTATTCTTCGCTTATGTCAAGAGATTGGTTGGTATGAAGAAGCAAATACTTTTATGGTAAATCAAGGACTAGCTGAGTTTGTTTACACTTCATTGGAATATGAAACGTGGGATCTTTTGACGCAAGCGGTTGCTTTAAACTATTTAATTATTAAATATCGTATTGGTGAATTGACTGATGGGGATGTAGAAATTTGGGATAGAGTTAAATTTAATGAGAAATGTATAAAGGATTGTAAACGTCTATTATCCCATAAAGAAGTATTGGAATTTACATTCTTTTATATGTGTAAGAGAGCTAAATTCCTATCAAAGGAACAATTAAATAGTGATATGATGAGTCTAGCGATGTATTGTAATACTTTTGTGTATGATTTATATACACATGACTTATTACGGAAATATCGTAAGTGTACAGACTTCCTAGCATATTATGGACCTAGTCAAGCGGTATTAGCTTGTCAAAGAGCTGTACTTTCTCAAATTTCAGATCGATTAGACCCATTAAAGACTACTCATGTAGATGATTATTTATATGTAATGAAAGATATGATGGAGCATATGACGATAGGAATAATGGATCGATATGATCATTTTATCGGAAAGTTATTATCATATGTGCCATTTTTCGAAATGATTCAAGTTCCACAGCATGCATATTATTGTGAAGAATTACTGTATATTTGTAAGGGCATTGAATATAAAGAAGAAATATTACGCAATTATATATTTATACAATTACATGATTGTCTGCCATCATTCTTTAAACTATTTCTTAAAAATAAGCGTTATGCAACGATTCATGATATTCTGTTCTATTGGTGCGATGATGAACAAAGGATGAGCTTGGAGAAAAAATATAATCTTAGCTTTATTTATGAAAAATATGCTTGTGGGTAAAGAGCATTTTCTATATAAATTAAAAAGGATCTCACATAAACGTGAGATCCTTTTTTTGTTAGTAAAGCAAGGAGAATGTGATTAAGACGAGAAATAACATTCCATAAAGGAAAACTTGTGCCGTATTGCTTCCTTGTATACCAAAAAAAGTATTTATTTTTTTATATAAATTCAATATATATTTTAGCGGATTATCTTTGAAAGATTGGTACACAGTGTCTCCTCTTTCTAAGCTTCTTGTTCGTGTTTTTTGTTATTAGGGACATGAATGTATCTAGCTATGAATAGTAAAACAGCCATAAAGAACACAGGAAATACGGTAGATAAATAAAAACCATTACTAATAATATTTGTTATTAGGGCACTTAATAGAAAGATGGCATTATAAATATGTGCAATTTTTTGTTTTAGTTTAACTTGAAAGGATTCCATCATAATTTCTAAAGCGACAAAAGCAATGATAATAGATAAAAATACAGTATTTGTATTGTAAATGATTAAACAACAGATTAAACCTAAAAAGGCTAAGTATTCAATTATGAGAGGTATATTGATATTGCGTGGCATACAATTTACCTAACTAAATATGGCAGTGGGTTTACTGCATTTGTTTTTTCAAAATTCCATTCTCCATTGTGTAATTCAAAATGAAGATGTTGCCCGTATGAATGACCTGTGTTTCCCATATGACCTACTAATTGTCCAGCCTGTACTTGATCACCAGCTTGTACAGTGCGATCTTTCATATGAGCATAGACTGTTGTATATAGTTTCCCGTTTAGTTGATGAGCGATGAACACAACATTGCCATAGCTAGCTGAATAATATGATTTCACAACTTTACCTGCAGCCGCAGCTTGGATAGAGACATTACCCTGAGCTGCAATATCTATCCCATAATGCATTTGTTCCCAGCGCATATCAAAGGTTGAGCTAATTCTTCCTTGAGTAGGGAATTTGAAAACTGCTGGAATGGAAGTAGGTTGAGCTGTTTGATTTTGTGATTGCGTTTGATTTTGCACCACATAATGCTTTGCTACATATCCGTATCCTGTGCCAAAACGAATTTTATACCAAGTTCCGACAGTTTCCACTACTTGTATTTGTGTACCATTTTGTAATGAACCAAGTAGTGCACTACTTGTACTAGCATTGCTACGTACATTAAGTTTAGGTGTTGCAACTGTGTATTTCGTATTATTTTGAACTGTGATGCCTTTTACTAAAGGCTGTGAACCATTAGACACGAACGCCTTTTGTACGTAACCTGTTTTGCCATTATGTAAAATTTTATACCACTCACCTTGTTCTTCTTGAATGGTAACGAATTTCCCATTTGGTAATACATCTAAAATTGAAGATTCTAAATTAGGTTCAGAACGAACGTTTAATGCATTGGCATTAACAATGTATTGATTATTAGATTGAAGTTTGTTTTTTAGTAGAATAGCATCTTTTTGTACGTAACCTACTTTATTATTAACAGATACTTTATACCAGCTATTAGTTGTTTCGAGTATGTTTACTTTCGTATTAAAGCGAATTGTATCAATTGATGAGCTATTTGCGTTATCTTGTGTATGTAAGGCTACTTGATCGACTTTGACATATCCAGTTTTCACGTTAGATAATTGTTCAGCGTTGGCTGTTTGTACAGTTGTTTCTCCCATAGAAGGAAGTAAAGAGGCAATTGCGACAGTAGTTGCTGTTAAAGCAGTAGCTTTCATATTCATATAATAGAGACCTCCTCTAGTTGTATAGTTGTAATTTTATTATAGTATAAAGATATAATATAGTGGGTGTATTCACATAAATGTAATATGAAATCAATAAAAAAATAAATTTTTTGAGGATAATGATTCCTTATTATCCAATTAATTGGGATGATAATTTCTAAGATAGAATATAAATATTGTATAGTTTTATTATTTTGTTGACAATTGAGAAAATTAAAACAGTTGATGATGTCTTATTACGGTGTTATACTGACAGTGATAATTTCATAGTTTGCTAGGAGAGCTGGTGTTGCCAGCTGAGAGTAGGCCGTAAGCCTTTGATCCTTTTCATTACCTGATCTAGATTATGCTAGCGTAGGGAAGCAATTCGGACACTAATAATGAGTCCCCGTTTCTTTGCGTATAGAAACGGGGCTTTTTTATTTGAAAATTTCATATTGAAACCACTAGGGGTGCTTGTTGTGCTGAGAGAGGAATAATCCTTAACCCTTACAGACCTGATCTAGGTAATACTAGCGAAGGGAAGTGGAGCAACGAATAAATTATAATTTTATTTGCTGTAACCACTTCTTATTTAGAAGTGGTTTTTTATTTAGATATATAGATTGAAAGGGGATAGAGAAATGAAATTTTGCGATAGATTATTAGAAACTGTACAACCAGTTTGGGAGATGAGTCATAATCATCCGTTTGTAGTAGGTATGGGAGATGGCACGTTAGAAAAAGATAAGTTTCAGTATTATATTATTCAAGATTATTTATATTTGTTAGATTATGCAAAGCTATATGCGATTGGTGTTGTAAAAGCAACGAATCCACAAGTAATGGGGAAATTTGCTGAACAAATTGATGGCATATTAAATGGAGAAATGACAATCCATAAACAATATGCAAAAAGACTTGATATTTCTATAGAGGAGATAGAATCTGCCAAACCATCTGCTAAAAATTTAGCCTATACAAATTACATGATGTCTGTATCTCAAAATGGCACACTTGCGGAATTAATAGCAGCACTTCTTCCATGTATGTGGAGCTACTGGGAAATTGGAAAGCGTTTAAACGATATTCCTGGAGCAAGAGATCATGAGTTCTTTGGTGAGTGGATTCAAGGATATAGTTCGGAAGAATACGGTAACCTTTGTATTTGGTTAATAGATTTATTAAATGAAATGGCAGTTGGAAAGTCTGACAAAGAGCTAGATCGATTAGAGGAGATTTTCCTATATTCCAGTCGATTTGAATATTTATTCTGGGATATGTCCTATCGTAAGGAGATGTGGGGATTTGAGGAGCAAGAACATACTACAGTTTCATAATGTTTCTTTTCATTATGATGAGAAACCAATCATCAATGAATTAAATGCTTCTATAAGAGATAAAGAGTTTGTAAGTATTATCGGACCGAGTGGGTGCGGGAAAAGTACTTTATTTCGCCTTATTACAGGTTTAGAAGAAGCAAGTACGGGACAGATAGAGCTGACAGAAACAAAGAGCCATCCTGTAGGATATATGCCCCAAAAAGATATGCTCCTGCCATGGAGAACGATTATTGAGAATGCTGCCCTGCCGCTAGAGTGCCAAGGTGTACAGAAGAAAGAAGCACAAATAAAGGCAAAGGAACTGTTACATAAATTTGGCTTACAAGGGTATGAGACAAAATATCCGAAAGATTTATCTGGCGGTATGAGACAACGCGTATCTTTTATTCGAACTTTATTAACAGGCGGGGAGATATTGCTGTTAGATGAACCGTTTAGCGCGTTGGATGCTTTAACGAAGGCATCTTTGCAAGAATGGCTGTTTGAACAATGGAAAGAGTGGGAAAAAACAATTTTATTTATCACTCATGATGTGGAAGAAGCATTATTTCTTTCTAATCGAATTTTCGTTGTAGAAAATCAACCGATAACTACTTTAACCGAGAAGATTGTACCGCTTGATTGTAATCGGACAAGAAAAGATTTATATAGGCCTGAAGCGTTAGCGCTTAAAGATGAGCTTCTTAGTATGTTACAAAGGCAGGTACTCGTATGATGAACCGGTTGAAGGAACTATTACCTGCCCTTACACTTTCTAGTATTTTACTTGTCATGTGGGAAATAGGCGCAAGAGTTGTAGATGAGATGTACATTTTACCGTCACCGTCTGCAATTGTAATGAAGATATGGAAACTAAAAGATATATTATTTACGGTTCATTTGCCGGCAACATTAAATGTCGTTTTAATAGGGGTGGCTATTTCTATCGTACTTGGGGTAGGGCTAGCGATGTTAATGAATGCGAGTAATTGGATGGAGAGAGCATTTTATCCATTATTAGTTGCCTCACAAACGATTCCGATTACAGCGCTTGCTCCACTCTTCGTTTTATGGTTTGGATATACGATTTGGAGTAAGGTTGTTGTTACGGTTTTAATTACGTTTTTTCCAATTGCGGTCAATACGTATGATGGACTACGTAGTACAAAAATAGAATGGGAGGAGCTCTTAGTTACGTATGGAGCAACGAAAAAAGATGTTTTTCTTAAATTAAAGTTACCATCTGCTCTTCCTTATTTTTTCTCAGCTTTAAAAATTGCAGTTCCGCTTAGTGTGATTGGGGCAGCAATTGGTGAATGGCTCGGTGCACAAGCCGGGTTAGGATATTTCAGTAAAAGGATGATGACGCAATTAGACGGAGCGGGTGTATTTGCACCCATTGTATTGTTATCATTATTAGCTATTTCCTTTGTCATCCTTATTTCGATTTTAGAAAAGAAATTTATTAGTTGGAGGAAGCATTCATGAAATTTTTAAAACGCATCTTTGTGTTTACATTATTAGTTGCAATGATTGCTGGATGTTCTAGTAATTCAGCATCAGATAAGGGTAAGAAAGAAAAAGAAATAACGGTCATGCTTGATTGGTACCCAAATGCGGTACATAGCTTTATTTATGCGGCAATTGAAAAAGGCTACTTTAAAGAAGAAGGAGTAAAGGTGAATATTAAATTCCCTTCCAATCCGACTGATCCATTAACTTTAGCAGCGGCAGGAAAAGTAACGGTTGGCTTGTATTATCAACCAGATGTTGTTATGGCAAGAGCAAATGAACAAATTCCAGTGAAATCAATTGGAGCTGTCGTACGTTCCCCGTTAAATCATGTTGTATCACTGAAATCAGCAGGCATTCAATCACCGAAAGATTTAGAAGGAAAAACAGTAGGATATTCGGGGACACCTTTAAGTGAGATGTATTTAAAAACGATGGTAAAAGAAGATGGTGGTAATCCAGATACAGTGAAAGTAGTCGATGTTGGCTTTGATTTAGTACCAGCGTTAATTACGAAAAAAGTAGATGCAGTAACAGGAGCATACATTAACCATGAAGTACCTGTTATGCGACATGAAGGCCATGAACCAGCGTACTTTAATCCAGCTGATTATGGTGTGCCAAACTATCATGAGCTTGTATTTGTAACAGGTGATAAAACGTTGAAAAAAGATAAGGAAGCGTTGCAAGCTTTCTTACGTGGTACGAAAAAAGGTTATGACTTCATGAAGAAAAATCCAGATGAAGCATTAAATATTTTATTAAATCATCAAGAAAAAGAAAACTTCCCGCTTGTACCAGAAGTTGAAAAAGAAAGTATGAAAATTTTATTAGAGAAGATGGAAACGAAAGATGAGCCATTCCTATCGGATTCAAAAGAGTCATGGGAGAAACAAAATAAATGGCTGAAAGATAAAGGGATGACGAAAGAAATCGTTCCAGCTGAGGAATTATTCGAAAACATTTTAAAGTAGGCGAATGAATATGAAAAATGAGCTTCATGTAATCTCAAATGGTCACATGTCATTCGAAGAGCTAGTGAATGTAGCAATGCAAATTGAGAGTGAGATTGATTATTTACATGTTCGTGAGCGTGAGAAAAGTACGAAGGAATTGTATGAAGGTGTGGAAAGTCTTTTGAAGAAAGGCTTTCCTGCATCGAAGATAGTAATAAATGATCGAATTGATATTGCTATTTTATTAAATATTCCGCGTGTGCAGCTAGGATATCGAAGCGCAGATGTAAGGTCAGTGAAAGAAAAGTTTTCTTATTTGCATGTCGGTTATTCTGTGCATTCTTTAGAAGAGGCGATCGATGCATTTAAGAATGGAGCGGATTCACTCGTCTATGGTCATGTATTTCCGACAGATTGTAAAAAAGGTGTGCCAGCGAGAGGGCTTGAAGAAGTTTCAGCCATTGCAAAGTGTTTATCCATACCGATTACAGCAATTGGAGGAATCACCACGGAAAACACAGGGGATGTTCTTACTAATGGTGTCAGTGGTATTGCTGTTATGTCTGGAATTATAAGTAGTAGTAACCCGTATAGCAAAGCGAAATCTTATAAGGAATCAATAAGAAAGTGGGCGGAAAAACATGTGTAAGAAGTATGATGTAGCGATAATTGGCGGAGGTGTAATTGGTAGTTCAGTTGCACATTTTCTAGCAGAACGAGGGCATAAAGTAGCGATTGTAGAGAGGCAACAGATTGCATCTGAGGCCTCGAAAGCAGCTGCTGGTTTACTTGGGGTTCAGGCAGAATGGGATGCGTATGATCCGTTATTTGAACTTGCTAGAGAAAGCCGTGCTATATTTCCACAACTTGCAGCAGTTTTACGTGAAAAAACAGGCATCGATATTGGGTATGAAGAAAAAGGCATTTATCGCATTGCTCAAAATGAAGATGAGAAGGAAAGAATTCTTCATATTATGGATTGGCAGCAGAAAACAGGTGAAGATTCCTATTTTCTAACGGGAGAAAAATTGCGGGAAAAAGAGCGATTTCTATCTGAATCCATTATAGGTGCGGTATATTATCCGAAAGATGGTCATGTTATTGCACCAGAGCTTACAAAAGCATTTGCACACTCTGCAGCAATTTCCGGTACTGATATATATGAACAAACAGAAGTATTTGATATTCGTATTGAAAATGATAACGTAACAGGAATTGTTACAAGCGAAGGTATTATTGCGTGCGAGAAAGTTGTGATTGCAGGTGGTTCATGGAGTACGAAGTTACTAGGTTATTTTCACCGCGAATGGGGTACATATCCAGTTAAAGGAGAAGTAGTAGCGGTAAGAAGTAGAAAATCACTTTTAAATGCGCCTATTTTCCAAGAAAGATTTTATATTGCACCAAAGCGCGGTGGACGGTACGTAATTGGAGCAACGATGAAGCCTCATACGTTTAATAAAACTGTGCAACCAGAAAGTATTACTTCTATATTAGAGCGTGCTTATACAATATTGCCGGCTTTAAAAGAAGCGGAATGGGAAAGTGCATGGGCAGGATTAAGGCCACAATCAAATCACGAAGCTCCTTATATGGGAGAGCATGAAGAAATAAAAGGTTTATATGCTTGCACGGGCCATTATCGAAACGGCATTTTATTAAGTCCTGTTTCTGGTCAATATATGGCGGATTTAATAGAAGGAAAGCAGGAGAATCACTTGCTAGATTCATTGCTTTCTAAAAGAGTTTAGAAAGGGGATGGAAGTTTGAATTTAAAAATTAATGGTAATCAAATTGAAGTGCCAGCGAGTGTGAAAACAGTAGCTGAATTACTTACACATTTAGAGTTAGATAACAGGATTGTTGTAGTTGAGCGTAATAAAGATATTTTACAAAAAGATAATCATATAGATACATCTGTTTTTGATGGAGATCAAATTGAGATTGTAACTTTCGTAGGAGGCGGTTGATTATGTTAAACATTGGACCATTGTCATTTCAGTCTAGACTTTTATTAGGAACAGGGAAATTCCCTGATTTTGACGTACAGCAAAAAGCAATTGACGTTTCAGAAGCTGAAATTTTAACGTTTGCAGTACGTCGTATGGATATATTTGATGCAAAGCAACCTAATTTATTAGAGAAGCTTGATGTGAAAAAATATACGTTATTACCGAATACAGCCGGAGCGAAAAATGCTGAAGAAGCTGTTCGTATTGCAAAATTAGCGAAAGCTTCAGGACTTTGTGACATGATCAAAGTAGAGGTTATTGGTGATGATAGAACGTTATTACCTGATCCAATAGAAACATTAAAGGCATCTGAAATGTTACTAGAAGAAGGATTTATCGTACTTCCTTACACATCTGATGATGTTGTATTAGCCCGCAAATTACAAGAACTTGGCGTGCATGCGATTATGCCAGGAGCATCACCAATCGGATCAGGGCTTGGTATTGTAAATCCGTTAAATTTAAGCTTCATTATTGAACAAGCGACAGTACCAGTTATCGTTGACGCTGGTATCGGTAGCCCAGCTGACGCGGCATTCGCGATGGAATTAGGAGCGGATGGTGTGTTATTAAATACGGCTGTATCAGGAGCAAAAGATCCTATTAAAATGGCATACGCAATGAAATTAGGTATCAAAGCAGGTCGCATAGGCTTTGAAGCAGGTCGTATCGCACGTAAACGCTGTGCAACTGCAAGTAGTCCTTTAGAAGGAATGAGTGTAGTTGAATAATCGATATTCTCGCCAAGAACTATTTTCTCCCATTGGGGAAGAAGGACAGCAAAAGATAAGAGAAAAGCATGTGCTTATTATTGGCGCAGGCGCATTAGGTAGTGCAAATGCAGAAATGTTTGTAAGAGCTGGTGTTGGGAAGGTAACAATTGTTGACCGTGATTATGTCGATTGGAGTAATTTACAAAGGCAGCAATTGTATGCAGAGAGTGATGTGAAAAATAATCTTCCGAAGGCTGTAGCGGCGAAGAAACGTCTAGAAGAGATTAATAGTGAAGTAAGAGTAGAAGCACTCGTTCAAGATGTAACAGCTGAGGAATTAGAAGAGCTTGTTACAAATGTTGATGTAATCATTGATGCAACTGATAATTTCGAAACGCGTTTCATTGTAAATGATATAGCGCAAAAATATTCTATTCCATGGATTTACGGGGCTTGTGTAGGGAGTTACGGACTTTCTTACACAATTCTTCCTAGTAAAACACCATGTTTATCATGTTTATTACAATCGATTCCGCTTGGCGGTGCGACATGTGATACAGCGGGCATTATATCACCTGCTGTATCTCTCGTCGTTTCTCATCAAGTAACGGAAGCTCTTAAACTATTAGTGGAAGATTACGAATCACTTCGAGAGGGACTTGCGTCGTTTGATGTATGGAAGAATGAATATTCATGTATGAATGTGCAAAAGCTTCGTAAACACAATTGTCCTTCATGCGGGGAGAATGCATTATATCCGTATTTAAATAAAGAAAATACATCGAAAACAGCAGTTTTATGCGGACGAAATACAGTTCAAATTAGACCACCTCATAAAGGGGAAATGGATTTTGAACAATATAAGGGGCTGCTGGAAGGTCGCGTTACGGATTTAAATGTAAATCCATATTTACTATCATTTTCTGTTGAAGAAAAGAGATTAGTTGCCTTCAAAGATGGTCGTGTACTTGTACATGGAACGAAAGATATAAGCGAAGCAAAGACGATTTATCATCGCTATTTTGGTTAGAAAAGGATGAGTGGGATGAAAGTGAATAAAGCTTTAACAATTGCAGGATCTGATAGCGGAGGCGGTGCTGGCATTCAAGCGGATTTAAAAACATTCCAAGAGCTTGGTGTATATGGGATGACGGCTATTACGGCAATTACTGCTCAAAACACGCTTGGCGTTCAAGGGGTATATCCTGTTCCATTAGAAGGTATCACGGAACAGCTGAATTCAATTGGTACGGATTTAACACCAGATGCTGTGAAACTAGGAATGTTATTTAGTAGCGAAATCATTCAAATTGTAGCAGAACATATTAATAAATTTGGCTGGAATAATATTGTGCTAGACCCTGTTATGATTGCTAAGGGTGGAGCATCATTATTACAACAAGAAGCAGTACAAGCATTAAAGGAATATTTATTACCAGTAGCAACTGTTATAACACCGAATGTTCCGGAAGCAGAAGTGTTAACTGGGCTGGAAATTCATAACGTTGAAGATAGTAAAGAGGCTGCAAAAGTACTTCATGAATTAGGTGCGAAATATGTACTCATGAAGGGCGGACATGCAGAATATCAAGGTAATGAAGTAATTGATTTACTCTTTGATGGAGAAGATTTTATTGAATTTAGAAGTGAGCGAATTCCTTCAAAGCAAACACACGGAAGCGGCTGTACATTTGCGTCAGCAGTTACAGCTGGACTTGCGAAAGGATACTCGATGGAAGAGGCAGTTCAAGAGGCTAAACAATTTATTAGTATAGCAATTGAAGAACCGTTGAATATTGGAAGTGGTCATGGACCGACGAATCACTTTGCATACAAATTGAATAAAGCATAAGCATGAATAATAGAAAAGTCAGTTTTATAACTGGCTTTTTTTCTGTTTACTTTTTCCAAATACAGGAGTAATATATCAGCCAGAATACATTTTTGTAATACGCTGAGTCCAATTCTATGGAGCGGAGGAACCAATTTGTGCAGTGTCACTAGGGGTGAATCTTTCAATTTTGAAAGTAGGGCTACTCTCAAAGTCCGAATCCGACAGCTAACTTCGTAAGCGTCTTGAGAGAGGACGGTGCCATGATGGATACATCACTTCATCGATCTGATTAGTATAGGGGAATATCAATCTATGTTTGAGTTCTTTTATGCTAAGGAGGATGAGGTATATGGAACTAACACTTATTTGTGTTGGAGAAGAAAGCAAGGTAAAATTTGTGTTGGAGAAGAAAGCAAGGTAAATAGTTTAATAGATTTAGTAGCTTTTCAACATGAGTTAATTATTTTTACAGCAAATGAAGAGATAGCGGCTGAAGTTAGGAATTGTGGATTTGATTGGACGTATAGTTGTAGTAAGAAGCAGGATTTTACTAGTATTTGTGAGTGTATTAAGAAGGTGATTCTGCTAGGGGATGAGCTTCCAATCGTTAGCTTCTTTACAGAACACATTCGTTTTTCTTTCCAAGCGCCTATTACTGTTGTTACAAAAAATAAACGATATCCAGCGAGGCTCTATGAAACAATTGGAGCTACATTTGTCGTGTTTACGAATTGTGATAATATTTCTTTTTTATGTTTTGAATAAGGCGGGGGAGAAGAAAATGAAGGTGTTATTATTAGGAGATATAGCGAATCGTTGGGCAGTATCGGTAGAGCGAGTTCAAGAATTGGTGGTGCTCGATCCTATTTTTCCAAGGCCCTATATCATATTACCATCAAAAGACGCTTTATATTTAAAATCAGATGTTATCGAATATGAGCAGCTACATGCAGAATTGTCACAAGTTTATATTCGCGGGAGAAATTTACGTGCTTTTTTACGAGGGGAATAAATAGTGTATAAAAAAAGAGCGAATGCGAAGTGCAACAAGCTATGCACTTCATGTCATTCGCTCTTTTTATTTCGTATTTAAAAGGTTATTTCTGTGAAAAAGAAAGAAAAGACGAGAAAACAGATGAAAGAATATTAATAACACTAAATGTAAGCGTTTAAACAGGTGGATATTTTCTTATTTTCAGTAATTTGCCTCTTTACAAGTTAAATATAGAGGAGTATATTTACTCTCATAAATCATTCATAAAATTTCCAAAAAAACCTAAAATCGCTGAGTTCCAGAAATGGAGCGGGGGAACCAATTTTGTGCATCGTCACTTGGGGTGAATCTTTCAGTTTTGAAAGTAGGGCTACTCTTTAGGCCCGAATCCGACAGCTAACCTCGTAAGCGTTTAGAGAGGAGGTTTACTTTGTGTTGTTCATTTCGAACACTAAGTAGAGCTTAGTGTTCTTTTTTTGATAATCTAATGGTAAATTTTTACAATAGGAAGAGGGATAGCTATGTTAGATGTTGTAATGATCGGGATTTTTGTTGTGTTAGTCGCATCGATGGCAAGTCTTGCAAGTTGGTCAGATAAAGTTGTGAAAGAAGGGAAGCAATCATGACGATTGCCTTATCGGTTATTGTTGCAGTAATTACGTTGTACTTAGTGTATGCATTATTAAATCCGGTAAAGTTTTAATTAGGGGGAGTCATTCATTATGATCTGGGTCGCAGTTGTTATTACAATGCTATTGTTTATTCTTGTGGCAAAGCCAACGGGAATTTATTTAGAGAAAGCCTTTCAAGGTAGTAAAAAGCTAGATAAAGTATTCGGGCCTTTTGAAAAACTTATTTTTAAAATTGCGGGTGTAAAAGAATACAATCAAACGTGGAAACAGTACGCATTATCATTAGTTTTATTAAATGGATTTATGATTGTTGTCGTATATTTCATTTTCAGATTACAAGGAGTATTGCCATTAAATCCAGCACACATTGAAGGAATGGAGCCTACGCTCGCTTTTAATACAGCAATTAGTTTTATGGCTGATACAAACTTACAGCATTATAGCGGTGAAAATGGTTTATCTTATTTATCACAATTAATCGGAATTACATTCTTAATGTTTGCAGCACCGGCAACGACTTTAGCGCTTGTTATGGCATTTATAAGAGGACTGGCTGGAAAAGAACTCGGTAACTTTTTCGTTGATTTTACGAGAGCGTTAACGAGAGTTTTTCTTCCTATCGCATGTATTGCGGCACTAGCCTTTGTTGCACTTGGCGTACCACAAACGTTAGACGGAGCAGTTACGGCACAAACGATTGATGGCGCGAAGCAAAGTATTTTACGTGGGCCAGTTGCATCATTCGTTTCAATTAAGGAACTTGGGAATAACGGTGGTGGATTTTTTGGGGCAAACTCTACACATCCTTTTGAAAACCCAGGACAAATGAGTAATATTTTGCAAATGATGCTTATGATGTTATTGCCAACAGCACTACCATTCACGTACGGACGAATGGTAGGAAATAAAAAACAAGGACGTATTCTTTTCGTTTCACTATTCATGGTGTTTTTACTAGGGTTTATAACGATTACGACATCTGAACTAAACGGGAATCCGGCATTAAATGGAATGGGTATTGAACACGTACAAGGAAGTACAGAAGGAAAAGAAGTAAGGTTCGGAACAGTATTTTCTTCCCTTTATGCGACTGTAACGACAGCTGCTGAAACAGGGGCTGTTAATACGATGCATGATACGTTAACACCAATTGGTGGGTTAGTTCCACTTGTAAATATGATGTTAAATACAGTATATGGCGGCGTTGGAGCAGGTTTTGTGAACATTATTATGTATGCGATTATCGCAGTCTTTATATCTGGATTGATGGTCGGACGGACACCAGAGTTTTTAGGTAAGAAAATTGAAGGTAAGGAAATGAAGTTAATTGCGGTAACGATACTATTTCATCCACTGCTTATTTTAGGATTTTCAGCATTAGCTCTTTCAACAAGTTTAGGAACGGATGCTATTTCTCATTTCGGTTTCCACGGTTTGACGCAAGTGGTATATGAATATACATCGTCAGCTGCGAATAACGGATCTGGATTTGAAGGATTAGCGGATAATACACCGTTTTGGAATATTACAACTGGTTTAGTTATGTTTTTAGGTCGCTATTTCAGTTTAATTACGATGCTAGCTGTCGCAGCTTCATTGAAAGAAAAGACGGTTGTACCAGAAACAGTCGGAACGTTCCGTACGGATAATAGTTTATTTGGCGGCATTTTCATCGGAACAATTGTAATTGTCGGTGCATTAACATTCTTCCCGATGTTAGTACTCGGTCCAATTGCAGAATTTCTTACATTGAAGTAATGGAGGGTAAATGATGAGACCGGTAGTAGTAAAAGAAAAAAGAGTAAATCAGTCACAAATACATGCTGTAGAAGATGAGGTTAGACAAGTGAAAGCGATGGATCGTGATATTGTGACACATGCGATGAAACAATCCTTTGCGAAATTGAGTCCGAAAGTCATGATAAAGAATCCAATTATGTTTGTTGTGGAAATTGGATTTATCACTACGTTCATTTTATCTTTTCTTCCAAGCAGTTCTAGTAGTATACCAGGATGGTTTAATATAACAGTTTCTCTCATTCTATTATTTACAGTTTTATTTGCTAACTTTGCAGAAGCTTTAGCGGAAGGTCGGGGGAAAGCGCAAGCCGATTCCTTAAAACAGTCGAAGAAAGATGTATTTGCAAATGTTGTAAAAGAAAATGGAGACACCGTTCAAGTTTCAGCAACTGATCTTAGAAAAGGTGACGTTGTTATTGTAAAACAAGGAGAAATGATTCCAAGTGATGGGGAAGTAATAAAAGGATTAGCGTCTGTCGATGAATCTGCGATTACAGGGGAATCAGCTCCTGTAATAAAAGAAGCCGGAGGTGATTTTTGCTCCGTAACAGGCGGTACGATGGTTGTAAGTGATGAGATTACGATTGTCATTACGAGTAATCCTGGTGAATCATTTATTGATAAAATGATTTCGTTAGTAGAAGGGGCTTCTCGTCAAAAAACGCCCAATGAGATTGCTTTAAATACAGTATTAACGAGTTTAACGCTTATTTTCTTAATCGTTGTTGTGACGCTGCCGATTTTTACAAATTACTTAGGATTTCAAATTGATACAGCTGTACTTGTAGCGTTGTTAGTTTGTTTAATTCCAACGACAATTGGTGGATTATTATCGGCAATTGGTATTGCTGGGATGGACCGGGTGACAAAATTTAACGTGCTAGCGATGTCAGGGAAAGCAGTAGAAGCTGCGGGCGATATTAATACAATTATTTTAGATAAAACAGGTACGATTACTTTTGGGAATCGAATGGCTCATACATTATTACCTGTAGGAAATGAAACGATTGAGCAAGTTGGAAAGTGGGCTGCTATTAGCTCAGTTTTAGATGAAACACCAGAAGGTCGATCAGTTATAGAATATGTAAAAACGAAGTCTATATCATATAATCGAGAAATTGCAGAACAAGGTGAATTTGTTCCATTTAAAGCAGAAACGAGAATGAGTGGTGTTGATTTACAGGACGGAACGAAAGTGAGAAAAGGTGCTGTAGGTAGCGTAATTGAATGGGTTCAGTCACAAGGTGGCACGATTCCGAAAGATGTAAATCAAAAAGCAGATTTCATTTCAAAAGAGGGCGGAACACCACTTGTAGTTGCAGTAAATAATCGTATTTACGGTTTAATCTATTTAAAAGATACAGTAAAACCTGGCATGCGTGAACGTTTTGAACAGTTGCGTCAAATGGGGATTAAAACGGTTATGTGTACAGGGGATAACCCATTAACAGCAGCAACAATTGCAAAAGAAGCAGGGGTAGATGAATTCGTTGCCGAGTGTAAACCAGAAGATAAAATTGCTGTTATTAAAGCAGAGCAAGATAAAGGGAAACTTGTAGCGATGACAGGTGATGGTACAAATGATGCGCCGGCATTAGCGCAGGCTGACGTTGGATTAGCAATGAATAGCGGGACGACAGCTGCAAAAGAAGCAGCAAATATGATTGATTTAGATTCGAACCCAACAAAAATTATTGAGGTTGTAGGAATCGGTAAGCAATTGTTAATGACACGTGGTGCGTTAACGACGTTTAGTATTGCAAATGATATCGCGAAATATTTCGCTATTATTCCAGCGATGTTTACACTTGCAATTCCGCAAATGGAAGCATTGAACATTATGAAATTAACATCACCACTGTCAGCGATTTTATCAGCATTAATATTTAATGCAGTTATTATTCCATTACTCATTCCATTGGCGATGAAAGGTATCGCATATAAACCGATGAGTTCGAATGCACTACTTGGCCGAAACCTACTTATTTATGGGCTGGGCGGAGTGATTGTACCGTTTATTGGAATTAAAGTAATTGATATGATTGTCGGTTTGTTCATATAAGGAAGAGGGGAAAAAGATGGCGAAGAAACAAAGTATACTATCACCGATTATACGTATTACTTTTACATTTTTAGTGTTGTGCGGCCTTGTATATCCGCTTATTGTTACTGGTATTGCGCAAGCAGTAATGAAGGATAATGCGGATGGAAGTCTAATATATAATGATAAAAATAAAGTGATTGGTTCTAAATTAATCGGTCAAAATTTCACAGATCCACGTTATTTTCATGGACGTGTCTCTAGTATTGAATATAAAGCAGAAGCGTCTGGTTCAAATAACTATGCACCGTCTAATCCAGATTTAGAGAAACGAGTAGAGAAAAGTATTGAAGAGTGGAAGAAACAAAATCCCACTGTTCCGGTTACAGAAGTGCCAATCGATTTAGTGACGAATTCAGGTTCAGGGCTTGATCCTGACATTAGTCCGAAGGCAGCTTCCGTACAGGTAGAGCGCATCTCGAAATTAACGAATATTTCGAAAGAAACGCTGGATCAATTGATTAAAGATCAAACGGAAGATGCGGCACTTGGCTTATTTGGAGAAAACCGCGTGAACGTTTTAAAGTTAAATTTAGAATTACAGAAATTAATGAAATAGTAACAGTGCTACCTCAATCTAACGGATTGAGGTAGCGTTGTTTCGAAAGAAAGGTTGTGAATGTTTTGTATGCGGATGACTATAAACCAACTTTTCAAAGGCGAACACCAGAAGAGTATTTAGAATATATTCGTCAGCAAAATCGCGGGAAGTTAAAGTTATATGTGGGGGCTGCTCCAGGAGTAGGGAAAAGTTATAAAATGCTCTTTGATGCAAGAGAGATGAAAAAAGATGGTATGGATATTGTAATTGGTTTAATTGAAACGCACGGAAGAAAAGAGACGGAAGAAGCAATTGCAGATTTAGAAAAGGTTTCTTTAAAAGAAATACAGTATAAAGGAAAAATATTTTATGAACTTGATGTGGAAGAAATTATAAAACGTGCACCGCAAGTAGTCGTAGTTGATGAACTGGCACATAGTAATATACCAGGTTCCAAACATAAAAAACGTTACATGGATGTGCAAGAATTGCTAGAGGCTGGTATATCCGTATTATCAGCGTTTAATATTCAGCATTTAGAAAGTGTTCATGATATTGTAGCTCAAATTACGAATATAAAAGTACGAGAACGAATTCCAGATTTTATTTTGCAAAAGGCGAATGAAATTCAGCTCGTTGATGCAACACCTGAGGTATTAAGGAAGAGATTAATAGATGGAAAGATATATAAGGAAGAAAAAATTCAGCAAAGCTTACAAAATTTCTTTACGCTTAATAATCTAGGGGCACTCAGAGAGTTATCGCTTCGTGAAGTTGCTGATGATATGGAAGAGAAAATTAGCCAAACAGTAATAGAACCGATTGGCGTAAAAGAAAAAATTCTTGTTTGTGTACAATATAGCTCAACAGCGGAGAAATTAATAAGACGAGGATGGCGCATGGCTGATCGGTTAAACGCTGAATTGTATGTATTAAATGTTGAAAGAGAAAATATAGACTCTCTTTCAGCTGGTAAAAAGCAAACAATTGAAGAATGGAAGGCGCTCACGAATCAATTTGATGCGAGTTTTGTGTTAGAAGAGGCAAAAGGGAGAAAGCCAGCGGATGTTATTATTGAAGTCGCGAAAAGATTACAAGTAACGCAAATTTTACTGGGGCAATCGGCAAGAACAAGGTGGGAAGAAATAAGAAAAGGCTCGATTGTAAATGAGATTATGAGACAAACGAAGTATATTGATATTCATATTGTTGCGGATCAACGAGCGTAAAATAGAGACCATCTTAGGTCTCTATTTTACTTTTTGTGTGGCGGGGAAGCGTAGCATTTTCATTGCATATAAGATTATGATTAGAAACATAATTGCACCTAGGAAGAAAATCCAAAAGTAATTTTGATTAAATAAAAGAAATCCACCTACAAGTGGCCCTGTGCTCATACCGAAATAGCGGATGAAGTTGTACATACCGATAGCAGTTGCGCGTTCTTGTACGAATTCTTCCGTTAATAAAGTAGTGTGAGTTGGCATAGACAGTCCCATACTAAAACCGTATAAAGAGGTAACGATAATGATGAATGGAATGTTGAAGCTATATGTGAAAGAGAATAAAGTGACACATATAATATTGAAGAAACTAGTAATGAATAAAGCTTGCTTTGTTGTGAGAAGTTTTTGCAAAAGTTTATAGCAATAACTTCCTAACATGATGGAAAGGGACATTGGTATAAACATAAGACCGATTTCACTTGCAGTTAGGTGAAATGAATTTGTTAAAATGCTTGGTAAAAAAACGAGAAAGCAAAAGTAAATACAAAATTGAATAAAGCCAATAAGAGTAATAGAAAATCCAGTTGTATTTTTTAAGATAAGCCAGTAATTCTTTTTTGCTTGCGGTTGCTTCATTACAGTTGGTTTTGTTTCTGGAAGTAGTGAAATGTTTATAATTAATAAGAGAATGCCAAGTATAGATAAAAACAGAAATACGGATAAGTGGCCATTTATACTGCCGAGATAACCACCAATTAGAGGGCCAACCGCAGGTGCGAGAGCAAGTAACATTTGATAGAGGCTCATTGCTTCTCCGCGTTCTTTTCCTTCAAATAAATCACCAATAATCGTTGCTGCGACTACAGGTATAGCTGCTATTCCTATAGCTTGAACAGCTCTAAAAAATAGAAATAAATAAACGTTCGCCGAAAAAGCACATCCAATTGAACCAATTGTACTAATGACTAAACTAGGGATAAGGACAGATTTTCTCCCTTTTGTATCAATTAAAGGTCCATAGAAGAGCTGCATAATCGCAAGAACGAATGTGAAAATTGAAACTGTTACATTTACAAGATAAAGAGAAGTGTGAAAAGAAGCTTGAATCATAGGCAAGATAGGTGTGTAAATATTTTGAGCGAAGGAACCGAGTAAGGCACTAATACAGATAACATATAAAATGAAATTTAGTTTGGATTTTTTCATTGTGTTAACCTCCTTTTTATTTTGTTTCCTTGGAAACTAAATTTATTTTAACATGTTTTTCTCACTTGTAAATATGAAAAAATGATTTTAAAATGGTATATAGTGAAATTGTTTCTTTGGAAACTTAGGGGGCGAACGGATTGGATTATGCAACGAAGCAAATGGAAATACTTTCGGACATTCGTACACTTTTGCATAAAAAAGAAGAACATTTGAAAGGACAAAATGAGAAGTTTCTTCGTGAGACAGGTGTAAGTGGTATGTCTTTATCTGAGTTACATGTGATCGAGTGTATCGGGAAAAATGGTCTGATGAATGTAACGGCAATTACGACAGAAATGGGAATAACGAAGGGCGCAATCTCTAAAATTTGTACAAAGTTGTTTCAAAAGCAATTCGTTGAGAAGATACAAATGTTAGATAATCAAAAAGAAATTTTTTTCCGCTTAACGGAAAGCGGAAATGAAATATATAAAGCTCATGATAAATTGCATAAACAAGCTGAAGAAAAGTGGCTGTTACTTTTAGATGGATATACGAAAGAAGAGCAAGACTTTATTCAAAGGTTTATAAAGGATGTCTCCAATCATTTGGAAATATAATTGGAAGAAAAAACTCCTTCATTTCAAGCCGTTTGAATATAATTTCTAAAAGAACTCATATATAATAGAAAAAGATACTTAACATAGTGAATAATTAAAGAGTCAATATATAAAGAGGAGAGAATAACATGCTTGAAAATACGGGGTTAGTATTAGAAGGCGGCGGTATGCGTGGTGTATATACGGGCGGGATACTAGAATACTTTATGGAACAAGATTTATATTTTCCATATGTAGTCGGTGTATCAGCTGGTGCTTGTCATGCAGCGTCGTATCTTTCCAGACAAAGAAATAGAAATAAAACGGTCAATATTGACTATGTATCACATCCGAAGTATTTATCGTATAAAAACTTATGGAGAAAACGTCAGTTATTTGATATGGATTTCATTTTTCATGAAATACCAGAAAAGCATGTGCCGTTTGATTTTGAAACATATTTTAATAGTCCCGAACGCTTTCTTGTAGGAACAACGGATTGTGAAACAGGACAGTCTGTTTATTTTGAAAAAGAGGGAACGAATGATGATGCGCTAAATTTATTACAAGCGTCTAGCTCATTACCTTTCATTGCACCAGTAGTAAATTACCGTGGTAAGCAATTATTAGATGGCGGGATTTCTGATCCAATTCCAGTTCGAAAAGCACAGGAGGATGGATTTAAAAAATCAGTCGTTATTTTGACGAGAAATCATGGTTATGCAAAAAAGAAATCAAAATTTGGCTGGGTTGCAGCGAAAGCATATAAAAAATATCCGAACCTTGTTAACACGATGCTGAGTCGTTATGAAGTGTATAATGAAACACTTCACTACATTGAAAAAGAAGAGCAAGCGGGTAATTTATTTGTTATTCGTCCAGAAGTGCCGCTTCAAGTAGATCGTATGGAAAAAGATGCGATAAAACTACAAAGTTTATATGAGCAAGGCTATGAAGATGCAAAGAGACAGTTTGCAGATTTGCAGGCGTTTTTGCAAAAATAATAAAAAGGCTGTGGAGAAGAATTTCTCTGCAGTCTTTTTATTATTGGTTTTAATTATAAATATTGGTTATGCGCGTTTTTGTTATGGTATATTATGGATAAAAGTATGTGGAGAGGTGATACATATGGAAAATGTATATAAAGGACTTAGATATACTGGATTTACTATATTGCTTATTTTTGGTGGGGTATTTTTACTACGCTGGTTCGTTCACGATGAAATGCTACTGGATCAGCTTATTGGGTGTAGTGTAGGGATGATAATGGTTATTTCATCAGTTTTTATTCAAAAGTATAGTAATGAATTACAGGTGAATGAGAAGTGTTAAAAGTAATTCGTGTGATTATTGTAAAAGGAAAGTAGAGCATCGAAATTCGATGCTCTATTTTTTTATGTATAAAAAAATCCCTCAAAAAGAGGAATTTTAATGTGGTAAGAAAATCAATTGATAAGCAAACAAAATTCCAAATACATATACAAGTGGGTGAACAGAACGGAATTTACCTTTTGCCACTTTCATAAGTGGGTATGAAATAAATCCAAGTGCGATACCTGTTGCGATACTTGATGTAAGTGGCATGCTTAAGATTACTAAGAATGCTGGGAATGCTTCATCAAATGCGTCCCAATCGATGTGGCGAACTGAACCCATCATAAGACTACCAACGATAATTAATGATGGTGCAGTAATAGCTGATACACCAGAAACGGCACTTACTAATGGTCCGAAGAATGCTGCTAGTGCGAATAGAACAGCTACTGTAACTGTTGTTAAACCAGTACGACCACCAGCTGCAACACCAGCAGAAGATTCAATGTAAGCTGTTGATGGTGTTGTTCCGAACATAGAACCGATTGTTGCTGAGAATGAGTCAGATAGAAGAGCACGTCCAGCTTTTGGAAGCTTTCCGTCTTTCATAAATCCACCTTGTTGAGCAACGCCAAGTAATGTACCTGTTGTATCGAATAGTGTAACAAGGAAGAATGAGAATACAACGCCGTATAATCCGTAGTTAATTACGTCAGATACAGCAGTGATTGGATTTGAAACGATAATTCCTTCTGGTAATCCTGGCATTGATGTAACACCGTTTGAGAATGTTAATTGTCCTGTGAAGAAAGCAATAACACCAGTTAATAGCATACCGATAAATAGTGCGCCATTTACATTTAAAGACATAAGGACAATTGTAATTCCAAGTCCAGCTAATGCTAGTAGTACTGGAGCAGAGTGAAGGTCACCAAGCCCAACTAAGTTTGCTTCATTTTTTGTAACGATACCTGTTAAACGTAAACCGATAAAGGCGATGAAAAGACCGATACCAGCAGTAATTGCATGTTTTAAGTTTTCAGGAATTGCTTCCATTAATTTTGTACGGAAAGATGTGAATGATAACAAAATTAAAATCATACCTGCTACGAATACAGCAGAGAATGCAATTGCGAAAGTCATGCCTTCATGAGCTTTTACAACAGAGTAAGAGAAGTAAGCATTTAATCCCATACCTGGTGCAATTGCGATTGGTAAGTTTGTAAAGATTGCCATAAATAATGTTCCGACAACAGCAGCGATAATTGTTGCTGTAAATGCTTGTTCAAATGGAACACCTGCATCCCCAAGGATAACAGGGTTTACCACAATGATATATGCCATTGTTAAGAAGGTAATAATACCTGCCATAATTTCAGTTTTAATAGAAGTTTTATGTTTTGAAAGGTTAAACATATAAACATCCTTTCTGTTTACGAATAATTTTCACAACAGTTATATATAATATTCGCTTTTTAACTATTTTGCAATAGTTTTGCATAAAAAGTTTACAACAATTCATATTTTGTGTCTTAAATTCGAATATTAATCGTAACATGATGTGTGAATTTCAGGTTTTATTATGCACATGATAAGGAAAAGGAGTTGAAAGAAGCTATGCCGCAGCAAAAAAACTTTGTAACAATGCCTGCACAACATCAAAATAAACAGCCTGGCATTGAATCATTAATGAATCCTCTACCACAGTTTGAAGATCCCAATTATAAAGGAAGCGAAAAGTTAAAAGGAAAGAACGTATTAATTACAGGTGGAGATAGTGGAATTGGACGAGCTGTTTCCATTGCTTTTGCGAAAGAGGGGGCAAATATTGCGATTGCGTATTTAGATGAGGAGGGAGATGCAAATGAGACGAAACAATATGTTGAGAAAGAAGGCGTAAAGTGTGTATTGTTGCCAGGTGATTTAAGTAATGAACAGCATTGTAAAGATATTGTGCAAGAGACCATACAGCAGTTAGGCAGCTTAAATGTTTTAGTAAATAATGTCGCGCAGCAATATCCGCAGCAAGGATTAGAATATATTACAGCGGAACAGTTAGAAAAAACGTTTCGTATTAATATTTTTTCTTATTTTCACGTTGCGAAAGCAGCACTTTCTCATTTAAAGCAAGGGGATGTCATTATAAATACGGCATCTATCGTTGCGTATGAAGGAAATGAAACGTTAATTGATTATTCCGCAACGAAAGGAGCGATCGTAGCTTTTACAAGATCACTTTCTCAATCGTTAGTGCAAAAAGGGATTCGTGTAAATGGTGTTGCGCCGGGGCCAATTTGGACACCACTTATCCCATCAAGCTTTGATGAGAAGAAAGTATCACAGTTCGGGAGCAATGTTCCGATGCAGAGGCCTGGTCAACCATATGAATTAGCGCCAGCATACGTATACTTAGCGTCTGGGGATTCATCCTATGTTACGGGGCAGATGATACATGTAAATGGGGGAGTTATTGTAAATGGATAGTTTTCATTTATAAGAGCAAAGTAAAGTTAATTCCACTTATTATAGTGAGCGCTAGGGGGGATATAGATGAAAAAGTTATGTTTCGTCATACTATTATTTTTCATCCTACCGGTTAGTGCTTTTGCTGATACAGATCATTTAATATTAGTGAATCTTACGACAAACCAGTTGTCTTTTTTTGAAAATGGAAATTATACAAAAACATTCCCCGTAACAACTGGAAGAGATCGTACACCTACGCCTGAAGGTAATTTTTGTATTATAACTAAATATAAAAATAAAGAATACCATCGAAAAAAAATAGCTGGGGGTGCACCAAATAACCCTCTTGGTACGAGATGGCTTGGGCTAGATAAGAATGAATATGCGATTCATGGGACAAATCGGGAATGGACGATTGGAAGTAGGAAATCAAATGGGTGTATTCGCATGCATGACAGGGATATACAGTGGTTATATGATCGAGTCCAATTACAAACAAAAGTAATCATTTCTCGTTTTCATACGAGCCCCGAATATGAAGCAAATAAGCTTGGTTACCGCGTTGTGAGTTGGAGTGGTCGTAAAGTAAAAGAAGAGCAAATTGGCATGCTTACGTTAGTAGACCGTGCCGATATATATTGGCAAGAACCAAATGGGCAGCTAACGAAAGTGAAAACAGTATTACCAAACGAAAGATATGCAGTGTACTCAAAACGAAAAGATGGAATATATTATATAGGAAACAATTTGTATATTGTGGATGAAACAGGAGGAAAAATTCGTTATGAACAAATTCCTTCTTCGACTTTAAGTAATATATATAAACGGAAATATAATGTTCCGTAATGGCTACCGTATTATAGACGGTAGCTTATTTCTACTTTGAGTTTAACTGCAACTATTGTATTTTGCTGAATATAATACAGTACAGATAGGGGGCGGTTACATTATGAAAAGTGAATTTGCGTTTAAAGTTTTCTTAGTAACGACCTGTTTATTTATCGTGTATTTGTATGCGTTTCTCGTATTTTCGTTTTATGTTCCATATGTTGATTTAATATTGTTCTTCGGATTTATTTGGGCGTTTGTTAAGGCAAGGGAAGGGGAGAAGAGTATATATCGGCGTATTACCTTATGCGGGACGGCCGTTCTCGTTATTTTGTACTTTTTTATTATGCATGATTTTTGGAGGGGAATGTAAAAAGCATACGATTACTCGTATGCTTTTACATCTGTTAATGATGGAAGAGAGGAAATGGCTCCGTAATTTGTACATGTGAGAGCACCTACTTTATTTGCAAAGGAGATAAACGTTGTTAAATCTTCAAAATTATGAAGAAACATTTGTTCACTTTTAGCAATTTGGTATAACATTGCTCCAACGAAAGCATCACCAGCGCCAGTAGTATCAACTTGTTGAATAGAGATAGAAGGTACAATAGTTTGCTTATCCTTTGTTGCAAGAAGAGTACCGTCTTTTCCGAGTGTAATAGCTACGGCTTTCGCACCATGATTTAATAATTTGAGTGCAGATTGTTGTAAATCACTCTCTTTAGAAAGCATAATCGCTTCTTCTTGACTTACTTTTACAAAATGAGCATGTTTTATAAAAGTTAAGCAATCTTGAATAAATTGTTCGGTATTTGTAATGAGCGCATTTCGGTAATTTGGATCAAAAGAAATAAACTGGCCACTTTCTTTTGCATGTTGTAGAAGTTGAAAATATGTGTCTTTTAACGGGCTGGACAATAAAGCTGTCGCTGAACCAAAATGGATTAAATCATTCGTTTTTATTTTTGATAAATCAATGCTATTGAAATGATATTCACCGTCTGCGCCACGCATAAAGGTAAAATCACGCTCACCATTTTGATCGATAGATACGAATGCAAGTGTGGTTTGTTTATCCTTGATGAGCATGGAAGTGTCCACATATGCATGTTGTAAAGTTTGTTCAAGAAATTCACCAAATGGATCGTTTCCTACTTGTCCCATAAATGTAGCGTGTCCACCTAATTTTGTAATAGCAGCAGCAACGTTAGCAGGTGCTCCACCAGCCTTTTTTTCGAAATTTGAACCGTTTACTAAAGAAACATTGGTATTTCGGCAAACGAAATCAATTAATAGTTCACCGATACAAAAGACATTTCTCATACAATCCCTCTTTTCAGCTTATATTGTGTAATGATAAAGTTTAGTTTTGCATCTGAAAAGATTGCTATATGATGTTTCAAGTCTTTTCGAGGAAAAACTCGGGACGTAAAGACTGTTGAACCATCGCATAAGAAAATTTCCACGATGCTTTTATCTACAAATATTTGTAGTTCTATCGTATCTTGAATATTAATTTTTTTATAGCGTTCATAACCATATTCTCCGCCAAATTGATGGCAGAAGTTGCTCCTGTCCATAGAAACAGTACCTTCTTTCCGATTAAATGTAATTGGAAAACATTCCTCCTCATTGTGGAAGAGAGAAAGCCCAAAACGCTTTGCATCTTCTGTTTTAAGGGTAACAATTAATTCATAGGATCCTTCATTATCAAGCGTTGATAATACGTTTAATCCAGCTGTTATATCTCCTGAAATTTCTTTTTTTGTTGTTCGTAGTTTTGTTAATTCTGAAACTGGTTTTTGTTTTAAGATATTATCTTCTAATGTTAATTCACGTGGAAGTGTTAAACAATGAGCCCACATATAATCATCAGAAGGATATGTGATTTCACTTGATCCTGCCCAAGCAAACAATAGGCGACGACTAGTAGAGTCTTCTAAAGTTTGAGGGGCATAAAAATCGAATCCTTTATCAACCTCGTAATAGGAATCAACATGGAAATGTAAATTTTCAATATCGAAATGGCCTATAGCATAAACAACATTGTATACATTTTGGAAATTTTCTTCTTCTTTTTCAATTCCTTGAGGTGAAAAGAGAAGTACATCTTTCCCCGATAATTGGAAGTAATCGGGGCATTCCCACATGAATCCAAATTCTTTTAAGTTTGTTGTAATTTCACCTTGGAAATTCCAATTGTATAGGTCTTGTGACTTATATAGTAAAAGAGTTCCAGTTTTATTTTTGCGTTGTGCACCGAGTAACATATAGTATATATCGTTATGTTTCCATACTTTTGGATCACGCACATGTTTTGTATATCCGTCAGGGATTACATCAATAATAGGATTATTACTATATTTCGTCATCTTATATTGAGAATCCATTATTACCATACAGTGTTTTGCATCACGGGAATTATCAGATTTTTTTATATTTCCTGTATACAGTAAGTGAAGAAGTCCGTCTTTTACGATAGCGCTCCCAGAATATGCACCGTGCGATTCATAGCTTTCAGTAGGTATGATAGCTACAGGCATACGCTCCCAGTTAATAAGATCTTTTGATTTCACATGCCCCCAATGCTTCATTCCGTGAATGGGACCAAATGGATACCACTGATAAAAAACATGATATTCATCATTGTAGTATGATACACCGTTAGGATCATTCATTAGTCCAAAGGATGGGTGGATATGATAAATTGGTTTCCATGAATCTTGGTTTGCAATTTCATATAAAGAATGTAATTCGTCTTTATCAGATTGCAATATTGTTTTATATTTTGACATAGGTTTTCTCCTCGCTATTGTTTACTTTCTTTATATAAAATGAATGTGGCAACAAAAGCAGTGATAACTGCAATAGCGAAGCCAATTATATAGTGAATCATGTTCATCATGCCAAGAGGTGCAACAATTGTAAGCATCGGAATACCTGTTAAACCGTATGCGTTAGCTGCTACTTGCATCCAGACAACGTAAGCGCCTCCAATTGCGCCGCCAATAGCTGCTGCAATAAATGGTTTACCCAGTTTTAAATTGACACCAAAAATAGCTGGTTCCGTAATTCCTAAAAATGCTGAAGCTGCTGCTGGAATTGCAATTTCTTTCGTTTTTTTGTTTTTTGTTTTGAAATAAACTGCTAAAGTAGCCCCACCTTGAGCAACGTTCGCCATTGACCAAATAGGGAGTAAGAAATTGACACCGATATCTTTATTTGCAAGTAAGCCCGCTTCAATAGCGTGGAAGCTATGATGTAAGCCAGTAAGAACGATTGTTGAATACAATCCGCCGAATATAAGTCCAGCTACTGGTCCTGCAAATTGATAAATTGTATTTAAAAGGTACGTAATGCCGTCACCGATTTTATATCCAATTGGTCCGATAATAATAAGTGATAAAAAGCCAGTTATAATAATTGTTAAGAATGGTGTAACTAATAAATCTAAAGAGTTCGGAACACGTTTTCGAAGTTCTTTTTCAATTGTACTCATAACATATACGCATAATAAAATAGGTAAAACAGTACCTTGATAGCCAATCATATCAATATCCATACCAAGGAAATGTAAAACAGTTGGTTTTGCATTTGAAAGAGTCCAAGGATTTGTTAAGCTTGGGTGAGTTAATATACCACCAATAACTGCACCTAAGAAAATATTTCCACCAAATTCTTTAGCGGCACTCACTCCAATTAAAATAGGTAAAATAATGAAAGCTGCACTTGAGAACATATCAAGTAATTGGATAAGTGAGTGATCTCCAGCAACTAATTTAAACGCTTTCAACATTCCGAGTAGACCCATAAGTAAACCGCTTGCGACGATAGCTGGAATAATTGGAACAAAAATATTGGATAGTGTCTTTGCTAGGCGGGCGATAGGATTCATTTTTTTCTTAGGTATATCGTTTGATGTTGTAGAATCTAGTTCGGCTATCCCAATTAGTTTTGAGAATTCATCATATACTTTGTTTACTATGCCAGTTCCAAAAATAATTTGGTATTGTTCAGTCGTTGCAAAAGCACCTTTCACTTCATCGATGTTTTCGATTTCGGAGGCGTTTATTTTGGTTTCATCTTTTAGTACAAGACGAAGGCGAGTAGCGCAATGTGTAGCGCGAACAATGTTTTCCTTTCCACCGATGTTTTGTAATACTTGTGTTGCAATTTGTTTCATATTCATAAAAATTCCCCCTTACTATATTTTTATGGAACCGGTTCCGTAAGTAGTTAAAATAAAAAAACAGGGAATTGATGTGAAGAATCCTGTTTTTTTATGTGGAACCGGTTTTATTTTTATTATAGAGTGCCTTTAAATTTTGTCAACGCTTTCTTGGATTTTTAATGTATAACGAGAGTGTAATATTTTTGGTATAGTTTTGTTTTCGACAAGCTGTGAAAGAGAAGTGGCAGCAAGCTTTCCGGCATACTCATAGTCAAACGCAATTGTCGTTAAGCTAGGGTGTACCATTTCTGAAATATCATATCCCCCAAATCCTGTTACAGAAATATCATTTGGTACAGAAAGAGAATGGGAGTGAATGACTTTCATTGCCCCAAGTGCGATGTTATCTGTAGCACATACGATAAGCGTTGGACGGTTATTACTTAAAATATGTTGTACTTGTTTCATGGCATCTTCTATTTGGAAAGATGTTTCGTAATAACAAACACTGCAAGTTGGTTCTAAATTTTCAATGGCTTTTTGAAAACCGTTTTTTCGATTTATACCAACAGAAATATCATCTTTTTCTACTCCTAAATAGGCGATATTTCTATGCCCTTGTGATAACACGTATGCTCCTAACTCATAAGCTGCATCATAATCATCATGAACGAGGCAATATTGATCTTTATATTCTTGCCCAACGAATAAAATAGGGATATTTGAATTAGCAATAATTTGTTGATGCTTATTTGTTAAAGTTTTGGTTAATAAAATAATGCCAGCTACTCTTTGTTTTATAAAGTTTTCCATTGCTTGTATTTCAGTTTCAATTGTTTGATTTGCATTTGCTACAAGCATTTGATAGTTATTTTCCTGTAACGTATTATCAATCCCAATAAGTGTTTTCATTGTAGCGAAGGAGTCTAATCGGGGGATAATAACACCAATTAAATTTGTTGTTTTTGCTTTTAAGCTTTGAGCAAATGTATTGGGAGAAAAATTTGTTTCTTGAATAATACTTTCGATTTTAAGTTTTGTTTTATCACTTACGTATCCACCGTTTAAGTAACGAGAAACTGTGCTTTTTGCAACTCCAGCCAATTTGGCGATATCTGCAATTGTTTTAGTCATATTATTTCACCTTCGTATTCATAAAAATATTAATTTTATTATAGGGAGAATTGGGGAGGACGTAAACAAGAAGAGGAAAAGAAAAAACCACCTCACGTATATGAGGTGGAGTATGTGTTAATATCTTGGCTTAAAAGTATGACAACAAGTTTCTACACTCGTTGCTACAGAACTTTCTAGCGTCTCGTTTGTTAAAACTGCACTTGTATACGAATCATTTTCAGTTTGACCCGATTCATCTGCATCTGGCTGAACGATAATCGCACTGGCTTGACAAAAGTTACCTTGTCCCCAAAATGAGCAATTGGAAACAGAGCATCTTACTTCTGGCATAAAACCCCCTCCTTATACATTAGTTTGGGAATTTACGCCCATTTCATGTGTAGAAGGAGTTTCCTTTTCTCGTTATTTCTTCGTTTGTTCAAACCATTCTTTGAATTTTTCTTTTGATTGTTCTCCGCTAATACGGCTTACTTCTTTACCATCTTTAAAATGAATAATTGTCGGTGTTCCTTGGATATTGTATTTATCCCAAGGCTCGTTTAAATTTTCAATATCAATTACCTTCATATCAACATTTAAATCTTTCGCTAAAGGTACAACAATAGGAGAGACCTTTTGACAATGAACGCAAGAGGTTTGATAAAAGTAAATCGTTTGTTCTTTTTTATCTTCTATATTTTTATTGAGATCCTCAAGAGAAATTTTATTTGAGTAGTAACCTTTTTCATCTGTCGATGCGTTTTTCTTTTCCATTTGTGTTACAGCAAAGATTGCCGCAAATAAGACGATAATAATACCGCCAAATATAAGCATTTTTTTCATTCTTTCATCTCCTTATTTGTTTTTGATGACAATAAAGCTACAAACAGCGATTGTAATAAAGCCGATAAGTGCTAAAAACGGGATTGTCACAAAGCCGAACCAGTTTATGTATTCTCCCGTACATGGTACACGACCGCAAGCGGCCCCAGCAGCTGAAAATGCTGCGATTTTTTGAATCGCATAGTGATATAAAGAAATACAAGCACCAATACTTGCAATTGGTAAAGAATAACTTGCGATGCGATAGTCTTTTTTTACTACAGCGATACCGAGCCATAACACGAATGGATACATAAAAATACGTTGATACCAACAAAGGACACAAGGCTCAAATTTCATGATTTCGGAAAAGTATAAACTTCCTAGTGTAGCGATAAAAGAAGCTCCCCAAGCGGTAAGTAAAGCATATTCTTGCTTTTTTTCTCGTCCCATATTTTATACCTCACTTATAATAGTTACATACTAAATTATAGTATGAAGTGGCACAGAAAAGAAAGAAAAAATATGTTTATCAATAAAAGTTTTATAAGGGAAAACTTTTATTGATATAAACATTTTAAAAAAGCGCTATTCTCCAGAAGAGAATAGCGCTATATTTTACATTTGAATTTGCTCTACTTCTTCTACATGTGACTTTTGGGATGCGTGGTCAATATATTGAAATAGGAGCTGCAATTGTTTATCAACTTCTGGCAGTTCTTTACTGTATTGATAAGCGTGTAAAAAATGCTCAATACGCTTAGAAAATAATTGATCGTTCGTTTGAACCATGAGAACGAGTAATTTATCCCAATTACAGCAATACGTGTAATAGAGAGCTTTATCATAATCGTTATATGTTTGCACTGTGTACCCTCCTTACCGAGAGTTATATATAGTGTGTGATAAGTAAGGAGAAATACACTTGAAAGAATTTGTTAAGAAAAAAAGTGAATGAAAAAAAACGAGGTGTGTCCTCGTTTTTTAAGCTTTTGGCATTGGCGTAGGTGTTGGTTTGCCATAACCTTCTTTGTATTTATTATCGATATAGTTACGAATTTCAAGCGTTGATTTTCCTTTTTGTTTCATCGAAGCAGATTCAACAGCGATTTCTAAGCAATTGACGCAAGTCGTTGCATGGGAATCCCAAACAACTTCACCATTCTTTTTAATTTCACGAATAAAGCAATTTTTATTATTTTTATGTCCTACACTTTCACCGCAACCACAGTAACATGGAATCCAATTTAATAGCTCTGCATTTTGTCCAGCGACAGTGTAGATATCTTTCATTTGTGGATCAAGCTTGTCTAGGAAGGTAGGAAGTGTGTCGACTCCTTTTGTTTTCTCTTGAATGTCAGCTTGCTGAGTGTGCGATGCATGGTCGTGCTCTTCTTTTGATTCAGATGATTTTTTTTCATTTGTACCACTGCTTCCGCATCCAGCAAGAATTAAACTCAGTACTGCAAGTAAAGAAAATACATATTTCTTCATACGCTTGTCCCCTTTACAAATGTATTAATCAAATTGTATCAGAGATTATGGTGTGTCGGGTGAAGATTTTTTTGACCGATTTTTGAAATGCCATCGTAGTGAATGGAATAGAAATAAAATCGGGATATAAGCGTATACAATATATAAGCCAGCTTGAGATAGTATTGTATTTAATGTGTTTATACTTTCACGGTTTTTAAAAAATAAAGAAGCTATAAAAACGATGAAAATAAAAAACGGTAATGTAAATTTAAATGAAATATGAAATGAACGCTTCATCGTTTGACATGATGACCAAATAGTTAAACAAAGGTTCGGCAAAATAATTAAAAACCAAACAAAAATAATAATATATTCAAACCGTTGAATGAAAGGAACTTTAATTATTTTCAACATTGTTAAAGTAGGCCAAATAGTATGATTTAATTGTCCTTCACTATAATACATAAAAGATACAATAGCTAAAACTACATAAATTAAAGTGCTAAAAACAATTCCTGCATGAGCCCATCTTTTTAAAGATTTTCCTTTTTCAATAAGTGGATAGAAGATAAGAATTGTTTCAAAGCCAAGAAACTCTAATGCAGATTGTTTTGCAGATATAAGTATGTCAACAGGTGAATGTGTAAAAATAGGTAAAATATTACGAAAATGAGCATATTTCATTGGATAGATTAAAAAGAATACAACGAAAATAGGAAGTACAATACCCCAAAAGCATATCCCTGTCACAGAGCGGAAGCCGCCTTTTATAATGTAGTAAGTGACTAATAAAAACATAAGTGTAAGTTTCCATAATTTAATAGTAGGGAAAATCCAAACTTGTATTACTTCCATATATGTACGAAGAACAGTAAGGCAGAATAATAAGCAATAAAGAGTAAAAATCATGGAAAATATAGAACCAATCCATTTTCCAAAAGTTGTTGTGTGAATGCTAATTAAATCTCCATCTTTTTCTAACATTTTTAACATACAAAACAGCACAATATGAGTTGCAATTCCCGCAATAATGAGAGAAATCCAGGCATCATAACCAGCGTTTTTTAAAATTACACGTTGATATCCGAGAACTCCTATTCCGATTTGAAGAGAATGTAATAAGATAAATGCAAAGTATGGAGAGACTGTCTTTGCTTTACTCATTGTATTCATTGCTTATTTCACCTCACTATTCCCCGATTCCAGATTGTACAATATTAAGATCTAAATTTATATCCACTGCTACATTTTTATACATATTTCGAATTTGTTTTATATTCCATTTTCTCGTATGGCTTCTAATTTCATCTCGTATTCCTAAAGGATCAATTTCCTTTTCTTGAAATTGTTTTATTAAATCTTCGCAGTCTTTTTCAACATTTCGTTCAATTTGTTTTTTTATATAATTGATATTTGTTTTTTTTCTTAAATCAATCCAATCAGGAGAGTTTTTAATTAATCCATTTAATTTTAAATGGATTTTTACCTTAGGTATGTCGCCAGTTTGATCTATATCATATTTATTTTTCCCAGCTAAGTTTTGTATAACAACCATACCTTTATGCTTATCCTTTGTTATCGCTGCCTCGTAACGTCCATTTTTCGTAGGATTAATAAGTAATTTTGCTAAAACAGAATGTCTTTTATCCGTATACATAACGACTTTATCGCCTTTTAAAAAAGCAAGTCCTTTGACAGCGACAGAATGATTATCGCCCATTCTAATATAGGGGACGTAGGCATCACATACAGAAGAGTAGTAATTATATAAAAAAATGTTTAATGAGGTTTGTGGAATGTTCTCATTTCTTATATTTTGCTCGAGTAAATCAGCAATATATAACGATCCATTTTTTTTTCCGTAATTTAAAAGTTCTTCAGCCGATCCATCTACAATTGCTAGTTGTACATCACGCCCGATATTTGGGTCACGTTGTAAGTTAGTAATAATTTCTCCCATTCCGCGTTCTCCTAGAGCCTTTCCAAATAGGACGACACGCATTTGACCTACAACAACATTGTGAGGAGATTTCGCATTTAGTCGTGAGGCGATCGTCTCAAGTGAACGGGCAGATGTTGATTGAGTTTCTGGTTTAGACTTTACACCATGTGTGTACTCTGGGAATAAGATAGTCCCTTGGAATCTTTTGTTTTTTGTGATGTCGAATCCAATAATATGAATAATACGCTGTGCATCCACTATATACGTTTGTGTACAGCCAGTTTGTAGAATGAAAAAGATAATAATAAGGTACAATAAAAGTTTTTTCATTCATTATCACCATCACGTTTCTGTTTTGCTTTATTCGGATTATAACGCCATTTTGATTTTGGTCTAAGGAAAGAAGGTCTTTGTGCCGTTTGACTAAATGGTAATCGAAGAAAACCTTCTGCTGTACCTAAACCACGAAATGGATATAAAGGTAATAAATAAGGTGATCCAAGTGATTTTAATTTAATTAAATGAGCTAAAATAAATACAAATCCGACAATAAGGCCTAATCCTCCGAATGCGCCAGCTAAAAGAATAAGCGGAAAGCGTAACAAACGGATAGTAGAAGACATCTTCACAGTCGGTGTTGTGAAAGATGCAAGGGCGGATAAAGCAACTGCAATTAATAGAATTGTACTCGTTAAAGCTGCTTCAACAGATGCTTGTCCAATTACAATCCCACCAACAATCCCAATTGTTTGTCCGACTTTTGTCGGTAAACGCGCTCCCGCTTCACGAAGCAATTCGATTGTAATTTCTAAAAAGAGTGCTTCTAGAATAGGAGGGAAAGGTACGTTAGCCCTTGAGAAAATAATAGGACCTAGTAAATCGGCAGGAATCATTTGATAATGATATGTTAAAGCCGCTGTATAAATAGCGGAGGAAAAAAGAGAAAATATAGCTCCGAAAAAACGAATAATACGAAAGAAAGATCCAATCATCCACGGTAAATAATAATCTTCTGGTGAAATGAAAAAATCCAGTAACGTTGTTGGTCCTGATAAAGCATATGGAGAGCCATCTGTTAAAATTAAAACTTCTCCGTTAATTAAAGCAAATACAGCTCGATCTAATCGTTCTGTAGGTAATAGAACAGGGAAAGGTGAATTGCTATTATCACTAATAAATTGCTCAATCATAGTTGCATCAAATGGGACATCAAAGTCAATGTCCTCTAGCCGTTGTATTGCAGTATTGATAAATTGTTCATTTGTAACTCCGTCTATATAAGCAACTGCTACTTTCGTTTTTGACATAGACCCCACGGTAACTTCTTTAAAAATGAGTTGCTCAGTTACAATGTTTCGGCGTAATAAGTGTATATTTGTATCAAGGTTTTCAACGAAACCGATTTTAGGTCCGATTACGCTATACTCATTTTCTGTATCGTTATATAATCGTGTTCCTAAAACAGTACTCTCGGCACGAATTAAAGCATATTGATCGGGATTCAAATTGTTTTTTAAGCGTATTAAAATATATCCATCTAATAATTTCTCACGAATATCATCAATAGAAGGGGAGGTAATAATATCTTCAATAGAGACGATATTACATAAATCAGAGATGTTTTGGATTTGTTCCGATTCCTTTTTTATAGGAGTTAAAATGAATTGTTTAATAATAAGTGCTTCCACGACAGATTTATAATAAAACAAGCATAACGTTTCATCTTCAAGTACGTTATAAGAGACAAAATCGCTAGATTCTGTCAGGGTTTGTATAAATTCTGGAATAGAACAAAGTGTTTTTGTATTAGTCTTTTTAGATTTCTTAGATGATAAACCGAACATTTTCCCACCCCCTAACATATATCATTTACTTGTGTTAGTTTTTGGGAAAGACGGGAATTTATACTTGAAAATTGAAAGTTCATAAAGAAAAGGAAGAGTATTGAAAATCTCTTCCTTTTTGGCGTGTTAATTTGTTTTCTTTTCCTTAATCGACTTTACTAATTTAATCATTTCTGCGCGTATATCTTCTTTGTTTACATTTAATTTTTCTGCAATTTGTTTAATATCCATTCCGTCTTTTTTCATTTTTAGTACATCATTAAGGGGAGTATTACTTTTTTGAGAGATGATTGTTAATACCGTGAGCTGACGTAATCCGATATTATATTCTTTCATTTTTTGTTTTAGTCCATCTGGTGTAGATTTTTGCATATTTGCTAATTCTTGCAGTAGTGCTTTTTTTGTTTCTTTATTCATATGATGCTTTTTCAATTTATTTGGATCTACACCGAAATATTCGGCTGTTTTCTCCCAAGATTTATTTTGTTTATAGTAAGCTAAAACGTCTTTTATTTCTTTTTTACTAATTCTTGCAATGTGGGCAGCTTTCCAAATTTCATGTTTGTTATAGCCGAGTTTTTCGAGTGACTGCATTTCTTCTTCTGAAATAGGCTTATGGTGATGCAATGTTACTTCTTTTGGCGTAGCAGCGAAGGTAGGGAAGACGGTTGCCCCAAATAATAACGCTGCCATAGTCATACTTACTGCGATTTTTTTGTACATATAAACTCCTCCTAGATGGATAATGTGGAAAACTTTATACATATCATTTCCATAAAATGTGAAAAACTTGTGAACAAGCTAAGTTTTTTTATTCACAGGATGATGGAATGATGTTTTGAAAGTTTTCCAACATAAAACATTGATTAATAGTAAAAAACTAAGGTATAATCGAAATTGAAAATCAATATCAATACTAAAAATAATCTTATACATATAGATAAAAATAAGGGAGAGAAAAATATGACTACATATACTTCCATCGCAAATGTGATTAAAGAAAGACGTTCTGTTCGTACATTTACAGATAAAGCAGTAGACAAAGAGTTATTAATTGAATTATTAAACGACGCAACATGGGCACCGAATCATAAACACCGTGAACCATGGAATTGTAAATTATACATTGGAGAAGGCCGTCAGAAATTAGTAGATGCAGTATTAAACTCTTTCACAGAAGAAGAAAGAGCGAAACGGGGTAAAATTTTATCTGATCGTTTCTTAAGCACACCTGCACAAATCGTTGTATATATAAATGAAGATCCACGTCAAATTCAACGTGACGAAGATTACGCTGCAACATGCGCATTTATGCAAAACTTCCAACTTCTTGCTTGGGAGCGTGGATTAGGTTGTGTTTGGAAATCAGGCGGATTGAACTACAACCCATTATTTATAGAAGGACTCGGTTTAACAAGAGGCCAACGTATTGTTGGAATTCTTCATCTTGGCTATTTCGATAAAGCACCAGAAGGAAAAGCTCGTACACCGATTACGGAGAAGATGGAGATTATTGAGGGTTAATAGATGAGACATTCTCGTTTTTACGAGGGTGTCTTTTTATTATGCAATCAATCCTCATGAAAGCTTGTTCTCAATCATACACTTTCTTAAGGGAAAGTGTAAGGAGGGAAAATAATGAGAGCAAGTGACGATAAAGCACTGCAATATGCGATTGCGGAAATTACGGAAATTGCGACTGGATTTGGGCTTGATTTTTATCCGATGCGTTATGAAATATGTCCAGCGGAAATTATTTATACATTTGGTGCATATGGGATGCCAACGCGGTTTTCACACTGGAGTTTTGGAAAACAGTTTTTCAGAATGAAATTACAATACGATTTAGGTCTTAGTAAAATATACGAACTCGTTATTAACTCTGATCCATGTTATGCCTTTTTACTAGATACGAACTCGTTAATTCAAAATAAATTAATTGTAGCGCACGTTTTAGCGCACTGTGATTTCTTTAAAAATAATATTCGTTTTTCAAATACGAAGCGAGATATGGTAGAAAGTATGTCAGCGACAGCTGAACGGGTGAAAGCATATGAGCATAAGTACGGAAAAGAAGAAGTAGAAACATTTTTAGATGCCGTACTTGCCATTCAAGAGCACATTGATCCTTCGCTCATGCGCCCAAAACTTGCGTGGAGTATTGATGATTTAGAAGAAGAAGTAGAAAAGAAAAAGGTATCACAATACGATGATCTATGGAATTTAGATGATCGAAACAAAAAGAGAGAACGATCCAATATACGCAAAAAGAAGAAGATTCCACCGCAACCAGAGAAAGACTTGCTCCTCTTTATTGAAGAATATAGCCGTGAGCTAGAAGATTGGCAGCGGGACATATTAACGATGATGCGCGAGGAAATGTTATATTTCTGGCCGCAGCTTGAAACGAAGATTATGAACGAAGGCTGGGCTTCCTACTGGCACCAGCGCATACTTCGTGAAATGGACTTAACATCTTCTGAAGCGATCGAATTTGCAAAGCTTAATGCGGGTGTCGTTCAGCCATCAAAAACAAGCATTAATCCATACTACCTCGGTATTAAAATGTTTGAAGATATTGAAGAACGCTATAACAACCCGACAGAAGAAATGAAACGCCGTGGTGTAAAACCAGGGTCTGGTCGTGACAAAATCTTTGAAGTACGCGAAATTGAATGGGATGTATCGTTCTTAAGAAACTATTTAAATAAAGACCTCGTAATGCGAGAAGATATGTACTTATTCCAGCGCCAAGGAAAAGAGTATAAAGTAATAGATAAAGAGTGGGAACATGTGCGTGATCAACTCGTAAATATGCGTACAAATGGCGGCTTCCCGTACCTAGTAGTAGAAGACGGAGACTACTTAAAGAACGGAGAATTATACATTAAACATAGTTACGAAGGAATCGAGCTTGATTTAAAATACTTAGAAAAGGTATTACCATATCTTCATCAGCTGTGGGGAAGAACAGTGCATATGGAGTCAATTGTGGAGAGTAAGGGCGTTGTGTTTTCTTATGATGGGAAGATGGTACATCGGAAGTATGTGTGAAGGAAAGAACGGACATAGAATGCTATGTTCGTTCTTTTTTATTTGGAACAAGGTCAAATATGCTATTCTTGAAAAAGGGAGTTACATAGAGAAATGGAGAGGTTCAAATGAGCAAAGTAGGGGTATGTAAGGTGGATATTACGCCGCCTATAGGTATTGATTTTGTCGGATATCATAGAGAGACAGGAATAAATAATATTGAAGAGCGTATTTATGGGACGGTTTTTGTATTTGAAAAAGGTGAAATGAAAACTGTATTTATAAGCATTGATAATATTGGGATGTTAGTAGAAGATACGAATATGATTCGTGAGCGAGTAGCGAGTGAGCTTCATGTACCATTTGAGCGAATAACGGTTGTTTATACTCATACGCACTCCGGTCCAGAGACAGTCGGTGATGATCCGCTAGTGCAATCGTATAAAACGATTTTAGTAAATAATGTAGTGCATGGTGCTGTTACTGCGAATAAAAACTTGAAGCGATGTGAAGTTGGCTGGGGTGTTACGACAGGTGGTATTGGGGTAAACAGAAGAGAGAGAACATCTGATGGAAGAGCAAAGATGGGAATAAATATAGAGGGTGTTGTAGATAAACGGATTGGGATGTTGGCAATAAGAGATGCTGAAACGAAAGAGTTATCTGGGATTATAGTGTTTTGTACGGCGCATCCGAATGTTTTAAAAGGTGATAGTGATGTATTATCAGCAGATTATCCCGGGATGGCGCGAGAGATTCTTGAGAGAATAGTAAACTGCCCTATTATTATTGTGCAAGGTGCTGCTGGAAATGTGAATGCGAAGTATCGTGGTTCTAGGGAAGCATTAACACAAATGGCTTACATGCTTAGTGGACATGTATTAACGATGTTATCGACAGTTACATATAACCCGATTGTAACTGTAAGAACGATTTCGAGTACGATGCAAATGAAGTTGAAGGATATTCCTGAAATTGATGAGATACGAAGCATGGCCCAGTTAGCTGAGAAGCAGTGGGGCGTGAATACGGATGAATGGCTTACTATCGTTTTAGAGAAATATAAGCAAGGTATGTGGCAGTTAAGTATTGATTTAGAAGTGCAACTGTTTCAAGTTAATGATGGTATGTTCTCCGGTATACCGATGGAACCTTTTTCGGAAATGTCATTAGAAGTGAAAGAGCGTCTTCAAAATGAACTAGTTTTCTTTGGTGGATATATGAACGGATATATTGGTTACTTGCCGACAACGGAAGAATTTGTATATGGTGGATATGAAGTAGAGTTGAATCCTATTGTGTATGGGGTAACTACGAATTTATTGATGCCACCTGAGGAGAACACAGCGGAGTTGGTTGTGAAGAGAGTTATGGAATTATATAACGCGTAAAAAATATATTCAGTAGAATAAAATTTAAAGAAATTAATGATTTTTAATATATCTGTAGAAAACGAATCCATTTTGAAAAAGATGAATCAAAGTGGATTCGTTTTTGTTTACCAGACAGGTCGTATATTTGATGATAACTTCTCTGTATTTTCTTTAGTAACGAATGTTGTTAAATCTTCTTTTAGCATTTGCATTCGTTCTGTACCTATATTTTCAATCCATCGCTGCTCTATTTCAGCTACTATTTCTTCTTTTGCTTTCATTACTGCTAAACCACGTTCGGTTAAAACAATGATTTTACCCCTTTTATCAGTAGGGTGTGTTTTACGTGTAACGTAGCCACTATTCTCAAGAGAATCCACCATTTTACTTATAGCTTGTTTGGAAACCCCTAAATATTCAGCTAGCTCTATACCAGTTGCCCCATTAGGAAGGATGCGTTTGAACATAAAACCATGTGCTGGTCTAATATCTTTAAATCCCAATTCACTTAATCTGTCATGTAGCTCAGTAATTAATGTGCTAAATGATAATGATAAAAGCGATGTAAGATCTAACTCGTTAAATGTTTGATCCATATATATAACCTCCGCGCTTGTAGTCAATTAAGTTGACTATATGTAATACCTATTGTACTATATACAATATAGTCAATCAAATTGACTATATTTTGTTGGTAGAACAAATAATGACTTATATAATATAGAATCAATGGAGGTTTCACATGGTTAATATTGTAAAAATTAGAGGGAGTGTCTTTGCACCATATGCATCGCTGGAACCTATTAAGGATCCTGCAACAGGAAGATCGTTTGAATATGCTGGAGATGCACGTGAGTTTACACCATACGCGGTGAACGCAAAGCGTTCAAGATTAGAACAAGAAGTGAATATTGATTTTTATAAAAGAGAAATTTTCACATATGCAGATGCTTGTATCGTCACAGTGAAGATTACAAATCCAGATGGCTCAACCGAGCATAAAAAAGGAGAAACAAGTACAGAAAACATTGTATGTACTAATATCGTATGGGGCGAGGATGAAGTTTCATTTGAAATGAGAGCAAGTGCCAGTAATCCGTTAAATGCGGCAGCACCTGCAGCTGATTATTTGTTGGCTATACGAGTTAATAAAAGTGGTACTGTGCATGTTGAAGGTGTACATGATGGTTTCCCTTGCTATGAGTTTTATAAACAAGTAGATTTTGGTTCATTTGAATTAATATATATACATGATTTTAGAGAAACAAATGATACTCCAGCAGCACTAGCTGGAGAGATGGAATATAACTTTAAAACGACAGTCTAAACATAAATATAGCGCTATTTTTAGAAGGAAGTAGAAAAGTAAAAGAGAAATTTATTGGTTTTAGCATTGAAATTATGGTCTATTTTACTCAATAGTATTCAGTATCTAAAATAAAATTATAGAGGTGTTTCTTATGACTAACATCGTGAAAATTAGAGCCAGTGTATTTATTCCAATGTCTTGGACTGAAGCCAAAAAGGATATGGAAACAGGAAAAGTAATTCAATTCGAAGGTGATTCGCGTGAATTTACCCCACATGCGGTAAATACGATGCGCTCTAGAGTTGAGCAAGAGGTAGTAGTTGATTTTTATAAAGAAGAAGTGTTTTCATATGCGAACACGGGTATTACGACCGAGAAGGTTACAAGTCCAGATGGTTCTGTGAGTAAAAGAACAGGGAAAGCAAGTACAGAAAATATTGTGTGTGCTGATATCACATGGAATTCTGACGGTGTACAATTCAAAATGAGTGCGAGTGCAAGTAATCCATTAAATGTATATGCACCTCCTGTGGATTATGTATTACATGTATGTGTGAAAAAGGACGGCAGTATTGATGTTCAAGGAGAGCATGATGGTTTCCCTTGTTTTGAATTTTATAAACAAGTAGATTTCGGTTCATTTGAAAAAATATATACACATGATTTTAGAGAAACTGGTGATACAGCGGCAGCGCTAGGTGGGAACATGGAGTATAGTTTTACAAAGAGATTGTAGAAAGTATGACAATGGAACGATTGATTGCTTCATTTGTAAAGAACTTGGAGATGTCTAAGTTCTTTTTTATTTGTTTCAAATTTGTGAAAGAAAGACATATTGATTGAAATTAAATTTTTTATACTCTATTATATACCCATACAGGTATGGGTTTTGAGTGTGTGATACATGAGGAAATTAAATAATAAATAATATGGAGGTTTGAAATGTGTCTAGAAAAATAGTTGTAGTAGGCGGAGTTGCGGGCGGAGCATCAGTGGCTGCAAGGCTTCGTCGTTTAAGTGAAGAAGATGAAATTATTATGGTGGAGCGCGGTGAGTATATTTCATTTGCAAATTGTGGATTACCATACTATATTGGCGGTGTCATTACAGAAAGACAAAAATTATTAGTACAAACTGTTAAAAGAATGTCGAAGCGTTTTAATTTAGATATACGTGTATTGAGTGAAGTAGTACAGATTAATAAAGAAGAGAAAACAATTACTATAAAGAATGTAACGACAAATGAAACATATAACGAGGAATATGATATTTTAATTCTTTCACCAGGGGCAAAACCAATTGTTCCACCTATTCCAGGTATTGAAGAAGCGAAGGCGTTATTTACGTTACGGAATGTACCTGATACAGATCGTATTAAAGTGTATATTGATGAGAAGAAACCACATCATGCGACGGTTATTGGTGGCGGATTTATTGGAGTGGAAATGGTTGAAAACTTAAGAGAACGAGGAATGGATGTTACTCTTGTAGAGATGGCGAATCAAGTGATGCCGCCAATCGACTATGAAATGGCAGCGTATGTGCATGAGCATATGAAAAATCACAATGTTGAGCTTGTTTTTGAAGATGGTGTAGATGCATTAGAAGAGGACGGGACTGTTGTACGTTTAAAAAGTGGTTCAATCATAGAGACAGATATGATTATTTTAGCAATTGGTGTACAACCAGAGAGTAGTTTAGCGAAAGATGCAGGATTAGCATTAGGAGTTAGAGGAACGATAAAAGTAAATGGAAAATTTCAAACATCGGATCCACATATATATGCAATTGGTGATGCGATTGAAGTGAAAGATTTTGTTACTGAAACAGAAACGATGATTCCTTTAGCGTGGCCGGCTAATCGTCAAGGTCGTATGTTAGCAGATATTATTCATGGACATACGGATTCTTTATATAAAGGTACGCTGGGAACTTCTGTAGCTAAAGTTTTTGATTTAACAGTTGCTTCGACGGGAGTAAATGAGAAAATATTAAAACGATTAAATATACCCTATGAGGTAGTACATGTACAGGCAAATTCGCATGCTGGATATTACCCGAATGCTACGCCAGTGCTAATAAAATTAATTTTTGATAAAGATGGCGGAAAAATTTATGGAGCGCAGGCGTTAGGACGTGACGGTGTAGATAAGCGTATCGATGTTATCGCAACGGCAATAAAAGCAAATTTAACTGTAATTGATTTGCCAGATTTGGAATTATCATATGCTCCGCCCTATTCTTCTGCAAAAGACCCAGTAAACATGGTAGGGTATGCGGCAAGTAATATAGTAGATGGTTTTGTGTACACAGTACAATGGCATGAGATAGATCGTATTGTTGAAAATGGTGGATATCTTATTGATGTTCGAGAGACTAATGAACTAAAACAAGGAATGATTAAAGGCTCTATTAATATTCCATTAGATGAATTACGTGATCGTTTAGATGAAGTGCCAGTGGATAAAGAAATATATATTACTTGTCAACTTGGTATGAGAGGGTATGTTGCAGCGCGCATGTTAATGGAAAAAGGATATAAGGTAAAGAATGTAGATGGTGGTTTTAAATTGTATGGGACAGTATTACCAGAACGTGTTGTATATTGATATTTTTTCATCTTCCACTTCAAAATTAGGTGGAAGATGAAAGCCTATAGATTAAGGTTTCATTTTGTGTTTTGTGAATATATAAGGTGGAAATTTAAAATAGGGGTTTACAAAATACCCTATAGGGTATAATATATTGTCATAAGTTATAAATGGTGACATAATGGTAATGAGGTGATTATACAATGGAATATAATCAAGATATGAAAAATAGATTGAAACGTATTGAAGGGCAAGTTCGTGGTGTGCTTCGTATGATGGAAGAAGGAAAAGATTGCCGAGAGGTTATTACACAGTTAACGGCATCTCGTTCTGCACTTGATCGTACAATTGGACTTGTTGTTGGAACGAACTTAGAGCAATGTTTGCGTGAACAGTTTGAAAGTGGTAATGGTTCAAATGAAGAGTTAATTAAAGAAGCTGTTCAATTACTTGTGAAAAGCCGATAATCTGTCAAACGTAAGTGTTGACAGATTTTCAAAAACATTTTATTATACCCCTACAGGTATGTGTATATAAGTTATGGAGGAATCGACTATGAGTATAAAAGTGGATATGAGTTTAGATTGTAAAGGTTTGGCTTGTCCGATGCCGATTGTGAAAACGAAGAAGGCGATGGAAGGGTTGACGCCAGGGCAAGTGATTGAAATTGAGGCAACAGATAAAGGGTCTACAGTAGACATACAAAGCTGGGCGAATAAAGTAGGGCATCAATATATCGGGACGAAACAAGAGGGTGATGTTTTGATGCATTATGTTAGGAAAGCACATGAGCATGAAGTGGATGAAGTAGTGAAGTATCCTCATACAATTACGAATGCGGAATTGCAAGATATAGTATTAAGTGGTGAAGAGTGTACTGTAGTAGATGTTCGTGAAGCGGCGGAATTCGCCTTTGGTCATATTCCATCGGCCATTTCGGTGCCATTAGGTGAACTAGCAAGCGCAGGATTAGATAAGACGAAACAAATTTATGTTGTTTGCCGAACTGGTAACCGTAGTGATGTAGCTTGCCAAATGTTGAAAGAGCAAGGTTATGCAAATGTGAAAAATGTCATTCCAGGTATGGTAGAGTGGCAAGGTAATATAGAGAATTAAATTTTTTTAAATAAAAATATACCTCAGGGGGTAAGAAGATGAGCGTTAAATCATTACAAGCAAAAGATGTGGCAGAGAAAGTTTTATTCGGAGAGTTATTCATTTTAGATGTTCGTAATGAGAAGGATTATGAAGAATGGAAAATTGAAGGGAAACAAGTTTCTTCTATAAATAAACCATATTTTGATTTGTTAGATGGTGTAGATCATATTGTAAGTGAATTACCTAAAGATAAAGATGTTTTAGTAGTGTGTGCAAAAGAAGGGTCTTCTATATTTGTGGCAGAGCAATTAACAGAGGCTGGATTAGAAAATATTTATTATTTAGCTGGTGGTATGAAGGCTTGGAGTGAATATGTAAAGCCTATAAAAGTTGGAGATTTAAAAAATGGCGGAAGTATGTATCAGTTTAACCGCCTTGGAAAAGGCTGTTTATCTTATATGGTCGTTTCAAACGGTGAAGCAGCAGTTATTGATGCAGTAAGAACAGTTGAAGCATATGAAGAATTTGCGAAAGAGCATGATGTTACGATTACGAATGTAATGGATACACATTTACATGCAGACCATATTTCTGGAGGACGTAAGTTAGCGGAAAAAGTAGGTGGTACGTATTGGTTACCGCCAAAAGATGCGGAGGAAGTTGTTTTCGCATACGAACCGCTTGTAGAAGGATCTGTTATTACGGTGGGGGGTACTAAAATTGAAATTGACGCATTATACTCACCGGGTCATACGATTGGAAGTACATCATTTATTGTAGACGATTCCTATTTATTATCGGGCGATATTTTATTTGTAGATTCAATCGGGCGTCCAGATCTTGCTGGGAAGGCTGAAGATTGGGTAAGTGATTTACGTAATACTTTGTATAGCCGATATAAAGAACTATCTCAAAATTTAGTTGTGTTACCGGCTCATTATTCAAAAATAAGTGAAATGAACGAAAGTGGTATTGTTAGCGCAAAATTAAAAGATTTGTTTGCGTATAATGCAGGGTTAAATATTGAGGATGAGGTAGAGTTCCGTAAAACTGTAACAGAAAACTTACCACCTCAGCCAAATGCATATGAAGAAATCCGTCAAACAAATATGGGTAAAATTCATCCGAGTGTAGATGAAGAGCGTGAAATGGAGATTGGTCCAAATCGTTGTGCAGTGCACGAATAATGAAATAAATAAAAACTGGAGGAATAGATGATGAATGTAAAACAAGTATTAGATGCGAAAGATTTAGCATGTCCAATGCCGATTGTAAGAACGAAGAGAGCGATGGATACGTTACAAACTGGAGAAGTGTTAGAAGTACATGTAACGGATAAAGGGTCAGTTAAGGATATTCCAGCATGGGCAAATAAAAGTGGTCATGACATCGTAAAGCATGTAGAAGAAGCTGATGTGCTGAAGTTTTGGATTAAGAAGGCATAGTAGTTTTATAAATGTAGAGAGGTTGGTTATATGAACACAATATTAAGTACGCTTTTCATTGTACTTGCTGCATGGTTTGTTATTTCACGCTTTTTACCTGTGAAAGGTGTTCAAAATATAAACGGAAAAGAATTAAAAAGTATAGTAGGAAAACAAGGGAAGTACTTTATCGATGTTCGTACAGTAGGTGAATATACAGGAAATCATATGAAAGGATTTCAAAATATCCCGTTAAATGAGTTAGCTAGTAGAGCAAGTCAGTTAGATAAAAATAAGGAAGCAATCGTTATTTGTCAGAGCGGGATGAGAAGTAAGCAAGCAGCAAAAGTATTAAAGAAATTAGGATTTCAGCACGTTATTAATGTTTCAGGCGGGATGAATGGTTTGTGAGGAGAAAATTTAAAATGAAAGAAATGACAGCAAAAGAATTAGAAGAAAAATTGTTACGTAAAGAAGCAGTAAATATTATAGATGTACGTGAAGTAGAAGAAGTAGCTGAAGGGAAAATTCCAGAAGCATGTAATATTCCACTAGGGCTATTAGAATTTCGTATGCATGAGCTAAATAAAAAACAGGAATATATTATCGTTTGTCGTTCAGGCGGAAGAAGTGCAAGAGCCGTTCAGTTTTTAGAAAGTTATGGTTTTCAAGTGATCAATATGGTAGGTGGTATGTTAGCTTGGGAAGGTAAAGTCGTATAGTACAGAGGTAAATGATTTGAGCCTTTTTATAAACAATCAAATACCCCTATAGGTAATTGGAGGGAGAACAACATGGAACAACAGAAGAAAACAACAATCGTTTTATTTAGTGGAGATTATGATAAAGCGATGGCTGCTTATATTATTGCAAATGGTGCAGCTGCTTATGATCAAGAGGTTACTATTTTTCATACTTTCTGGGGATTAAATGCTTTAAGGAAAGATGAACATGTGAAGGTAAAGAAAACTTTTATCGAAAAAGTATTTGGAAAAATGATGCCGCGCGGAGCTGATAAGATGGGATTATCAAAAATGAATTTTGCCGGTATGGGACCAAAGATGATTAAAGGTATTATGAAAAAACATAATGCGATGCCTTTACCAGATTTAATGGATTTGGCGAAAGAACAGGGGATTAAACTTGTAGCTTGTCAAATGACAGTAGATTTATTAGGGTTAAAAGAGGAAGAGATTATGGAAGGGGTAGAGTTTGCAGGAGTAGGAGCTTATTTAGCAGATGCTTCAGATGGGAATGTGAACTTATTCATTTAAATCACCTTCTTTTTAGAAGGCGGGGGATATAAGGTGAGTTTAGTCGTATTACTTTTTATAATTGGGTTTATAGGATCATTTATATCGGGAATGGTTGGAATTGGCGGTGCGATTATTAATTACCCGATGATCCTATACATTCCGGTATTGCTAGGATTTACTGGTTATACGTCACATGAAGTGAGTGGTATTACAGCGGTGCAAGTATTCTTTGCAACTTTTGCAGGGGCATGGGCCTATCGAAAAAGTAATGATATGGATAAAACGCTAGTTGTGTATATGGGAGCTAGTATATTAATAGGAAGTTTCATAGGGAGTTTTGGTGCTAACGTATTGGAGGAACATACGGTAAATGTTGTTTATGCAGCATTAGCAACAATTGCTGCTATTATGATGTTCGTACCGAAACGTAATAATGGTAATGAAGTGAAATATAATAAATGGTTAGCAAGCTTGTTAGCTTTTATTGTAGGCGGAGCGTCAGGCATTATAGGTGCTGGAGGTTCGTTCCTTTTAGTTCCAATTATGCTAGTTATTTTAAAATTACCAATACGTACAACAATAGCGACATCTATTGCTATTACGTTTATTTCCTCAGTAGGGATTACAACTGGAAAAGTGATAACTGGGCAAGTAGTTGTAATTCCAGCTCTTATCATTGCGATTGCAAGTATCTTTGCTGCGCCGCTTGGAGCGCGAGTTGGGAAGAGGATCAATCAAAAAGCACTACAATATATGTTATCGATTTTGATTGTAGGCACTGCTGTTAAGATGTGGTTTGATATGATATCGAAATAAAAGGATGGCGCTGCTTGCAGCCCATCCTTTTATTTATCCCGCTATTTGAGGACAGGTTGATTATGCCCAAATAACTTTCATTAAGTTTTTATATTCGTCATTTGCTAATTTATATAGCATTCTCGTATGTTCAAAGACAAGTGCTGGATTAAAGTTTGGTTCTGAGAATGCAAGAGATGCTGAAATATCAATTGCATTTTGCTTGTTTAATGTGAATTTTGCAAATCGATAAGATGTGTTTAATTCATTGATAACGTGCAAAATATCATTTGTTGATGCTTCATTAGGTACGTGAGCAACATTGAAGCAGTATATATCTACAGTAGGATGTTCGTTTTGAAAAGCAGCGATAAGTTGAATTTTTGCTCCAGCTTCTGTCTCTAACCCTACTGAAAAATGAACAGAACCATCATTTTCATCTATATTTTCTTCCATGTATATATCGTTTGACTTTAAGTAGTCTTTAAAATCTGAGATGTTATGTTTTACTGCAGCTTTCATATGTATGAGCCCCCTGATAATTGGAATAGATTGCTACTATTTATTATAATTTAAAAATATTAAAAAAGATAGTTAGAAAGTTCTGATTTTTAATTATGGAGAAATAAAAAGAAGCAGTACTCTACCTCCATAGAGAACTGCTTCTTTTTTATTCATTGTCGTTAGACGATGTTTCTGTGTCTTCACTGCTATTTTTATTCTTATTTTTCACTTCATTGTTACTTGATTCGCGTTCACTTGAATTTTCAGACTTAGATTCTTTTGTTTTCTCTGTACTTGTTTTCTTCGAATCAGAGTCTGTTTTTGTATATGCAGGTAATCCAAGGTGAGTACGAAGTTGGTTTGTAACAGTTGCTAATTCTTTTTTATCTGGATTGTAGTAATACGTTCGGCCACCACCAGCAGATTTGCTACATGTATCGTCACCTTTTTCCATATAGCAGTCGTCACCTTGAATTTGTAATTTCTCAATTGAAGAATCCGCCCCATATTTATAGAATGAAAGCATATCATCGAATGTTAAGTTTGTAACGAATTGCCCGTTAATATCATCAATAATATTACCAACTTTTGTTACAGACCCAACGCTTGTTAGTTTCTTTAAAATTGCTTCAATAACGAGTTGTTGACGTTGTCCACGCATTGCATCACTATCGATGTGGCGCGTTCTAGCAAGAGCGAGAGCTTCTTCACTATTTAGCTTTTGAACACCTTTTTTCAGGTGAATTGCATCAGCATTATCATTACTATCTTGTTCAGTGAATTCAACTGGTACATCGACTTCAATACCGCCTAAATCATCTACAATTTTCATAAATGATTTGAAGTTAAACTTTACAAAGTAATCAACAGGAACATTTAGTAATTTTTCAACTGCATCAATACTTGCTTGTGGTCCACCATCTTTTCCGTTTTTAGTAGAACCGTATGCATGAGCGTGTGTAATTTTATCTTTTTTCTTTTCCACTGGAATATAAGTATATGTATCTCGTGGAATACTTAATAGTTTTACAGTTTTGCTATCTTTATTAAACGTTGCAAGTAATAGTGCATCCGTTCTTATAGCTTCACCGTATTCTTTCCCACGGACATCGCTTTCATCAACACCCATTACTAAGACAGAGACATTGTTCGTAATAGGTTTTACAGCTTTATCACGTAAATCAGATTTATCACCGCGTGCTAAATCGTGTGCGGCATTTCGAACAGCAGAAGATGCTTTATTTACTAAAAACCAAGTATAACCGCCACCTACTATTAAAAAGAATAGAATAACGCTTATAATAATTTTTATTTTTTTCTTACTATTTTTCGGTTTACTGCGTGTATTTTCTTGCAAAGATGGGTTTTGCTCCATTTCTTGTACTCCTTCATTTGAATTGAAATACGACACTCATATCCACTTATTATAATGAAATTTAGCGAAAAAAAACATTACAAATCATTTACATTTCGTAAAAATTCAATTTATTTATAAAAAGTCAGATTTTCTATATTTTATTTTTGAGATGTAGAATAAGTATAAGTTGTTTTAGTAGAAATGAAAATATGTATTATGAGAAAGTAATAGAGAAGTAAGATTTGTTGAAATATAGCCAAGAAGAAATGAGTAGCCGTATGTATATTTTCTATATAATAAAGAAGAATTTTACGGATAAAGGAGAAAGAGCATAATGAATCATACATCATTCCGAGCAATCGTTGTGAACGAAACAGAAAATAAGCAGTTTGTAAGAAACGTTGTCGAGAGAGAAGTAAGTAGTTTACCTGAGGGAGACGTATTAATACAGGTTCATTATTCTTCATTAAATTATAAAGATGCTCTTTCAGCCACAGGTAATAAAGGTGTTACGAGAACATATCCTCATACACCAGGAATTGATGCAGCAGGAGTAGTTGTGAGTAGTGAGGATGAAACTATTAAGCTAGGAGACCAAGTCATTGTAACGGGATATGATTTAGGTATGAATACTTCTGGTGGTTTCGGAGAGTATATTCGCGTGCCAGCATCTTGGATTATCTCTTTGCCAGAGGGAATGTCATTAAAGGAAAGTATGATGTACGGGACAGCAGGTTTTACAGCTGCTTTATCAGTATATAAGCTTATTAGAGCAGGAGTAACGCCTAGTATGGGCGATGTTTTAGTAACGGGGGCTACAGGCGGCGTAGGGAGTGTGGCTGTTAGTATTTTAAGTAGGTTAGGATATAACGTAGTAGGAGCGACAGGGAAAATGGAAGAGGAAGAGATGTTACTACGTTTAGGGGCGAAAAAGGTGATTCATCGCGCGGAATTGAATGATGAATCCGGAAGACCAATGCTTAAAGGAATATACGCCGGAGTTATCGATACTGTAGGTGGACATATGTTAGAAACAGCTTTGAAAACGGTAAAGTATGGTGGTTGTGTAACGACATGCGGTAATGTGGCCGGCCAGGAATTACAAACAACGGTATACCCGTTTATTTTGCGAGGTATAAGCCTTTTAGGGGTAGATTCTGTGCAATGCCCAGTGGATGTGAGAAGAGATGTATGGACACTCTTAGCAAGTGAATGGGAAAATAAAGAGTTACTATCTTATACAGAAGAATGTACATTAGAAGAGTTAGATGAGAAGTTTACACTTATATTGCAAGGAAAGTTAAAAGGAAGAACAATAGTAAATATGATATGAAATGAAAAAGAGACGCTTACATTAGCGTCTCTTTCCTATTATAATGATTGTTTTAAATTGATTTTTCCTTGTTCACCTAAAACACCATCAGCAATATTTACAGCGTGATCACCGATACGCTCTAAGTTACTTACCATATCAACGAAGATGATACTTGCATCGCCAGAACAGCTACGTTCGTTTAGACGTAATACGTGACGTTTACGAAGAACACGTTCCATTTGATCGATTTTACGTTCTTTTGCAATAACCGTTTGTGCTAGTTCAGTATCGAAGTTTGTTAAAGCGTTGATTGCATCTTGTAATGTTGAAATTGTTAATTCAAGCATTTCATTTAATTCAGTTAGTGCTTCGTCTGATAGAGAAACACGATTTGAAATTTGGAAGTCTACAAGTTCTACAAGGTTTTCTACATGATCACCGACACGTTCAATATCTCCAACAACACCCGCTAGAACTGAATGCTTCTCAGAGTCTGTAGGTGAAAGCGGCTTTTCTGATAGTAAAACTAAATACTCGGTAATTTTTTTATCTAAATTGTTAATAGCTCCTTCTAATTGAGTAGCCATATCAGCGTGTTTTTTGTCTTGTGTGTTTAAAAATTGATTTGCTTCGTTTAATCCATGTAATGAAAACTCAGCCATACGGACAACTTCTTTTTGAACTTCTGTTAAAGCGATGGCTGGAGATTGTTCGATAAAGATTGGATTTAAATGTTGTGGTTTGAAATCAATAGCTGCATCTTCACCACGAATGATTTTTGTTACAATCCATGCTAATACAGCGATGAATGGGAACTGAATAATTGTATTCGTTACATTAAATGTTCCGTGTGCAAATGCGATTGTCATTTCTGGATTTAAGTTTAATGACGTTTGGAAATATTGAATTAAACTTGTAAAAGGTACTAATAAAATCGTAAAGATAATCGTACCGACGATATTAAAAATAACGTGAACTAATGCAGCACGTCTTGCAGCAATAGAAGTACCGATAGCTGCTAATACAGCTGTAATTGTCGTACCAATGTTATCACCAAATAATACAGGAAGAGAAGCTTGTAAATCGATTGCACCTTGACCGAATAGTTCTTGTAAAATACCGATTGTTGCGCTTGAACTTTGTACAATTAAAGTGAAAACTGTACCGACAACGATACCTAGAATTGGATTGTCACTCATGCTAACCATTAATTCTTGGAATGATTCTAAAGAGCGAAGAGGCTTCATACCTGTGCTCATTAATTCTAAACCGAAGAATAACATACCAAAACCGAATATAACTTGACCGAAAGAATGTACTTTTTTATTTTTAAAGAAGAATAATAAGATAGCTCCAACTGCCATAATTGGGAGAGCGTATTCTCCGATTTTAATTCCGATAATAAATGCAGTAACTGTCGTACCGATGTTCGCACCCATAATAACACCAATTGCTTGTCTTAATGTCATAAATCCGGCACTTACAAGTCCGACTGTTAAAGCGGTTGTTCCTGAACTTGATTGGATTAATACAGTAACTAACATACCTGCTAGTACACCCATAAGTGGGTTTGTTGTAAAGCGATCTAGAATATCGCGAAGACGATCTCCAGCTGCTTGTTGCAGTCCATCGCCCATGTATTTAATTCCGAATAAGAAAATACCTAATCCACCAATGAACTGGAAGATCATATCTTGAACATTGTATTCCACGCATTCCACTCCTTAAATTTCATGTACGATGTAATTATTAACTAAACCGTGAGCCACTGTAAACGATTTATCAGTAAAATTTACACTAAATTTACAAAGGGATGAAAAGTTTACAATTCTTTAAAGAAACAGCTGTATTTTATTGGTTTTTATCTTTTGTAAATCGTATTTTTGTAAAGAAATCACACTCTTTAGAATAGTGTTTTTCATTTGTATATGAAGGAAAGCGTCTGTGAGTTCATCGTATATTTTTTGATGAAAGGTAAAAAAATATGTAGGAAATGCATGTAGTTTTATAACAGCAAAATAAGGGAGAACCATTCTTTTGACACGATAAAAAAGCCGCTGAATTATCCAGCAGCTTTTTCCGTATTTTTATCACCATGCTTTTGTTTTCTTATACTTGTAATGTAAATGAAGAGGAAAGCAATAAGTAATAGAGAGGAATAGCGATATACCGTTGCGTAGTTTGTAAAATGTGCAATGAATCCAAAAATAATCGCGCCAGCACCAATTCCAAGGTCAAATGCTGAGAAGAATGTAGCTGTTGCAACGCCTCGTCGGTGCGGTGCTACTCGGTCGATCATCCATGCTTGTAGTGCAGGTTGAATCGCTCCGAAACCACTTCCGTAGCATGCTGCTGCAATAATTAAGCTTGGAATAGTAGTCGTATACGACAATAAAATAATACCTGTAAACGTAATAATAACTCCTGGAATTATAACGAATGAATGACCTTTCGCATCATATAACTTTCCAGAAAATGGACGAGTAACAGCGATTGCAAGTGCATTAAATAAGAAGAAGAGGCTTATATCAGCAATGCCGACTTCCGTAGCAAATAACGTAATAAAGCTTCCGATTCCTCCGTACATTAATGTAATACATAATATTAATAATGAAGGAAGTAAAGCTTTGCGCTCAATAAAACCATCGAGAAAGGTACCGGATGTTTGCTTCGGTGGTTGTGGCGATTTTTTGATTTGAAGTAGTTTCGTTAATATTAATGAAACAATTGTACAGGAAAGTGCACATAAAAAAAGAATCGTGAAGTTATATGTTTGCATAAGCCAAAGTCCGATCAGTGGACCGAGCGCCATTGCAATTGTTCCAGAAAGTCCGAAATATCCCATGCCCTCACCGCGGCGAGCTTGCGGAATTAAATCTGAAACGACAGTTCCGTATGTAGTCGTTGTAATACCAAAACCAGCTCCATGTAAAATTCGAACGGCAAGCAATAGGAAAACAGTTGAAGCGAAAAGATAACTACCCATAGCGAGTAAACAAATAGCAGTGCCAATCATTAAAATGATTTTTTTATTGAATTTCTGCAAGGCGTTCCCAGTTAGCGGTCTAACAAAAAGTGCTGCAACGGTAAACATACCGACAACAAATCCGATATTGGAACTTGTGCCGCCAATTTCTTTCACATAAACAGGTAAAGTCGGAATTAACATTTGAAACCCTAAAAACATACATAAGTTTGCCAGAATTAGCGCAAAAAACTCTTTCGTCCATAACGGTTCTCGTTTTACGAGTATTGCTTCTCCCATATATTCATCCCCTATATAAAAAAATTCTCTTTTCTTTCGAGTATATGTATTGGTCAATGTAACAGTCAAGGAAGGTGCCTTGAAAACGTACAACAATTTTCGAGGTAAAAAAACTGACAAATTTGTGGAAAGACTACACAACTATGAAAAAAAGATGTAAAGTATAGATGTATAGACTAGTAATTATTATGAATGATAGAAATTATTTTTTCTTTAACGAAAGCGGATTCAAAGGATAGTGGAAGAGAAGGGGATATATACTTTTTCGCTACATATATTTGAAAAGGTTTACAATATGATGAAGAAAGAGGCGTGTACATATGAGACGATTAGGTATTTCTATTTATCCAGAACATTCAACAGTAGAGAAAGACAAGGAGTATTTAACATTAGCAAGTAAATACGGATTTAATCGTGTATTTACATGTTTATTATCTGTAGATGGTGAAAAAGAGAAAATTATAGAAGAGTTTAAAGAAACGATCTCTCATGCAAATGCATTAGGTTTCCAAGTGTTAGTTGATATTAGTCCAGCTGTTTTTGAACAACTAGGTATTTCGTATAATGATTTATCGTTCTTCCATGAACTAGGTGCGTACGGTATTCGTTTAGATGTTGGATTCTCTGGTTTAGAAGAATCGATTATGACTTACAATCCATACGGCTTAAAAATTGAGATTAATATGAGTAACGGTACGAAGTATGTAGATAATATTATGAGCCATAGACCAAATCGCGAAAATTTAATTGGTTGCCATAATTTTTATCCGCATCGTTATTCAGGATTATCATACGATCATTTTATTAAATGCTCGAAACAATTTAAAGATTACGGTATGAGAACGGCTACTTTTATTTCATCATTTGATGCAACATATGGACCTTGGCCAGTAACAGAAGGATTATGTACGTTAGAGAAGCATCGTGAATTACCAATGACAACACAAGCGAAGCATTTATTTGCGACGGAATTAATTGATGATGTTATTATTGCGAATGCATATGCGTCAGAAGAAGAATTAGAGGCACTAGGTGCATTAAATAAAGAGAAACAAACATTTGATATAGAGTTATATGATACAACGACAGAACTAGAAAGAATTATCGTATTAGACGAACCTCATTTTTATCGCGGGGATGTATCTGAATATATGATTCGCTCGACACAAAGCCGTGTGAAATATAAAAAAGAAGAGTTTAAACCTCATAATACGCGCGAAATTAAGCGTGGCGATCTTTTAATTGATAATGAGCAATATGGTCAATATAAAGGCGAATTACAAATTGCATTAAAAGACATGGTGAATACAGGAAAAACAAATGTAGTTGGCCGAATTGTGGAAGAGGAAATTTTCTTATTAGATTATTTACAAGCATGGGATAAATTCGGATTTACATTAAAGAAATAGATAAAATCAAAGGGAAAAACTACTGACTTCAGCAGCTTTTTCCCTTTTATATATATAGAGTGAGAGGAAGAGCTATGACAAAGGTGCATCAGCGATTAATTTCTATTTTAGAAGAGTTTTTAGAAGAGAAATCGATGTTAAATCGAGCTTTTTTAGCAAGCCGTTTACATGTATCAACGAAGACGATTCAAAAAGATATAAAATTATTAAATGATATATTGGTAGAAAACGGAGCGAAAATTGAATCGCAAAGAGGGACTGGATACGAACTAGAAATTATACAAACGAAGAAGTTTGAAGAGTTTTGCATGAGTCTATTTCAAAAGCAGACGGAAAAGATCCCATCTTCTTATGAAGAAAGGGTAGCTTACATTCTGCAACGTATTTTAACGACAGAGGGATATGTGAAGCTTTCACAGTTAGCAGAGGAGATTTATGTGAGTAAATCGACTGTGAATTTAATTATGAAAGATGTTACAGATATATGTGGTCGCTATAAACTGCAAATTGAAAAGAGACCGTATTATGGTATACGTATTGTGGGTGAGGAGTTTCATATTCGTTCTTGTTTATCACAATATGGTTTACCGCGTTATGACCATACTCCGTTTCATGAGCAATTTGAGCAGAGTGATACATATTTATCGTTACCTCATATACCGCTTATCCGTTCGGTTATATTAAAGTATATTGAGGGAGGGACGATATATTTATCAGATATAGAAATTGATAATTTAGTTATTCATATTGCAATCGCATTAAAGCGTTGTGAGGATCAGCATTATATGAAAGGGCTGAATAAGGAGCAAGCTGAACTTATAATAAAGAAAGAATATGCAATTGCGAAACAGATTGTAGGGGATTTAGAGAAAGAGTTGCATCTTTCATTTCCAGAAGAAGAAGTTTTATATGTGACAATGCATTTATTAAGCACTGCTGTTACAGCAAAAGATCGTTATGAAAATGTGGAAGAACTATTAGGGAAAGATCTATATGCATTCATGCAACATATTCTTTTTAAAGTAGCAGAAGAACGGAATCTTATTTTTTATTATGATGAAGAATTATTATTTGGATTTGGTGTTCATTTAAAAACGTTATTAAACCGTTTGAAGTATAAGTTAAATACGAGAAATCCTCTTTTGGCAGAAGTAAAAAAGAATTATCCGTATGCTTTTGAAATTGCGGTTCTCGTTGGAGATATAATTGGTGAATATACAGGTGAGTCGATTCCGGAAAGTGAAATTGGTTATATTGCGATTCATTTCGGCGGAGCGATGAGCCGTTTACAGGAACAGAATCAAAAGAAAAGATGCTTATTAGTTTGTGCGACTGGTCAAGGAAGCGCCCAGCTATTGAAATATAAAATTTTATCACAGTTCCGAGATAAATTAGAGATTGTAGGTATTACAGGTTATTATCAATTGAAAGTAGAAGAACTTTATAAAGATAAAATAGATTGTATTATTAGTACAATTCATATACCGAGTGGTTTGCCTGTGCCGGTTATAAAAGTGAACTCAATATTTGATGATAAAGAGATTAAATCGATTGGTCAGCAGTTGTTTACGCATGTGAATAATAGTGTACAGCAATATATTAAGAAAGATTTAATCTTTTTAAATCATAGTGCTTCTACGAAAGAAGAGGTAATTCAGTTTTTATGTGAGAAAGCTGCTGAGAAAAACTATGTACCAGAAAACTTTTATGGTTCTGTTATGGAAAGAGAAAATACATCTCCGACAGCGGTTGGGAATTTAGTTGCGATTCCTCATCCGATGCAGTTATTAAGTGCGGAAACATTTTTGATGTTTTGTACACTTGAAAAGGCTGTTGATTGGGGAGATAAAAAAGTACAACTAATTATTTTATTTAGTGTAAAGCGCAATAATAATGAAGATTTACAACGGCTTTATGATTTTTTATATGATATTATGTCTAGTCAAAGTACGATAGAGAAACTAACTCAAACTGAAGGTATTGAAGATTTTCAAGAGATTTTACTATTGGTTTAAAAAAGTATATAAAAACTTCCGTTACATAACGGAAGTTTTTTATGTTTAATTGTATGCGTTTTCATAATAAGATAAAAATATAGAAAAAAGATAGCTTGGGGGAATTTAAAATGACTGATATGCAAACTCCATTTGCGTTAATTTTACATGGTGGCAACGCGAGAAGCGCATCGCTTGAAGCAATTGCTTTTGCAAGACAAGGAGATTTTGAGAATGCGAGTGAAAAGATGAAACTTGCTAGTGAAGAAATTTCAGCAGCTCATCGTATTCAGACGGATTTAATTCAAGAGGAAGCAAGAGGAAATCATGCAGAAATAAGTTTACTGTTAGTGCATGCACAAGATCATTTAATGAATGCAATTACAGTGAAAGAACTTGCGGAAGAATTTATTACTCTTCATAAACGAGTGGAAGAGAAAGTGACAGTATAAGATGTACATTTTATTATGTTGTGCAGCAGGTATGTCAACGAGTATGGTCGTAAGAAAAATGCAAGAAGAAGCAAAGAAGCAAGGAAAGAATTATAAAATTAAGGCGGTTGATTCAGAACTAGTGAAGCTTGAAATTAAGGAAGCTGATGTCGTTTTAATCGGTCCGCAAGTGAAATATTTATTTCCAGCGGTAGAGTTTCTTGCAAATTCATATAATATACCAGTTGCGATTATAGAACAACGAGATTATGGCATGTGTGATGGTTTGAAAGTGCTTAAGCAAGCAGAACAATTAGTTTTAGCATAATTATATTTTTTTAAATATAAACATTATAATGTTATAACTTTATTTTGTTCTTTCGTAGAAAAGAGAAAGAGGAGGGGTATTGATGAATGGATTTATGAGTTTTATGGAACAAAAGATTATGCCAACAACGCAAAAGATTGCGGGACAGCGACATTTATTAGCAATTCGAAACGGGGTTATTTCTACATTACCGTTAACGATTGTCGGATCATTTTTCGTTATCTTTTTAAATTTACCGATTGATGCATATATGGAGTGGATTGCACCGTTTCGTCATATTTTAGATATTCCATTCCGATTTACAGTAGGATTAATGGCATTATACGCAGCATTTGGGGTAGGGGCTTCGCTCGCCAACTTTTATCAGCTCAATCAATTAAGTGCAGGATTATTATCCGTACTCGCCTTTTTACTAGCATCGGTTGAACCAATTCAAATCACGAAAGCTGTGCCAGGTGTTATTGATGCAGGTAGATATATTTCAGTAGGAACATTAAGTGCAACATCTTTATTCGGCGCAATTGTTACAGCATTAATTGCAGTAGAAATTTATCACTTTATGATTAAGCATAATATCTCGATTAAATTACCAGATAGTGTACCACCAGCAGTTGCAAACTCGTTTGCAGCATTAATTCCAACTCTAGTCGTTATTCTTTTATTCTGGGGCATTCGTTACGGTTTAAAATTTGATGTAAATACAACGATCACATATTTAATCGCACCATTAAAATCAGTATTAGTAGGAAATAATTTATTCGGCGGTTTATTAACAGTATTCTTAATCGTGTTCTTCTGGTCATTCGGTATACATGGACCAGCGATTTTAGGACCAATCATTCGTCCGATGTGGGATTCAGCAATTCTTGAAAATATGGAAGTATTCACAGCTACAGGAAATGCACATCAGTTACCAAACTTATTTACAGAGCAATTTATTCAATGGTTCGTATGGATCGGTGGATCAGGCTCAACGTTAGCTTTAGTAATTATGTTTATGTTCTCTAAATCTAAGTTCTTAAAAGAGTTAGGTAGATTATCATTTGTACCAGGTTTATTCAATATTAACGAGCCGATTATTTTCGGGGCACCAATTGTAATGAACCCAATCTTAATTATTCCGTTCGTTATTACACCGTTAGTGACAACGACAGTATCATATTTCGCAGTGGTTTCAGGTATGATTCCGATGATGATGGCGAAGTTGCCATTTACGATGTTAGCACCAATTGCAGCGATTATTAGTACGGACTGGACAATTATGGCTGGTGTACTTGTACTTGTTAACTTTGTTATCTCATTCGTTATTTACTATCCATTCTTCAAAATGTATGAGAAACAACAATTAGCAGGAGAGGAGAAAACAGAATGCTCGGAGCAATTATCATCTTAATTACATTTGTAGCGGGACAGTGTATCGCACATTATTCAAAATGGGTACAAAGTAAATCGTTATTAGTGTTACTACTCGTATCAATTTTATTTATCGGTAGTTCAATGGGTGCCTATGTAATGCTAAGCTTACAATCACCGTACGTTATCATCGTACCAACGATTTTATGTGCAACATGTTTATCTGCAAAATATAGATTTACGAGCATGGCATTAATACAACGTGTGAAGGAGATGCAAAAGCATGGAGCGTAAATTAGGAATTTCACTTTATCCAGAGCATTCAACGAAAGAAAAAGATATGGCATACATTTCGGCAGCGGCACGCCACGGTTTTTCAAGAATATTTACATGTCTATTATCTGTGAATCGTCCGAAAGAAGAAATTGTAGCTGAATTTAAAGAAATTATTAATCATGCAAAAGATAACAATATGGAAGTTATTTTAGATGTAGCTCCAGCTGTCTTTGATCAGCTCGGTATTAGTTATAGTGATCTATCATTTTTCGCAGAGTTAGGTGCAGATGGTATTCGTTTAGATTTAGGATTTGACGGATTAACAGAAGCGAAAATGACGAATAATCCGTATGGTTTAAAAATTGAGCTAAATGTAAGTAACGATATTGCGTATTTAGAAAATATTCTTTCGCATCAAGCGAATAAGCCAGCTTTAATTGGTTGTCATAACTTCTATCCGCAAAAATTTACTGGACTTCCGTATGACTATTTCATTCGCTGTAGTGAACGCTTTAAAAAACATGGTATTCGCACAGCAGCATTTATTACGTCACATGCAGCTAACATCGGTCCATGGGATATTAACGACGGATTATGTACGTTAGAAGGGCATCGTAATTTACCAATTGAAGTACAAGCGAAACATTTATGGGCAACAGGGCTAATTGATGATGTGATTATCGGAAATGCTTATGCAAGTGAAGAAGAGTTAGAGAAACTAGGAAACTTAAATCGTTACATGTTACAGCTAAAAGTAAACTTTGTAGACGAAGCGACTGAAGTAGAGAAGAGAGCGACACTGCAAGAATTACACGTAAGACGTGGTGACATAACAGAATATATGGTACGTTCTACAGAAGTACGTAAAAGATACAAAGACTATGACTTCCCGGTGCGCGAAAGTGTACTACAGGAAAGAGGGCAAGTTGTAATTGGTAACAACTCATTTGGTAAGTATAAAGGCGAACTACAAATCATTCTAAAAGAAATGCCGATAGATGAACGGAAAAATATCGTCGGCACAATAGCGGAAGAAGAGTTATTCTTACTAGATTATGTAGGAGCTTGGACACAGTTTACTTGTGTGGAATAGGGAAGTATAGGGGGCTGTCCGAATTTTGGGCAGCCTTTTTATCATAAAGTACTTTGTAATGTCAAAGTTTGTCGGTAAATCGATATCCCTTGTCGAATAGTTGATATATTATAAGTTACGATAGATATATTCGAAAAATCGTTGATATATTGTAGGTTACGATAGATATATTTGAAAAATCATTGATATAATTTCAGGTAGAAGTATATTTTCCTTTAGAAGGAATGCAAAAAGAGTCAGCCTCAATGAGACTGACTCTTTTTTATATGGTAACTAGTTTAATACTTTAACTGTAACTGTTTTACGTCCCCAGTTACTTGATGTGCCTTTATCAGGCATTAAAACATCAATTTTATTTCCTTTAATAGCTCCACCAGTATCACCAGCGATTGCTACTCCGTAACCTTCAACCCATACTTTTGAACCTAATGGAATGACACTTGGATCAACTGCGATTAGTTTCATGTTTGGATTAGCTGTTAGGTTGTGACCTAAAGCTGATTTTACTTGGTCGCCTGCTTTATAACCATTTTCAAGTGGATCTGCTGTGTAAGCTGTTGCTACAACGCGTAACTCACGAGAAGATGATGGTGCACTTGTTTCAGTTTCTTTTGCAACAGGTTGTTGTGTAGCTGGTTTTTGAGTTTTAGCCGCTTCACGAGCTTTAGCTGCCTCTTGAGCTTTAACTTCTGCTTGAGCTTCAGCTTCTGCCTGAGCTTTAGCTGCTTCACGAGCTTTAGCTGCTTCTTGAGCTTTAGCCGCTGCTTGAGCCTCAGCTGCTTCTTGAGCTTTAGCTGCTTCACGAGCTTTAGCTGCCTCTTGAGCTTTAACTTCTGCTTGAGCTTCAGCTTCTGCCTGAGCTTTAGCTGCTTCTTGAGCTTTAGCTACTTCACGAGCTTTAGCTGCTTCTTGAGCTTTAGCCGCTGCTTGAGCTTCAGCTGCTTCACGAGCTTCAGTTGCTGCCTGAGCTTTAGCTTTTGCTTGAGTTTCAGCTACTTCACCAGCTTTAACTGCTTCACGAACTTTAGCTGTATCTTGAACTTTAGTTGTTTTTTCAGCTTTAACTACTGGCTGTACTTTAATTGGAGCTTTACCTGTTAAGTAAGGAACATGAACATAAGCTGTTTTTCCGTTATATTCAAATTGGATCCAATCATTTTCAACTTGGTGTGTTGTTTCAATTACATCATCTTGTTTCAATTTACCAAGAATTTCTGAGTCTGTGTTTGCACCAGCACGTACGTTTAATACGTTTGCTGTTACGTAGTAAGTGTCTTTTGTGTAGTCAGCGCTAATGAAAGCTTCTTTACCGCTATTCAATTTCACTTTTGACCATCCGTTTTCTGTATGTAAAACGTTAACTTTATATCCATCTAATAATTTTCCTACAACTTTTGATTCAGTAGTTGGGTTTTCTCGTACATTTAGTACATCAGTCGTTACGATTGTTTCTGCTTTAGCAGATGTTGTGAAAATCCCAAGACCAAAAACCGCTGCTGTTGCTATACCCATAAATTTTTTCATAATAGCCTCCATTGCATTTGTTTTCGTTGACCTCATTATAGCAACCATTATTTTCTTATTTGCGAAAAACATCGAATTACAAAACTTTCGTAACGGGGCTTTAATATTCTGTAATAATTCCAGTAATATCCTAAAAGCGCTTTCTTATAGTTTTTAGGGGAGGTTTGAGCATGTTATACATAAAATGGATGGTATTTCAATTTCTAATAGGTTAATAGTGTTTCTGTAGTGTTACATAAATATTTCTTAACTGTTACGAAAATGACGTATTTTGCTGTTGGAACAGGTGATTAGTTATGTAAAAATAACTATTTTAGCTGTGGAGGAATATAAATGAGGTGAAATTTAATAAAAAATCGCCGTAATTGTTACAAAATAAGTCGAGGTATGGAAAAAATTACGCCTTGATTTTGGTCTGTCACATATTATTTTTGCAATAATAGGATTCTATAATAGCTTTAGTAGGTTAAAATAATTAAAGGTGTTTATAACGTGAAACATATATAATAGAAGAAACACGATTTAATAGATAAATAAAAAACGTAAGAGTGTAAACTCCTACGTTTTTTATTTATTCATATCGTAAACATTCAATTGGATCCAGTTTTGCAGCTTTGTTAGCTGGTAGTAGACCGAATATAATACCGATTAACATTGAGATACCTACTGCAAGAAGTCCAAGTTCTTTTGAGACAACGAGTGGCCATCCGGCAAAGATTGAGACGATCCAAGCGAAGAAGATACCGAGCATGAATCCGATGAAACCACCGAGTCCTGTTAAAATACAAGATTCGATTAAGAATTGTGTTAACACTTTACCGCGCGTCGCACCAAGTGCTTTACGAATACCGATTTCACGTGTACGTTCTGTTACAGATACAAGCATAATGTTCATTACACCGATACCACCAACAAGTAAGGAAATAGCGGCAATACCACCGAATACCATCTTCATCATACCGATTGATTCATCTAATTGCTTTGTAAATTCACCTAAGTCTTGTGCTTCGAATTTATGCTCAAATTTAGGAGCTTTCATTTCGTTTAAAACAGAAACGGCTTGTTTTTCTACACTTTTACGCTCTGTCGGAGAGGTCATTGTTAATCTTACAGAGTCATACTCATTTACTCCTGAAATGACAGGCGCGTTTTCAAGTGACGTATAACCTTCAGGCATAGGCATTCCGAAGTCGTTTTTCGTTTCGTATACACCGACTATTTTATACGGCTTTCCTTTTATATCTGTGTATTGATTTGATTCCCAACCACTAAATAATTTGTTGAAAGCTTCTTCATTTAATATAACAGCAGGGATTGCTTGGTTTAATTCGCTGTCGTTTAATTCACGACCGTGAACTAATTTTATTTTCGAATCTGTCATAAAGGCGCCTGTTCCACCTTTTAAGTCAAGATTTACATCTTTTGAACCAGAAGATGCTTTTACTTTCATACTTACATCAGGATACACATCTTTAACGCCTGGTACAGTTTGCAGACGGTTTAGCATATCAGCTGTAATTTTGGCATTATCTGTTCCATAGTCAGGATTGTTGTAGTAAATCGTTACTTCGTTATCTTTTCCTTGGCCTAATTCTTTTTTAAACTTTGCGTTAGTACCATCACCCATTGAAATGATAGTAATAATGGCACTAATACCGATAATAATACCTAACATCGTTAAGATAGAACGCATTTTATGAGCAAAGATAGAGGAAAGGGCCATGCGTATATTTTCACTCGTGTTCAAAATTAACCTCTCCAATCTTGGACGATATTTCCGTCACGAATTACAATTTGGCGGGCTGCTGCTTCCCCAATTTCACGATCGTGGGTAATCATAATGATTGTTGAGCCTTGTTTATTTAATTCGTAAAAGAGGTCCATAATCTGTGTACTTGTTTTCGTATCAAGCGCTCCCGTTGGTTCATCGGCTAAGATGAATTTCGGGTTATTTACGATTGCACGTGCAACAGCGACACGCTGCTTTTGTCCACCTGATAATTCGTTCGGCAGGTGAGTGGCACGATCAGCTAAACCTACTTTTGTTAAAGCAGCTAATGAGCGCTCACGTCTTTCTTTTTTATCGACTCCAGCGTAAATAAGAGGTAGCTCTACATTTTGAAGTGCTGTAAGTCTCGGTAATAACATGAAGTTTTGGAATACGAACCCGATCTCTTTATTACGAACGCGTGCAAGTTCTGTCTCAGACATGTTTGAAATATTTTGACCAGCTAGTTCGTATGCACCTGTCGTCGGTTTATCTAAGCAACCGATAATGTTCATTAATGTTGATTTACCAGAACCAGATGGTCCCATAATAGAAGTGAATTCTCCTTGGTTCAGTGTTACGTCAATGCCGTGTAATATTTGAACGGATTCTGCACCATTTTGGAAAGATTTCGTGATGCCTTTTAAGTTAATCATTCAACGACAACCTCCATACCATCTTTTAAGTCTTTTTCAGGTTTAGAGATAATTTGTTCTCCTTTTTTCACTCCAGAAACTTTTGCTTCGCTATCTGTTTCGAATTCAATAGTAACCGCTTGTTCTTTCGCTTTGCCATCTTTTACAACGAAGACAATATTTTTGTCACCTTTTTTCACGATGCTACTTTTCGGAACAATCGTACCAGTTGCTTCGCCAGATTTACTTGTTACGTAAACGTGGAAGCCGTTTTGTAATTCTTCACTATTATCTAATGTGACAGTGAATTGATAGTTAGAAACTGTTTTGTTTTCATCCATACTCTTTAATGGTGTAGAACCGATTTCTGTTACTTTTCCTGTCCAAGTCTTACCAGCGACCGTTTTTGATGAAACAGTTACTTCTTGCCCAACTTTCATACTAGCAAGCTCATATTCAGAAAGTTGACCTTTTACTTTAAATGGACCAGCGTGACGAAGTGTAATGCCGCTCATACCTGTTTTTTCATCAGCAATTTTTACGATATCATCAATTACGCCATCAGCAGGACTTGTTACAGAAAGTGTATTTACTTTCTCTTTTGCTGCTTTAATCATTTCATCAGCTTTTTCAACTTCAAACTTTTTCATTTCAAGTTGTGATTCTAATTGTTGCACTTCGATTTCGGATGCTTTTAATGCTTCAGCGGGAAGGCCTGCATTTTTATCTTTTTGTAATTTTTGTTTCGCTGTATCAATTTGTTTTTGGAACAATGTTACTTCTTTTTGTGCAATTTTCTTTTGCATTTCTGCTTCTGTTACACCTTGTTTCGCAGTAGGGTCATTATATTTAAAAAGGAGTTGACCTTTTTTCACTTCATCATCTTTTTTTACAGATAATTCATACGTACCTTTTGTTGGATCAAATGAAATTGTTTCGATTCCGCTTGGAATGACTTCACCGCCAAATTTTTGCGCGTTTTCAATTTGTTTTTCTGTTACTTTATATCCGCTATATGCCATTGCAACATCTGAACCACCGCCAGCAAATGCAAAATATGATCCAGCTGCAATACCGATTGCTACTACACTAGTAATTAACACTTTATTTTTCTTCTTCATCTATTTATCACCTTTTCGTTCGTTTTAGTATCTACATTCAGTATAGAAGAGGTGAAGAATCTGACAAATCGTTTTAGCTTACAATAACCTTACAGTTTTGTAAGGTATGAATATGTAAATGTAAGGTAGAGGTTGTCCTAGCTTAAGCAAATGAATTGACGCGTCGTTTTTTTCTTACAATAATATTGTAGGAAGGAGAGGAAAAAAGATGGAAGCTTATTTTAGTGCACATCCATTAAAACCGTTTATTCCATACTCAAGGCAACATGCCATTATATTATTTATTATGTTGGTGGGGATCGTTTTTTTATATCAATACCAAGATGTATTACGTCAAAGTGAGTGGAATATAACGGTTCGATATGCGATTGCATTTCTATTTATAGGGAGTGAAATTGGACTTCATATGTGGGAGTGGAAAGCGGGGATTTTTGAGCTAGCCACTTCATTACCGTTTGAGTTGTGTACGATTAGTTTGTTGTTAGCGTCAATTATGATTGTAACGAAAAGTTATCGCATATATGAGATTGTATTTTTTACGGGAATTATTGGTGCATCACAAGCTATTTTAACGCCGAACTTGCAGTATGCTTTTCCGCATTTTCGATTCATTGAATATTTCATCGCGCATGTATTACTCATTTGGGCACCGCTCTTTACGACTTGGGTAGAAGGGTATCGTCCGACAGTACAATCTATTAAACGCACGATGATATTTTTAAACATATTGATTCCAATTGTTTCGTTTGTGAATTACAAAACGGGTGGAAATTATATGTTTTTAGCTCATAAGCCAGAAACTGCTTCATTACTTGATATGTTAGGACCGCATCCTTACTATATTATTTCATTAGAACTCGCAGCGCTTATTGGATGTTTTATTTTGTATATGCCGTTTGCGAAAAGAGAAAAACAGGTACACAAAGAATCGTTAGGGTCATAACCTAGCGATTTTTATATATTGAATATTTACAATTCAGAAAATTAAGAATAAAATTAAGGGGTAAATTATAGAGAGAGAAGGGCGAAAATGGTCAAAAAAGTATTTTTGAATGGAATGGAAGTGACGATTCAATTTCTTATTTCGATTTTGGGTATTATTATTTTAGGGGCTCTGCCGAAATTATTTTATGGATTTGAGCTGAACGCATCGAAGTACATACAGAGTTTAAAAGAAATATTTACGAACTTAATGGATATTTCCAATTTGCAATATGTGAGAGGTAAATTTTTATTTCCGCAGTTGTTCGTCCATTATAAAGAAACGATTATTATTTTTTTAGCCGCTTTTTTCATTTCATTATTGGTAGCATTTTGTATTGTTTATGTAATTATGAGTAGTTCATCGCGTCTACAACATCGAATTAAATCATTTCTCATCTTTCTAGAATCCATTCCAGATATTCTTCTTATTTTAGGTTCACAAATTTTAGTTGTATGGTTTTTTAAACAAACAGGTTTTTTACCTTTTCAAATTGCTTCAATTGGAGGCGAGTCGATTAGGGGGTTGCCAATATTGTGTTTGAGCATCCCGACTACGATTATGTTTGTAAAAATGGTCGTGCTTCGTTTTGAAAATGAACTAGAAAAAGATTATGTACTATTTGCTAAGGCGAAAGGGCTGGGGCGCTTTCATATTTTAAATCGTCATATTTTACGAAATGTGTTGCTTAGTACATTATTCTTTGCGAAAACGAATATCTTTTTTATGTTATCTAATTTATATATTATAGAATGGATTTTTAATACGGGTGGTATTTTTATGTTTTTGAAATCGTATGAGGGTATTAGAGTTGAAGTTTTTATCGTGAGTGTACTGCTTATTTATATTCCGATTTTTATTTTATTTAAATTGTTTCATTATCTCATTCCGGCTGCGATGAAGGAGAGATTATAATATGTGGACGTATATAAAACGTGATAAAAGATTTTGGATAAGCATTGGGTTTCTTCTCATATTAGTTCTGTTGAGCATTGGAAATACGTTATGGAATGATGGGCACATTAGACAAGTTACATTGCAATATGATGCGGATGAAAATCCACAAGTGCCACCTTTTTCACCTTCATTACAATTTTTACTTGGGACAGATCGGAAAGGGTATGACCTGTTACATTTAGTCATTGAAGGCGCGAAATGGACGATTGGTATATCTATTTTAATTGCGGCACTTAGAATGGTAATAGGTGTATTTTTCGGTGTCGTGCTCGGAACGTACATAAAAAGAGGATTTTCAAAAATTGAAGCTTTCTTTGATAGTTTTACAGTTATTCCGACAGTTATGATTGCGTATTTTTTTCTTCAATTTGCAAGTACATTTGGAAGTGGGGAGGAAACAACAACCTTTTTTGAAAGGGCTTCGTTTCAAGTTATCTTACTTGTAATGCTTGTAATGCCAGTTATTGCACTGTATGTTGCGAAGGAAGTTCGTAAATTGCGAACGGAGGAATTTGTTGATGCCGCGCGCATATTAGGTGGATCGAGAAGACATATTGTTATAAAGCATCTTTTCCCGCATCTTTATATGACGTTTATACTTGTATTTTTTCAGCAGTTTACGCAGACTCTTACTATTTTACTGCACTTAGGGTTACTAGAAATATTCTTTGGCGGAACGGTTAAGTTTTTAGGACCGATAGAAGAAATAGAATCTTACACACATGAATGGTCAGGGTTAATTGGAGTCTATTTTAGATCATTAACAGTGAATCCGTGGATCCCTCTCGTTCCGATTACATTTTTTGGACTTACTATTTTTTCAGGAAATATGATTGTAAAAAGTATCGAAGAGGCGATGATGAAAGTAAGGTTAGGAGGAGAGCTAAAGAAGGATGTTGTAGAAGAGGAACAATCTGTTGTGCAGTCGAAAGAAGAGTTATTTACTTTTAAACATACGATGTGAAGAGAAAAAGAAGCAAGCATGGATTTCATGCTTGCTTCTTTTCTTTATTTTGTAGAAACTTCACCTTCAGCTTCTGTTTGGGGAATGTAGTATCCGATTATACCACCGATGATTGCTGGAATAATCCAACCAATTCCTAAGCTATAAAAAGGAATGGTGTGTACGATATTAGCAATAAAGCTTGGTATCATTTCCACATTATCCAGTGCATGAATACAGCTAATAAGGAATGCTGCGATCATTGCTCCGATGTAGACAGAAGGTTTACGTTTCGTATATTTGTCAATAAATGATACGAAAATTAAAATGATTGTAATTGGATATAAAATAATTAATACAGGTAATGTAATTTTGATTAATAAACTTAATCCTAAGTTTGAAATCACGAAGCTAAAAATACAAACGTATAGTACGAGCTTTTTGTAGGAAACGTTTGTTAGTACTGTTGCAAAATAGTTGGCGAATGCACTTACAACACCAATTGCAGTCGTTAAACATGCAAAAATAATTGCGATACTTAATAAAACATTACCGCTTGTCCCAAAGAACTGGTACATAACAGTAGCTAATAGTTGACCACCGTTCTCGAATTGTCCTAAGTTGCCGTTTGAAGCGCCGATATAACCAAGTAAGAAATAAACAATTGTTAAGAATAGAGCTGCAATGCTCCCACAAATAATTGTATATTTTGCGATCGATTTTTTCTCTTGTATACCGTTTTGGCGAATTGCATTTACAACGATTGTTGATAATACGAGAGCACCAATTGCATCTAATGTTAAAAATCCTTCAAGAAATCCTTTGAAAAATGGAATTTCTTTATAGTCACCAACAGGTTCTGCAAACGTTCCTGGTGAAAGAATCGCTTTTGTTGCCATAATTGCAATAATTACAAGTAGAATTGGCGTTAATATTTTTCCGATATGATCTACTAATTTTGATGGATTTAATGATAAGAAGTAGGCGACTGTAAAGAAAATTGCACTAAAAACTAACATAGAGTACCATTGGTCTGGGAAAAGTGGTGCAATCCCAATTTCGTAAGATACAGATCCAGTTCGTGGAATAACAAATAGTGGGCCGATTGAAAGATAAATAATGATAGCGAATACTGCTGCGAATTTTGGATGAACACGGCTTGCTAAAGTGTTAAAACTACCACCGGCAAGGGCAACAGCGACGATAGCTAGTAAAGATAAACCGACGTCTGTAATAATAAATCCTGTAATGGAAATCCACATATTTTCTCCGGAAGAAAGACCGAGAAGAGGCGGGAAAATCATATTACCAGCACCGAAGAAAACTGCGAATAGTAATAAACTAATCGAAAGTATTTGCGCTGGTTTTAAAGTTGTACGCATATAAAGAAACTCCTCCTAATGAGTGTTTTTGTCGAAAATTCAAACAATTTGTCGAGTAACTGTTATTATTTTAAAGGTCTGATGACTAGAAAGCAATAGGGAATTTTAAAAATATTTTAAAATAATGCGTAAAATTGAATAAATATACTATTTATATGCTTAATATAGGAAGGATTTAACTTTAAACGTAAAAAAACACATATCGCTAGGATATGTGTTTTAAAAAAATATTTTTTTATCACGTTCTTCTTTTAAAATTTCAACTGCTTCTCGGAAACGTTGTGAATGGACAATTTCTCGTTCACGTAAGAATCTCAAGCTATCATTTATATCGGGATCGTCAGATTGGTTAATAAGCCATTGGTATGTGGCCCGTGCTTTTTCTTCAGCCGCAATATCTTCGTATAGGTCGGCAATTGGATCGCCTTTAGCTTGTATATAGGTTGCAGTAAATGGAACACCAGCTGCGTTATGGTAGTGAAGTGCGCTGTCATGGTCGACGTAATGAGGATCGAGACCAGCTGCCTTCATCTGTTCAGGAGTCGCATCTTTCGTCAGCTTATAAACCATCGTAGCAATCATTTCAAGATGAGCAAATTCTTCTGTACCAATATCGGTAAGGAGGCCAATGACTTTATCGGGAATTGTATATCGCTGATTTAAGTAACGGAGTGCAGCAGCTAACTCTCCATCTGCACCGCCATATTGTTCAATTAATAATTTTGCGAGTGCTGGATTGCAAGTTCCTACTTTAACTGGGTATTGCAATTTTTTTTCATAAATCCACATAGTTTCTCTCCTTTATATTTGCCATGGCCAAGGACCTTTGCTCCATTCCCAAGGGGCATTAGAATAGCTATTTCCAAACTGTTGGAGTGGTCCGTATTTTTCTTCCATCTTTTGTTTTAATACTCTTCGTTTATAGGAAAAGTCATTAAATTGATTAATAGCAGCAGTGTCATCTGGATGTGTATCTAAATAAAGAGTAAGTTCAACTAGTACAAAGTCCAGTTCTTGAAGCTCCAGTAAAAGCTGATAGTATTCTTCTGGTAGCGATTGATTCACGTCAATAGTCACCGCCCTTTTTTATAAGGATTTTCATAATAGTCATAAAAAACAGGCCATAAAGTCCCTTTTTGTAGTGCTTCTTTTGGCGTGAATTGCGGTAAGTTTGGCGGTTGAAAGCCTAAAAATAAATTAGGAGGAGTAGAATAATATTTTTTTCCGATAGGAGGACAAGGATCGAGAGGACTATGATAGGGCACGAATGATCTCATATATTGATTCACGAATAAACCTCCTTAAATGTTCATTACTATGTATTCTATTCAGACATAATGAGCATTTATGACACATATAAAAAAGTAATAGGTACGGGGGGAATGAATGTGGAGACTGTGAAACAATTCATTGTATTGAAAGTGAAAAACTTAAAGGAAACTTTGTATTTTTACGAAGGGATTTTAGGGATCAAACCTAGTTTAGAAAGACCACAATCAGATGTAACAGGGGTTTGGTATGATGCTGATTCAACGAGAATTAGTTTTGTTATGAATCGCATGTTGGGTGGACAGGAGAAGAGTGTTATGAATTCATGTGAGGTTATAACATTTTCGATTTCTAACATAGAGAAGTTAAAAAAGAAGCTAGCGTTTTATGAAATTTTATATACAGAAAATAAACGTGAGAAGAGTATTGTAGTACAAGACCCAGATGGATATAAACTTGAAGTAATAGAAAAGGACGAATAAACGGAGGGGATTTAGTGGAGAGGAATTATGAAGAAAGTGCGTTATTTGAGCATCAATTTTGGCTAAAAGTGTTGAGTGATCATTCGCAATTTTTACTTGATGCGTTAGCTCCGAAGGAAAAAGAAGATATAAAAAAAGCTACTTATTTTGTTGAAACATTTACGAATTTGTTAAATAAAGTTCAGAATGTCAATCTTATTGTATTTTCAAAAGAGGCAGAACAAGCTGCAAAGGAAATACGAACGTTTAAATTAAATATTATACAGAAACAGTTGGAAGGGAAGATTACCATTCATTTTACGCCAACTTTTATTAATCATATGGTAAACGAAGTGGAAGAGTATATAATGGTTTTAGAGTTTTTGAAGAAAGGGGAAATTCCACCTGTTTTTCATGAACTGCATTATCATCTCGTTTGGTTAACAGATGCAGCTGGTCATGCAGGCTCTATTTCTGGTGGGTTAGATCTTGTTGAAAAAAGATTAAAAGAGAAAAGTGAAGAATTCGAGAAGCACTTTGAACAATTTTATTTGAAGGCAGTTGAAATGACAGGGTATTTAAGAACAGAGCTTCACCATTTTCCAGCGTTAAAGAAGTTTACAAAAGATGTTTCACTTGAACTAAAATTATTTTCACATTTTTTACATGAAGTTGAAGAATTGGAGTTATCAAATGAAATATTAAGTGAATTATCAGCGAGAATGGCAGATCATATGGCAAGAGAGGAATGTTATTACTTATTAAAATTAGCTCAATCGTCTGGGCTTGAAATGCCGAAGTGTAATCCGCTTTAAAGAACAAGAGGTCAATCTTATTTGGCCTCTTGTTCTTTTTTATTTTCTCTTTTTATTTTTGCTTGTTCAATACTTGCCTGTAATGTCTCCATAATATTGATGATGTTTGGAGCAGGAGAGATTGTTTCCGTTTTTTCCTGTTGTTCAACTTTATTTTCGATTAATTCGGTAAGAGCTTCTTTATACTCATCTGTATACATTTCTTGTTCAAAAGGATTTGTAAGATGGTGGATTAAATTGATTGCCGCGGTGAGTTCTTGTTTTTGGATAGGATAATTCTCGTTACTTGGTAAGTTAGGTGTTTTTGTTATATCGCGAATTTCATTAGGATAGTGAATGGTTTGTAATATAAGCCCATCTTCAAAGTTACGGATAATAGCTAAATGTTGTTTTTTTCTAATGGAAATATGGATCAGACCAAGTTTATTCGTACGTTCAAGAGCTTCTTTTAATAATAGATACGATTTTTCGTGTCCTGGAGTAGGGCCTATAAAATAAGAACGATCATAGAGAACTGAATCAATTTCATTATTTTGGACAAAAGATATAATTCGAATAGATCGTGGTTCGTGAGCTTTTTGCAATGCAGCTAATTCTTTTTCATCCATAATAATGTACTTATGAGGTGCGTATTCATAGGCTTTTACAATATCTTTATCATCAATTTCTTCATCCGTACAATCAGGAGCAAATTTTTTATATTTAATAGGTGTTAAGCATTCTTTATGGAGACTCAAAAATTTTATATCGTTTTCTTCTACGGCACTGTATAGTTTGATTCCTATATTTAATAGTCCAAGTGAGAGTGCACCTTTCCATACGGTATGCAAATAAAGCCTCTCCTTTCCTTAAAAATGATTATGTATATTATGAGATAGTAAGAAATTTCCTATACGTTTTTTGTTTTTACGGAAGGTTAAGCAGAAGGGTGTGGGATATAAAATATATTGACAAGCCCTCCAAAATATTTTAATGTGATTGTATAAAATTGTGTATATAAAGGGGAGTAACTTATTACAGTAAAGTCGTCATTACAGGGAGAAACCCTCGGCTTTATTGGCAACGTTTCGTTGTTAGTGAGACCTTTACCAGCAATGGTAAAGGCCCCTTATTGTCTTTTTTAGGACCCTTACCATATTTGGTAGGGGCCTTTTTGTATACAAGGAGAGGAGATATAAAAATGAAAAAACTTATTAGTAGATTAAGAGTTGTATTTCATGTTCGCCGATTTGTTCCATTCCTATTTGACTTTTTTACTTCAAAAGAGGTTTCAATAAAGAAGAAAATCTTATCCATTGCTTTTTTAGTTGGTTATGTAGTGATGCCGCTCGATTTAATTCCAGACTTCTTACCGTTTATCGGTATTTTAGATGATATTGGAATTGTGTTATTTATTTTGAACCGAATTGTAAAAATGGCGCCAGTTCAATTACAAGAAAAGCATAACGTAAACGTAGGATAGGAGTTGGGATAGAAAATATGGAGCAAATTATTTTAGATATAATTGAGTTTTTAAAGCAGTTTTCTTATTTTGGAGTTGTGTTAGCATTAACTTTTGAATTTATTCCAGCAGAGGTAGTTTTGCCTATGGTTGGATATTGGGTGTACGAGGGTGATATGAATTTTTGGCTAGCTGTATTGGCTGGAACACTTGGCGGAACGACAGGACCATTAACGTTATACGCACTCGGTTATTACGGTGGTCGTCCTCTATTAATAAAATACGGGAAATACTTCTTTATTAAAGAAGAACAAATTCAAAAAGCAGATGATTTCTTTGAGAAGTATGGACCAGTTGTAGCATTTGTTGGCCGCTTTGTACCTGGAGTTCGAACGCTTATTTCTGTTCCATGTGGTATGGCAAAAATGAATATATGGAAATTTAGTATTTATACATTTGTAGCAATGTTCCCGTTAACGACTTTATATGTCTATTTTGGAATGAAATTAGGTCCGCATTGGGCAAAAGCGGCGGATGTTGTTGGACAATATATGTTACCAATATTACTAGTCGTGGTTATTTTTGTAGGTGGTATTTTAATCTATAAATTTATGAAAAAAAGAAATAGAACGGAATCTATCTAGTCAGTAGTAATCAGGTTAAATTTTTGAAAATAGATGAATAGTACAGGCAAAAGACTCTGAAGGACATACACATATAGGGAATATAAAAGAGAGAGGGGAAACAACTATGTCTTGTGAGTGCTCAGGGACAGCATTAACTTGTTGTCCAGATAAAAATTATGTACAAGATAAAGTGTGTAGTCCGTGGTCTGCTACTGTAGTTGCAACAGCAATTGATAATGTTCTCTATACAAATAATATTAACCAAAACGTAGTGGGTACTGGTTTTGTTAAATATGATGTTGGACCAGGCCCAATTACTGTAGAAGCGCTGGATTCTGCTGGTGCTGTAATAGATACACAAACATTAAACCCAGGAACGAGTATTGCTTTTACGTATCGCCGCTTTGATAGTATACAAGTTGTGTTACCTGCAACACCTGCTGGAACGTATCAAGGAGAATTTTGTATTACAACACGTTATCCACTTTCATAGCAGAATAGGAGAGGATCAAAATGGGAATGAGAAGTTCCAGTTTGTCTTGTTGTTCTAATAAAACGCTTGTACAAGATCAAGTATGTACAGACTGGTCTATTACAGGTGCTGGTACTCAAATTGTATATACAAATAATATTACGCAAGAAGTATATGGTTCGGGTTACGTGAAATATGATGTAGGTGCGGCTCCAATTACAGTTGATTTTTTAGTAGGTGCTACAGTAGTTGATACCATTACTGTTCAACCGCAAAGTAGTGGTACTTTCACTGTACGATATTTTACTACCGTTCGAATTACTACAACAGGAACAACTGTTAATCAAGGCGAGTTTTGTATTACAGTACGTTATCCGATTTCATAAAAAAGCATACCGTAAATGGTATGCTTTTTTAATTAAGGAAGTAATGAAATTGGTATTCTATCATGCCTTTCGAGAGGACTCCCACCTCTAAACGTAAGTGAAGGTGGTGAGGTGAATCGAAAGAAATATTTTATTTTCAAGAAAAAAACAGAAACATACGTTCTGTTTTTGCTATAATATCCTTAACAAGGAGGTGAATAAAATGACAAAGGAAAATCCATCAAACTATAAAACTCTTCAAATTTGGATTAAAAAAGGGCATCGTATGTATTCTTATTTTCAAGAATGTTGTCATAACGCTAAGAACATGTACAACACCACAAACTTTTATATACGCCAGGTGTACACTGGATTAACACAAGAAAAAGAGTTGCAGCCTTTGCAAAAAGAAGTTCTGGATAATATTCATAAAAATATTGGTAAGATGAATGACACACAACGTCTTGCCTATCAGAAGAAATTGGAAAAAGAGAAATTAAAGCCTAAAGAAGAACAGAAAGAGATTAAATGTAATTTGTTTTCAGAACCTAATTTTGAAAAACCTTATGTAGATTACAACTTTCTAGATGCACTATTTAAGGCTATGATTCAAAATGATTATCGAGTTTTGCCTACGCAATGTAGCCAGTCAATCATGAAAGGTTTGTTCCAAAATTGGAAATCTTTTTTTGCTAGTTTAAAAGACTATAAAAAGAATCCAAACAAATATGCTGGAATGCCTAGGATTCCAAAGTATATCCGTTCTTCTGAAAAAGAGATTCTGTATACAAACCAAGATTGCATCATTAAAAACGATAGATTTTTAAAGTTTCCAAAGACGAAATTGCAATTAAATATTGGGAAACTAGGTTTCACTGAAGGTAAACTGAAACAAGTTCGTGTGATTCCAAAATACAATGAATATGTAGTGGAATTGGTAATTGATGTTCCTTCTGAACAACAAATTATTGAAGAGAATGCTCGTTATATGAGTATTGATTTAGGGATTGATAACCTTGCAACCATCGTAACAAACACAGGTATGAAACCTGTCCTTGTTAAGGGCAAACATGTCAAAAGCATAAATCAATATTACAACAAAATGAAGAGTCATTTTACAAGCATTCTTAGAAATGGAAAACAAACTAATGAAGGACCTTTTACTTCTAAAAGGATAGAAAAACTTCATCAAAAACGTTACTTGAAAATAAAAGACGTCTTCCATAAAGTTAGTCACCACATCGTAAAACTAGCTCAAGAAGAAGTTTGTAAAATCGTTATTGGTCAAAACAAAAGTTGGAAACAAGAAACGAATATGGGAAAAAGAAATAACCAATCGTTTTGTCATATCCCGCATAATTTACTGCTTCAAATGATTACATACAAAGCAAATGCTGTAGGCATTCAAGTTGTTGTAACTGAAGAATCATATACATCGAAAGCAAGTTTTCTGGATAACGACTTCATTCCAACGTATGGAGAAAATGACCAAAATACAACTTTTTCAGGAAAACGAATAAAGCGCGGCATATATCGTTCAGCAAATAAAACTTTAATTAATGCAGATGTAAATGCTGCGGCTAACATTTTACGAAAAGTAATCCCAAATGCATGGACAAATGGGATAGAGGGGTTAGGCGTGAAACAGCTCGCTAATGTGTTAACTCCCCTGACGTTAATCGTCCGTTAGGTCGAAACGTTAGAAACCCCCACTTCAAGCTTTGCTAAGTGGGGGAGTGTTCATAAGCAGCATGTAAATTGGCAACAGTACTTGCCTTCTAAATATAGTGAAGGATTATTTTGTATATTAGTAAGACTGACTGACTGTAAGTCTTTTCCTGTGTACGATATTGTATTACCAGGAAACACGGTGAAAATATTGGTTACTGCTCCAACAATTTCAATTGTAATTGCTTCTGTGCTGCTAGTACTATTGTAAACCGAGACAGTACCTGATATAGGTAGTATTCCATCACTTTGCCACAGTATCATCGATTGCGATGCACCTTTGGCAGAGGGAATGGTGTTATTCGTTATGAGGAAATTTCCTGCAAATTCATTCGTTACTCGCTCGCAATTTGGGTTTGGAGGAGGGGTCGGTGGACAAGGGTCTGGGAAAATGATAGATAAAGGAGCAAAACAGCCGGTATTTTTTTTGTTATTCAATACAACCCCTCCTTTTTAAGTAGTCTTTTACTACTATTAAATGTAGAAGCATGGCCGATGTGTTAAAAAAAGAAGAAAATGTTAAAAATTAAGATTGTCTAATAGGCTTAAAACTTAAATTATTATTTATGTTATAGAAAAGATTATATGTGAATAGACATGGGAAAAGAATGCTCAGACTCTTTTAGACAAAAAGTGGTTGTATAAGATAATACAAGGAATGTTGGACTTCATTTCTAATTAACTATATATTTACAAAAGTCTAACAAAATTCATTTGTTATTTAAACGACATTAATATGTTTTAGATAAAATAGCCCTTGTAATGAATTAATTATTATGAGGAGGATTCACGTGGACAGAACTGCTTTACGAAAAGTAAAAGGTCTTATTGTATTATTAATGGTTTTTGTATTAGCGTTTGTATCATTTCCGTGGAGTACATCAGTTAAAGCGGAAGAGAAGAAGCAAGAAAAGGCACCTAGTGAAAAGAAGATAGTTTTTCCAGTTGTAAGTGATGTACATATTAAAAATAGTGGAACGGACGATACGTTTCGCTGGAAGCGAGCGATTGAACAGCTCAATACGCTTGCACCAAAGCAAGATGCTTTTGTTATCGTAGGTGATTTCACAGATACAGGGTCTGTGCAGCAATATGATCGTTTCATGCAAGTGTATAACGAAAATGCAAATAAAGATGCAGTACGAATGAATTCTCTAGGAAATCATGATTATTGGAACGGTTTATCTGTAGAGGGAGCGCAGAAGCGTTTCTTAGAAAAAACAGGTATGGAATCAATTTATTATCATAAAGTGATAAAAGGGTATCACTTCCTTGTTATGTCGCCAGAAAATGGGACAACACACGGATATTATTCAGATAAGCAAATTAATTGGTTAAAAGAAGAGATGGTGAAAGCACAAAAAGATGACCCAGAAAAACCGATTTTCGTATTTTTACATCAACACATTAAAGAGACAGTTTACGGTAGTCATGAATGGGGAACACAAGATAGTGCAAAAATTAATGCGGTATTAAAAGAATATCCGCAGGCTATTACGTTTTCAGGTCATTCACATTATCCGCTAGATGATCCAAGATCGATTCATCAAAAAGACTTTACATCAGTTGGTACATCTTCAGTAAGTTATATGGAAGTTGAAGGTGGTAAAGTACAAGGGAATATCCCGCCAGAAGCTAGCACGTTAAGCCAAGGTTTACTAGTAGAAGTAGATGATGAAGAAGTAACGATTAATCGTCGTGATTTCCATACAAATTCTTGGACAGGCGAGCCTTGGAAAATTAAATTACCATCAAAGAAAGAAACATTTACACATGTAGAAGATCGTGATAAAGAAAAACCATCTTTTTCGGCAGATGCGAAGTTATCAGTATCAAATATAACAGAAAATGCAGCAACAGTAACATTCCCGCAAGCTGTGGACAACCTTCTTGTTCACTCTTATCGTGTACAAGCTAGAGATAAGCAAACAGGAGAAATTAAGAATAAGTTGTTAGCATTCTCAGAGTTTTACCGTGACCCAGTGCCGAAAGACCTTACATTTACACTGGCAGGATTAGATGGCGGAAAAACATATACACTTGAAGTAGTTGCAATTGATTCATTTGGTAATGAAAGTGTGCAGCCTTTAACAGCAGAAGTTACTACGAAGAAAGATAATATTGATCCGAATGTAAAAGTGCCAAAGGCGGACGTTTTTGATGTGAATTTCTTAGACGGTACATTTAAAGATAACTCACCGTTTGGAGTAAAAGGTGATGTGAAAGGAAATGTATCTATTGCATATGATAAAGCTTTAAAAACAAATGTAATGAAATTGAATGGACAAGCTAATACATTTGGATATCTTCCGTTTTCAGCAGCACAAAAAGAGAAAGTAGTAAATACGTTCACGCTAGAAACTGTATTTTCAATGAATGAAATTCGCGGACAAGGTATTTTACAAAATACAGAGAGTGGCGGAGTTGGTTTTGAATCTACAGGAAGTGGAAATGTTGAATTATGGGCTCATATTGGTGGTAGCTATAAACGTGTTGGAGTTCAATTAGAAGCGAACAAAACGTATCACTTAACAGGAACGTATAACGGAAGTGAAGTAGCTATTTATGTCGATGGTAAAAAAGTAAATAGCCAGCCAGCTAAAGGGAAAGTGTCTCATCCGAACGTACCATTTGCATTTGGAGCTGACCCTGATAGTAATGGAAATGGCGGTATTCCGTTAAACGGACAAATTGCGCTTGCAAAATTATATAGTAAAGCGTTAAGTTCTTCAGAAGTATTAGCAGCTTACAATGAGTTTTCTAACCGCACGAAGTTAGAGCAAGTGAACGCGTTATATGAAGAGCTTGGAAAAGTAAAAGAAGTGTTAGCTGGTACGTATGAATTTGGTGATAAGCCAGGTCAATATTCAAAGGAAGCATTTCAAGAATTAGAGAAAAGCTATAATCATGCAAAGCAAGTGTTTGAAAATCTAGCAAGTACTGGGGAACAAATTGTTCAAACATATAATGAACTAAAAACTGCAAATCAAACATTTATACAATCTAAAGTAGTAGAACAACCGAAAACATTGAAAGAAAAATTACAAATTAATATTGAATCTGCAAAAGGAGTAGTGAAAAAAGCGCAAGATGCAAATGTAACGGACGGTTCAGTGAAAGCACTGAGTCAAAAAATTACGGTGGCAGAAGCTGTAGTGAAAGATGTAAAAGTAAAAGATGCACAGGTAGAAACGATGAATCGTACATTAGAGTATACGATTTCACTCGTTGAAAAAAGCATAAACAAATAAGAGAGAAGAAAAAGAAGCTTATCATGATAGGCTTCTTTTTTGTTATACTAAAAATAGCATAGAAAAAGGGAGCGAATAATTTGGAACAGAAAAAGCTAAAAAGAATTCTTGAATATGTATGGATCGCGGTTGTGCTCCTTGTAGGATATTATTTATTAAAAGATAAAAGTATATGGATTCTATTTTTAATGACGTTTTTATTAGCGGGTTTAGGCACGTTATTTATTAACTTTTTCTTTGATAGTTTGAATGCATGGAAGAAGAAAAAGAAGGGAACGAAGTAAAGGAGGGAATATATGCAAAAGTGGAAGCTTATATAACAGGTGAGTATTTTCATAGTACTTGTAGGTATTGGCGTTTTTAAATATTCTACACCAATAGGAAATTGGGCATGGTTTACAGCTTGCATCGGCATATTTTTCACTTTACAATCGTTAACGAAAAAGCATAATCAGACATGAAGAGAGCTCGCCGTTTTATCGGCGAGCTATTTTGTTATGCTTTTTTTTGTTCATCATTCTTTTTTTCGCTAGCTAAGTGACTATGTTTTCTAGAGTAGAAGAAATAGAAGCATAAGCCGACTAGAAGCCAAACTGCAAAGCTAATCCATGTCGTTTTAGACAAATTAATCATTAAATATAAACAGCAAAGAATTGCAACAACTGGTAATACAGGTACAAAAGGTGCACGGAATCCGCGTTTTAAGTCAGGATGAGTTTTTCGTAAAATAAGTACAGCGCAGCAAACGAATGTGAAGGCTGTTAATGTACCGATGTTCACTAAGTTAGCTAATACATGTAAGTCTAAAAGTCCTGCTAATAAAGCCGACACAACGCCAGTAATCCACGTGTTTAATAAAGGGATTTTTACTTTTTTATTCACACGTGCTAACGCTTTTGGAAGTAAACCGTCGCGGCTCATCGCATACGAAACGCGAACTTGTCCATACATAACGACTAAGAGAACGGTTGTCATTCCAGTCATTGCCCCAACAGCGAGTAACCCTGCAATGGCATCTTCACCAACGAAATGTAAAGCAAACGCAACTGGATCAGAAACGTCTAATTGTGTATACGGAACCATACCTGTTAAAACGAAAGATACAATCATATATAAAACGGTACAAATGAGAAGGGAACCGATAATGCCAATTGGTAAATCACGCTGTGGTTTTTTCGTTTCTTCTGCAGCGGTTGCGATTGCATCAAATCCTAAGAAGGCGAAGAATACAGTGGCAGCCCCAGTAATAATACCGTCGTATCCGAATGGAATAAACGGTGTCCAATTTTCAGGTTTTACATATTTTGCGCCTGCTACGATAAAGGCGATAATAACAGCTAACTTGATAAGAACCATAATATTATTAATGCGTGCGCTTTCGCGTATACCAAAGCTTAAAAGACCGGTAATGAGTAGTAAAATACAAACAGCTGGTAAATCGATGAGACCACCTTTTCCTACGCCAGGGGCCGAGGCGATTATGGCGGGCAGATGGATGTTAAATCCTTGTAGTAAAGATTGTAAATAACCAGACCAACCGACAGCCACTGCTGCGACTGCAAGTAAATATTCGAGCATTAAACACCAGCCGACGATGAAGGCGACGACTTCTCCAACTGTCATGTATGCGTAAGTATACACACTTCCTGAGACAGGAATAGAAGAAGCAAATTCGGCATAACAAAAGGCTACACAAGCACAAGTAAATGCAGCAATAAGAAATGATAGCATAATACCAGGACCAGAATGTTTCGCTGCGACAATACCTGTTAATACAAAAATCCCTGTCCCAATTACGGCGCCAATTCCTAAAAACGTTAAATCAAGTGCGGTCAATGTTCTCTCTAATTGCCGTGGTGATTCAGTACTAAGCGGTTTTTTTCGTAATAATGACTTCACTTTGGACTCTCCCCCCGTTTTTTCATTTCCATAACTGCGAATATAGTATGAGCCCACTAGAAAAGAGTATGTAAGTAAATGGAGGTACAGTTATGGTGCGTAGTTTTTTAAAATTGCTGGATTAATTTTAATATAATTCAGAATATTTTGTCAAATAAAAATATGACAAATAAAATGCGGATGAATAGGAGAAACTACTTGCAGGAATGGACGAGGGTTAACAGAGTGAAAAAAAACCACTCATAAAAGTTTCACTTTATAAAGTAGGAGAAGATGCTATGTTATTTTATTTTGAACTTGTCGTCATTTTACTTTGTACGAAATTAGCTGGTGATATTAGCGTGAGACTCGGCCAGCCTTCTGTACTTGGTAAGTTACTTGTTGGTATTATTATCGGTCCGGCTGTACTTGGTATTATTAATAGTTCTGAACTAATTGATGAATTGAGTGAGATTGGTGTTTTACTCCTTATGTTTATGGCGGGGCTTGAAACAGATTTAGAAGAGTTAAATCGAAATTTGAAATCATCATTTGCAGTAGCGGCTGGTGGAATTATTTTTCCTTTCATCGGTGGTTATGTAACAGGATTGTTGTTTGGATTGATGCAATCTCATGCGATTTTCTTAGGTTTATTACTTTGCGCAACGTCAGTTAGTATTACGGTGCAAACGTTACGTGATTTAGGGAAAATGAATACGAGAGAAAGTACAACGATTTTAGGTGCAGCTGTATTTGATGATGTCATCGTCGTTATTTTATTAGCGTTTGTGATGAGTTTTTTAGGAACACAAGATGTGAATATAACACTTGTTATCGTAAAGAAAATTATTTTCTTCGTCAGCATTGTTTTTATCGCATGGAAAGTTGTTCCGTGGATTATGAAAATGCTTGTGCCACTTCGTGTAACAGAAGCGTTAATTAGCGCGGCTCTTATTATTTGTTTCTCTTTTTCGTACTACAGTGAAATGATGGGGATTGCAGGTATTATTGGAGCATTTGCAGCCGGAATTGCCATTTCTCAAACAGAGTATAAGCACGAAGTAGAACATAAAATTGAACCGATTGCTTATGCGATATTTGTACCAGTTTTCTTCGTAAGTATTGGAATGGAAATTACATTTCAAGGTATCGGAAGTCAGCTTTGGTTCATTATCATCATGACGCTCGTTGCGATCTTCACAAAGTTAATCGGATCAGGTTTAGGAGCAAGACTAACAGGATTCAACTTACAATCTTCTATTAGTATCGGTGCGGGAATGGTGTCGCGCGGAGAAGTAGCACTTATCATCGCAGCAAATGGACTTACGGCAAATCTATTAGCGAAAGAAAATTTCACAGCGATTGTTATTGTTGTTATATTAACGACAATTATTACACCGCCGCTTTTGAAGAAGTATTTTGTATAGAGGAGAAGAGCTTATCTGATGTAGGTAAGCTCTTTTTTTATTCTAAAAAGCAATGATCCTGTAGCATAGAAGGTTTGTAAGTATGGTAAAATCTATGTATATGATGTGGGCAAGGAGAGGGAAGTGTGAAGGTTATAGGTATAATGATACTCCTGTTGTTGTGCATACCATTTACTGCATGGAAAGAATCAAAAGTGAAAGATTTTCCGGTTTCTATTTTTTCTTTCTATGTAGAAGACGAAAACCTGAAAGACTATAAGTACACTGCTTTTGTACCTGACTTTGCAGTTTGGATAGGTGGTTGGGAAAAACAGCAATCTGAAGGTGAAATAACGTCATATAAAAAAGGGGATCGAACTGTAATTGTTCACCATCCACCGGGTAATGATGGTTTTTATCTTTATGATACAAAAGAGATTAGAGAATATACGCAACCGTAAGAAGTGGAGGTTAAATAGTGAAAGCTTCTACATTACTATTTAAAATTGAAAGTAATATGGATCAATTTTCACCAGCTGAAAAGAAGGTTGCCATGTACATAATGGAGAATGCAGAGATTGTTCCGAATTTAACGACGAAAGAAGTGTCAACGAATGCAGGCGCAAGTGAGGCGAGTGTTGTTCGCTTTTGTAAGTCGATTGGAATCGGAAGTTTTAAAGCATTTAAAATAGCGCTCGTTCGCGAATTAACGATTGCTGATTATAATATTAATGATTTTTCAGTGATGAATACGGAAGATGGACCGTACGACTTGTTTAATAAAGTTACATATGTGAATAAAGCTGCAATTGAGGCGAGCGTTACTGCTATTGATAAGAAGGAGCTTGAGAAAGCTGCAGATCGTATTGTAAATGTGGATAAAATTATATTTTACGGAGTAGGCGGATCAGCTACCCCAGCGATGGACGGGGCTTATAAATTTACAAGGCTCGGATTTACTGCAATGATGCTTTCTGATTTTCATATGATGTTGCCGCTTGTGACAAATTTAAAAGAAGGCGATATATTTGTGGCGATTTCAACATCTGGTCGAACGAAAGATGTACTTGAAATGGCGCAATATGCGAAGAGACAAGGTGCAACAGTTATTGCGATTACGAAGCTTGATCAATCATCACCTCTATATAAAGAGGCAGACATCCGTCTTTGTATGCCAGATGTAGAACAAGATCATCGTATTGCGAGTATTGCTTCAAGAATGACACAATTGAATATGATAGATGCTTTATATGTGATTACGTTTAATCGTATTGGTAATAAAGTGTTGGATCAATTTATGGAAACAAGAGAAGAAGCTTTGCGATTACGGAAGTTAAAATGAAAAGATGGGGAAACCCATCTTTTTTTGTACTGACATAAATTCGTCATGAAAAGAAATTAAATTTCATAAAATAATAAAGTAATGTTGATTTTAAATTTCTTAAAGTTATAATAAAAGTATGAAATTAAATTTCAAAGTGGGTGGTAATATGTTAGAGAATTTATCGACAGAACATCGTAATGAGAAGACGATGAATTTAGACGAGATGAGCATAAAAGAAGTTTTAAAAAGTATGAATGAAGAAGATCGAACTGTTGCATTAGCAGTTGAAAAAGAGATAGAACAAATTGAAAAAGTTGTAGAGGCTGTTATTCAATCTTTTGAAGAAGAGGGACGTTTAATTTACATTGGGGCTGGTACGAGTGGTCGTTTAGGTATTTTGGACGCAGTGGAATGTCCGCCGACATTTGGCACAGATGATAAAATGGTGCAAGGATTTATAGCAGGTGGTTTGAAAGCGTTTACTAAAGCGGTGGAAGGTGCCGAAGACCGCGAAGAGTTAGCAGAAGAAGATTTAAAAAGTATTGGATTAAACGAGAAAGATACTGTGATTGGAATTGCAGCAAGTGGTAGAACTCCTTATGTCATTGGTGGCTTGAAATACGCGCATAGCGTGGGAGCGAGCACGGCGAGTATTTCTTGTAATAAAAATGCTGAAATAAGTAAATATGCAAAACTAAATGTAGAAGTAGAAACAGGCGCAGAAATTTTAACAGGCTCAACGCGTTTGAAGGCTGGTACAGCGCAAAAATTAGTGCTGAATATGATTTCAACAGCTTCTATGATTGGTGTGGGGAAAGTATATAAAAACTTAATGGTAGATGTTCAGTCTACAAATGAAAAGCTAGTAGAACGATCAAAACGAATTATTGTGGAAGCGACAGGCGTCAGTTATGAAGTAGCAGCAGAGCATTATGAGAAAGCAGAACGTAACGTGAAAGCTGCGATTGTTATGGTGTTATTGCAGTGTGAGTATGGGGAAGCACTGAAGAAATTAAAAGAAGCGAAAGGGTTTGTGAAGAAGGCACTATAAAATAATAGGGAGGGGGATTCTATTATGAGGAAAGAAGAGAGAATGGCGAAAGAAATTTCAGAGCAACTTGGGGGAGTAAAAAATATTCGCGGCATTGCTCATTGTATGACGAGACTGCGATTAACACTTCATGATGAAAGTAAAGTAAACATGGACCTTTTGAAAAAGGTTGAAGGGGTTATGGGTGTTATTGAAGATGAGACGCTTCAAGTTGTTGTTGGGCCAGGGACAGTAAATAAAGTAGCAGCTGAAATGGAAGGTTTAACGGGACTCCGAATCGGTGAAGTGGCAGATCATCATCTTGAAGATCTTGGGCAAGAGATGAAGTCAGAGATTAAGAAGAAAAATAATACACCGGTGAAAAACTTTTTAAGAAAAATAGGAAGTATTTTCATTCCGTTAATTCCGGGTCTTGTTGCATCAGGTATTATAAATGGAGTTGCTAACTTTGCGAAAAACGCAGGTGCGGATCCGAATGCAACTTGGCTACAAATGTTACTACTTATCGGCGGCGGTATCTTTACATTTTTAGGGATTTTAGTCGGTTGGAATACAGCGAAAGAGTTTGGCGGGACACCAGTTCTTGGGGCAATTGCTGGTATTTTAATTTTTAACCCGGCGATGGCGAATGTGAAATTATTCGGTGAAGCGCTCGTACCCGGACGGGGCGGATTATTTGCAGTTATTTTTGCAGCGTGGCTTATGGTTGTAGTGGAAAGACAAGTTCGAAAAGCAGTGCCAAATGCAGTTGATATTATCGTGACACCACTCATTACTGTGTTAGTGGTAAGTATCGTAACGATGTTGGCAATTCAGCCGGTAGCAGGTTTCTTATCTGAAGGAATTACTAGCGGAATTAATGGCATTTTAAATATTGGCGGAGCGTTTGCAGGAGCAGTACTTGCTGGAACATTTTTACCGCTCGTTATGGTCGGATTGCATCACGGTTTAACACCGATTCATATGGAGTTTATTAATCAAACGCACGTAACGCCTTTATTACCAGTACTCGCAATGGCTGGTGCTGGGCAAGTAGGAGCAGCCATTGCGATTTTTGTAAAAACAAAAAACAAACGGCTTCGTAACGTAATAAAAGGTGCATTGCCAGTTGGATTTTTAGGAATTGGTGAACCGTTATTATACGGGGTTACATTACCACTTGGGAAACCGTTTCTTACAGCTTGTTTAGGGGCAGCTGTCGGCGGTGCATTCCAAGCAGTTATGCAAACAGCTGCACTCGGAATCGGTGTATCAGGATTATCTTTAATCCCATTAATTGCTGATAATAAATATTTATTATATTTCCTTGGATTAGTAGTGGCATATACTTTCGGATTCATCTTTACGTACTTCTTCGGATTCAAAGAAGAAATGGCAGAAAACATATAGAGAAAGGGATTCCTTTCTCTTTTTCTATTCATAGAAAGGAAGATTCATATGATCGGAGTTTCAATTTATCTTTCAAAAGAACGAGTAAAGAAGCAAGAAGAGTGGCTAAAAGTAGCGAAGGAAAATGGATTTTCATCTATTTTTACATCACTTCATATTCCAGAGGATGACCCTGGTACGTATAAAGATTTAATACAAATACTTGGGAAGCAAGCTCTTGAAAATGAAATGGAATTAATGGTCGATGTTTCTCCAAAATCGCTACAGCATTTAGGAATGACGTACGAAAATGTGGAAGAGTTAGTAGACTGGGGCATTACTGGTTTACGAATGGATTATGGCATCACGCCGAAAGAAATTGCACGCGTATCTCATAAAATGAAAGTAGCTTTAAATGCGAGTACGATTACAGATTCATTTTGGAAAGAGTTACTTTCAGAAAATATACGAGTAGAGAATGTAGAAGCGTGGCATAATTTTTACCCGCGTCCAGAAACAGGACTAGCAAAATCATTCTTACAAAACCAAAACCAATACTTACATGAATGCGGGATAAAAACGATGGCATTTATTCCGGGAGATGGTGAAAAACGTGGTCCGTTACATAAAGGCTTACCAACGTTAGAAAAGCACCGCAATATGCGCCTGCTTGAAGCATACTTAGAACTTGTACAAGATTGTGATGTAGATAAGGTGTTAATTGGAGATATAAGCGGAAGTCTAGAAAGTGTACAAGAAATAGCGAGTGCGAGTAGAGGGATTATTCCGCTGCGGTACAAATCGTTTATATGTGATAAAGAAGTATTAAAAGTGGTGGAGAGAGTGCATACAAATAGACTAGATCCGGCTCGTGATGTCATTCGGTCTGTAGAATCACGAGAAGAACATAAAGTGATGTTACAGCCGATGCATACCATTTCAAGAAAGAAAGGTAGCATTACAATTGATAATGAACTGTACGGTAGATATGCTGGGGAGATGCAAGTTGCCACACATGATTTGCCTGTAGATGAGAAAGTGAACGTCGTTGGCATGGTTGTAGAAGAAGACTTGTCTTTATTGCCGTTTGTTGGCGCTGGAAAAATGTTTCAAATTTTTTGTGCGATAGAGTAAAAGCTTGAATTAGCGCTACTTTGTAAGAAAACATTATCCGTAAAAGGGATAATGTTTTTTGTTTTGGTTAAAAAAGTATTTGACGAATGAAATGAAATACCGTATTGTTTTGACTTGTAAATAAAAGTTCACCATAACAAAACAAAAAGGAGAGAAAAAAATGAATCAATATATTGGGAATTTAATTATTCGTATCGTATTAGGAGTGACATTCTTTGCACACGGCTTAGCGAAGTTTCAATCAGGTATCGATAACGTAGCAGGCTGGTTTACAAGCATCGGCTTACCAGGTGGCCTTGCATATGGCGTAGCAACAGTTGAATTAGTGGGTGGTATATTATTAATTATTGGTTTAGGCGTACGATATGTAGGATTGTTATTTGCTCTTATTTTAGCTGGAGCTATCGTAAAGGTAAATGGAGCGTCAGGATTATTAGGAGATGGAAAGAATCCAGGATATGAATTAGACCTTGCATTATTATCAATGGGTGCGTATTTATTCGTTGTAAAAGCAGAAGGATATGTAGATCGTTTCTTAAAAGAGAAAGTAATGAAAACGAAGTAAACTTATTTATAAATTGTTGACTTGAAGAATGATTGTAACTATAATGATTACAACATATAGATTAAGAATGAAACAATTTAAATATTTTTTTACACAAGTTGTAACTGCAAATGTTACAACTTGTGTAAAAATAAATAAAACAGGAGGAAGTAATATGCCTAAATCAAATTTAGAAATTATTCAAAGCACGTATGAAGGATCCGCTTCTTCAAATGCAAAGCATTTAGCAGAAGCCTTCTCTGAAAAAGTGGAATGGACAGAGGCAGAAGGATTCCCGTACGGGGGAACTTATATAGGTGTAGAAGCAATAATGGAAAATGTATTTAGTCGTTTAGGATCAGAATGGGATGATTATAAGGCAAGTGTAAATACATATCATGAAGTAAGCGGAAAAGATGTAATTATTGCTGAAGGTATGTATTCTGGCGTTTATAAAGAAACGGGAAAATCATTTAAAGCAGAATTTGTTCATGTATGGCAACTTGAGAACGGAAAAATTGTAAAATTCAAGCAATATGTGGATAGTTATATTGTACGAGAAGCAATGAAGGTTTAAAATGAAATAAGGAAACAAATGGAATCGACTGTGCCCAGGCGATTCCATTTGTTTATGTGATTATTAGGGGAATGGGGAGTACATAATATGAAAAAATGGATAATAGGGACAATTACAATGATTGTAATTGTGATAGGAGCTGTATTCGGTACTACTAAACTTCTTAATTATATAGAGGAAGAGGAGAAGAGTCTTAAAACACAAAAAGTAATGGGCCAACAGGAAAAGAAAGTTGAGGCAGAGAAGCCACAATTTAGTGAAGATGAAATTATTTCTACCATGCATAGGATGGTACATCAAAAAGTGAAATCCTCTGAAAAATGGGGATTTATTGAAATGACAAATAAGGAAATTCGTAGTGCGAAGACCGCAGTAGAAAGCAGTACAAATTTTAAACATAAGTCAAAGCTACTTGCCACTTTAGAGCGCTGGGAGAAAGGGGATTTCTCACAAACGGTTGAGGAGCATAACTTTTTGTGGGAAATTCAAGGTGGTGATACTGGAAAGGCAACAGAACGTTTATCGCCAGAAGAAGAAAAGCAGTATGTGAAAGAAATGAAACGTAAATAAAAACATCGCCACTTTGGTGACGATGTTTTTTGATTAAGAATGTTTTCGCATTAAAGCTCTAGTTGGCTGAACAACAACAGTTTTGAAATGAGAAAATAAATAGCATCCTGTCACAACGATAATGGTCCCTAAAATTTGTATCCACGTTAATTCTTCTCCGAGGAACAGGAATGCTAAAATAGCTGTGAAAATCGGATTGAAGTTTAGAAAAATCCCTGATGTAGTTGCTCCTAATTTTTGTACGCCAATATTCCAAAATACCATACAAAGAACTGTGGAAATAAGTCCAGTATATAAAAGTGATGTGATGAAAGAAGTATTTATATTTGAAACAGTGAAACTCCCTATATTAAATGGCAGTAATAAAATAACGCCGAAAATACCAGAATATAATGTCGCCATAAGTGGTGTAGTTGTTTTTGTTGCCCACTTACTGCAAACAGAATACATTCCCCAAATACAAACTGCCCCAATCATCCATAAATCTCCGCTATTAAAATGTAGTGAAAATAATAGTGAGAAATCACCTTTTAATAGAACAAGAATAACCCCAAAGAATGAAAGAATCATGGATAGAATTTGAAGTGTATTTACTTTTTCTTTTAGAAATAATACTGAAAATAGTGCAATTGAAATTGCGTTCAATGTAGAAATAAGTCCTACATTTGTTGCAGATGTTTTTTCTAGTGCTAAAAATTGAAAAATGTTAAAAAGAGCGACCCCTGAAATCCCCATTAGTATTAAAGGAAGTATGGCAGCACGTGGTGGAATGATTTTCTTCTCTTTAAACCATACCATCGGTAATAAACAAACGATGGCAATCATCCATCTTAAGTTTGTAAGTGTCATCGGCGACGCATGATCAACGAGCGATTTTCCAACGACGAAATTTCCTCCCCATAATAAACTCGTTAATAATAGTAAAAAGACATAAAAATAAGGCATACTAAAATCCCCTTTGTTGTAATCAATGTGAATTGTAAATAATTTTAGCATTTTTCTTTATTGTGTAATATATTCTTTTGTATAATGGATAAAAGTCGATAAAATGTTTTGTTATGAATACCATTTGAAGAAAAATATTCAGTTTTATATAAGTTATAAGGTGTTTTTTCGAAGAATCATCGGTAAGAAAAAAGGGGAAATTATAATGGAGTCGTCTGTTATTAAAGTGTTGGATGATTTAGATGTACAAATTTTAGATATATTACAGAAGGAGTCACATGTAAGTAATGCAGAGCTTGCGCGGCGCGTTAATTTATCACCGGCTGCGATGCATGCAAGAATAAAAAGATTAGATGGAGAAGGGTTCATTGATAAGCAAGTAGCCATTTTAAATCAAGAAAAGCTTGGTTTTGATTTGTTATGCTTCATTTTTATGAGTACGAATATTCATCAATCGGATAAACTTGAGGTGTTGGAAAAAGAATTAGAGTCAATGCCTGAAGTGTTAGAATGTCACTGTTTAACAGGGGAGTATGATTATTTATTAAAGGTTGCAAATCGTGATCGTAAAGAATTAGAGCAGTTTATTAGAAAGCTGAATAAGCTTGGTATTACAAAGATACAAACGAGTTTGGCACTTCGTGAAATTAAATATTCGACGGTATTGCCGATACGAAATGAGGAACCAAGCATCGATTAGATTGCTTGGTTTTTTGTTTGTATAAAGTGATTGACGAGGAGAAAAGAGAGATGTATTATTATATGAAATTATGTATTAAAATTCATTTTAAGTTATAAATATTAATATCGGGGGTAAGGGGATAGAATATGAAAATCTGTAATGCGGTTACGAGTGATGTGAAAGGAATTTATAGTCTCATTGAAGTTTATGCAAAAGAAGGAGTGGTTTTACCGCGTTCTCTTTTATCTCTCTATCAATATTTACAGTGTTTATATGTTATGAAAGAAGGAGAGAACATCGTTGGAGTTGCTGGTTTACATGTGTTAGGGGAGGATCTTGCAGAAGTCCGGTCATTAGTCGTTTCGCATACATATGCAGGAAAAGGGATCGGACGTATGTTAGTGAATCATGTCATGAATGAAGCAGCGAAAATAAAAGTGAGTAGAGTTATTTCTTTAACCTATGAAACGGAATTTTTTCAAAAGTGCGGATTTGATTTTGTGAATAGAGATGCATTACCAGAGAAAGTATGGATTGATTGTAGACATTGTCCAAAGGTTGATTATTGTGATGAGGTGGCGATGATTCGGTATGTTGGGTGAAGCAAAAGAAAAAAGAGCAGCTAGCAAAAGCTAACTGCTCTATTTAAGGGATCTCTCCAAGGGGGAGTGGAGAAAATATTATGTTACTAGCAGTATTGACAGATTATTAGGAAATATACAAATCGGATGAAATAAATTTTTAAATAACTTTTCGATATTGACAGTTTTTAAAATATTCATGTACAATACATATGAATGACATTCAGTCATTTTTTGTGGCAGGATGTAGTTAGTTTGAAAACGGAACAAATATAAATGGTAAATGAGGATGATAGTTGTTTATATATAGTAGGGATGAAAGAGTATATTTTTTTAAAACAAAAATGACTGATAGTCAGTCATAAGAGGTGAGAGGTATGAAAAATAAAGCTTGGTTATATGTCATATTAACATGTATCTTTGAAATTTTTTGGGTGTTTGGTTTTAATACAGCTGATACGTGGTGGCATTGGATAATTATTTTAGGAGTTATTGCTGTTGATTTTCACTTCCTTTCTAAAGCGTGTGAACATCTTGCAACAGGGACTGTATATGCTGTGTTTGCCGGAGCCGGTACGGTAGGTACGTTCTTAATGGATGTATTCCTTTTTGGCGGCAGTTTCAGTGTAGGGAAATTATTCTTTATCATGATGGTTGTAGCCGGAGTTATCGGTTTAAAGCTAGCTGATAATAAAGAAGAAACTATGGAAGGAGCTGCTTAAAGATGGGTTGGTTTTTCGTATTTTGTGCTGCAATTAGTGAAATAGTCGGTGTAATCGGTCTTAAAATGTATAGTAAAGATAAGACGTTAGCAAATGGTGCAATTTATATAGGTGGCTTTGCTACATCCTTCGCATTCTTGTATACATCGTTCTTATTCTTACAAGTAAGTGTCGCGTATGCGGTTTGGATTGGTATTGGAACAGCGGGTGCCGTTTTATTAAATATGTTCTTGTTTGGTGAGTCAAAAAGTAAAGCACGTATCATTAGTGTGGCACTTATTGTATGCGGAGTGACAGGATTAAAGGCTCTTTCGTAAAGATATATTACATTTGATCTCCTAATGGTTTGTTAGGAGATTTTTAATATTAAAAAATGATTTCCTCGCAGAGTTCACTATCATTGACAGTACAATCGATTATCTTATAAAATGAGTGACAGTCATTCAATATGTGTGAAAGGGTTTAGATGATGAATAAAAAAGAAAAAATTGTCTATGCAGCGATTGAAGTGTTTCAGGAAAAGGGCGTTGAAAAAACGAAGATTTCTGATATCGTGAAATTGGCTGGCATTGCACAAGGAACTTTCTATTTATATTTTCCTTCTAAGTTATCTGTTATGCCTGCAATAGCAGAAGTGATGGTTGAAAAGATGATACTTACGGTGAAAGAGAAAGTGCAAAATGATGCGCCTTTCTCAAGTAAAGTTACGCAAGTAATAGATGCGGTGTTTCACTTCATAGAGGAATATCGTGAAATACAAGCTTTAATGTATGCGGGTCTTGCATCTACAGAACATATAAAAGAATGGGAAGCTGTGTATGAGCCTCTTTATATGTGGCTAAGTGAATTTTTAAGTGAGGCGAAAGAAGCCGGTGAAATTCGTGAGTCAGTACACGCAGAGCGAACAGCGAAGTTATTTATTGCTCTTGTTGAATCAGCAGCGGAACAAGTTTATTTATATGATCATAAAGATGATGAGCAAGTCGAGCTACAAAAGGCAGAAGTACTAGATTTTTTAACACATGCACTACATATAAAGAAATAGTGGGATGAACCTGTCTGAAAAGGTAGGTTCATTTTTGAGGAAAACTGAATGATAGTCATTCACCTAATACTTATGTATGTGTGGAAGGATAGAGTGAAATTCTAATGAGTGGAGCATCTCCACTCATTATTAGCCCACAAAGAGCAGGATAAAGAAAAAGCTTCTTGGGCATTATTTTTTGAGAGGAATTTACGGGAAGAGGTGTTAAAAAGTGAAGAAACCGATAAAAGAACAAAAGATGGTATTGGTCATTCTTTTGAGTAATATATTTATTGCTTTTTTAGGGATTGGATTAATCATTCCGGTTATGCCGTCCTTTATGAATGATATGGGTTTAACAGGGAAGACGATGGGTTATCTCGTTGCAGTGTTTGCAATGGCTCAGCTTATTGCTTCACCTATTACCGGTCGCTGGGTCGACCTTTATGGTAGGAAGAAAATGATAATCATTGGATTATTTATTTTTGGTGTTTCAGAGCTTCTTTTTGGATTAGGAACAGATGTATGGATGCTCTATGCAGCGAGGGTGTTAGGCGGAATTAGTGCAGCGTTTATTATGCCAGGTGTTACGGCATATGTTGCTGATATTACATCTATGCAGGAACGTCCAAAGGCGATGGGATACTTGTCTGCGGCAATTAGTACCGGATTTATTATAGGGCCTGGAATTGGCGGATTTATTGCAGAATACGGTATACGTGTGCCGTTTTTCGTTGCAGCAGTAATTGCCTTTGTAGCATGTGTGATTTCGATCTTTATTTTAAAAGAACCATTAACGAAAGAAGAGCTTGCAGAGATTTCTTCTAATACGAAAGAATCAAGTTTTATTGGGGATTTAAAGAAATCGTTACATCCAATGTATGCAATCGCATTTATTATCGTATTTGTACTTGCATTCGGTTTATCGGCGTATGAAACTGTGTTTAGTCTGTTTTCTGATCATAAGTTTGGATTCACACCGAAAGATATTGCTGCAATTATTACAATTAGTTCAATCTTTGGGGTAGTTGTGCAAGTATTTATGTTTGGAAAATTAGTTGATATGTTTGGTGAAAAAGTGTTAATTCAAATCTGTCTAATTGTAGGTGCAGTATTAGCATTCGTTTCAACTATCGTCTTTAATTATTGGATTGTACTTCTCGTTACGTGCTTTATTTTCCTTGCATTTGATTTACTTCGTCCAGCTTTAACGACGTTTTTATCAAAAGCAGCTGGAAAAGAGCAAGGATTCGTTGCTGGTATGAACTCGACTTATACGAGTTTAGGAAATATCGCCGGACCAGCGATGGGCGGAATATTATTTGATATGAATATTCATTATCCATATGCATTTTCAGGAGTTGTTTTAATAGTTGGTCTCGGTATTACATTTATGTGGAGAGAGAAACAGCTAGCTGAGAGTTTTGCGAAGTAATAAAGCCCCTTACGATAGTAAGGGGTTTTTGTTTTATCCTGGTATTTATGGGAGTCGGGCTGCCCATAAACGCACGATTGGTGTGAACTAATACTGAGTGGGGATGAAGAAAATCCCCCACCGAGTACATTTTGTTTTTCATACAAATAAAAGAGGTTAACCAAAGTAGCTATCCTAATATACGTAAAGATTCTTCAATAAACGCCGGTATATCTTCTGGCTGTCTACTTGTGACCAGCTGATTTTGGCATACGACTACTTCTTTGTCGTGAAAGTTTCCGCCAGCGTTTTTTAAATCGACTTCAATAGATTTATATCCAGTTACATCACGTCCTTCAAGTGTTTGTGCAGTGATGAGTAGCTGAGGTCCGTGACAAATAGCGAAAACAGGTTTGTCCGCATCCATAAATGCTTTACTAAAGCGTACAAAACGCTCATCTGCACGAAGTATATCAGGGGAAAATCCACCTGGTATGAAGAGGGCATCAAAGTTCTCTGGAGAAACATCATCAATACTTTTATCAATCACGACCTCACTTTTTCCTTGCTTACCCTGTACCGTTTTATCCTTTTCCATTTCAATAGTTGTTAATTCATATCCCTTTTGATTAAAAGCTTCTACTGGCTCTGTGTATTCTGTATCCTCGAAATAATCCGTTATTAAAATAGCAATTTTTTTACTCATTCTAATTCGCTCCTTACATTATATTATCGGTTCCAGGATCTTCCTTGGGCAATGCCTTCTATAAATGATTCAATTGAAGTGTTTGTTAAGTTGTAAACTCCTGCTCCATCCAGTTTAATCTTACTATGGTCCAAAGCATGGGGATTACTAAGGACATGAGCTATCGGTTTAAAATGTTTAAAAGTAGTTTCTGCAAATTCTAAAACAGGGGGGTGAATGACAGACTCACTACTAAACACTAATACTGCATCAAAAAGGGAGGAATCTGTTGTTGTATAAGTATCAGTTACTTTAATGGAATCATTGAACTGATAAATTTTATTATCTATGATGCTATAGTTAATTCGGTGTTGTACAAAAGCTTGAATCCATTCGGACAGAAGTGAGACGCTTGGGTCGCCATTTAATAGAATTGCAACATTTTTGGAATCAGATTTAAAAATAGTATTGGACATGCTGAGTGCAGGTGATTTTGCATCTGAATTTACTTCGTGATTTTCCTTAGGTAAAGGCGCTCCAATAATGTTAGCGACTTCTTGTGCTAATTGACGATCGACGTGGTTTAGGAGAGCAATTACATTTGCCTTCACCATGTCTGATTTACACTTCCCAACTTCAAAGCAAAAAGCTTCTTTTATGTGCTGCTTTTCAATAGGGCTCATACTATTGTAGAAAAGTTTAGCCTGAGAATAAAAGTTAAGAAAGCTTTTACTGCGACCTCTAATTTTATGTCCATCAATCTTTTCCTGATAATGTTCATATCCTCCTTGTTCGGCTTGGACGGTTGCTGGTTGATTGTTATTTAAGCCATTAGGATGATAGCTTGTTTGACCGCGATGAATCTGCATTTGATGCATACCATCACGTTGATTATTATGAAAAGGACATACAGGCTGATTGATAGGAATTTGATGGAAATTAGGGCCCCCTAAACGAGATAATTGTGTATCTGTATAGGAGAATAATCTTCCTTGCAGAAGAGGGTCATTTGAAAAATCAATACCTGGTACGACATGACCAGGGTGGAAAGCTACCTGCTCCGTTTCCGCAAAGAAGTTATCAACATTTTTGTTCAATGTCATTTTACCAACTAGTTTTACAGGAACTTCTTCTTCCGGCCATAATTTCGTTGGATCTAAAATATCAAAATCAAATGTATGCTCATCTTCTTCTGGAATTAGCTGTAATCCGAGCTCCCATTCCGGATAATCCCCTTTTTCAATTGCTTCATATAAATCTTGACGATGGAAATCAGGATTTTTCCCAGCAATCTTTTGAGCTTCATCCCACACTAATGAATGAACCCCAAGGGCAGGTTTCCAGTGAAACTTTACGAAATGGGCTTTTCCTTCTGCGTTAATGAGTCGAAATGTGTGAACTCCAAAACCTTCCATCATTCGTAAACTACGCGGAATAGCTCGGTCGCTCATTTGCCACATGACCATATGAGTGGACTCAGGATTATGCGCAACAAAATCCCAAAAGGTATCATGAGCGCTAGCTCCTTGAGGAATATCATTATGTGGTTCTGGTTTAACTGCATGGACAAAATCAGGAAATTTAATAGCATCTTGGATAAAGAATACTGGCATATTATTACCCACTAAATCATAGTTTCCTTCATCTGTATAAAATTTTGTGGCGAATCCGCGTACATCTCTTACTGTGTCGTTGGATCCTTTAGAACCTTGAACGGTCGAAAACCGTACAAATACAGGTGTTTTCTTTGAAGGATTGGTAAGAAAATCTGCTTTCGTATATGTTTCTAACGATTCATAAAGCTGAAAATAACCATGAGCGCCAACTCCGCGTGCATGAACAATCCTTTCGGGAATTCGCTCGTGATCAAAATGGGTCATTTTCTCGCGAAAGTGGAAATCCTCCATTAAGGTTGGGCCTCTTAAGCCCATCTTTAAAGAAAATTCATCTTCGGCTATTTTTAATCCTTGGTTTGTTGTTAAAGCATGTTTGCATTGATTATTGGTAACGTGTTGTTCCAGTTGTTCCATTTTTTTATTCACAATATAGGCCCCTCCTTTGCCCTGTTAATTTAATAAATACCCTTTTTATTAGGACGTAAACATGTATTATTGTTTTTGTATGTGAAAATCATAAAATATCGGTTGTTTCAGTGATTCTTGTTTGAGGAAGAAAAATAAAAAAGCCAAGGAGATCATTTATTTTCTCCTTGGCTTTTAAGATAATTCTTTTCGTTAAAACGAAGAAATGCGTTGCTTCGTTTTTGGTACAATAATAAATTTGATCCAGAGTAACCCGAAGATCATAATGATAAGGCTATGTAAAATTTGTACGGTAGCAATGAGTATAACACTTGAAAATACAACGAGTTGAATGCTTAGTAATATAAAGATTAAGCTAAGAAATTGCTTCGTTTTTTCTTCAGTAGTAATTGGATATAATGCTGCAATAATATTTCCCGAAAAATATTTCCACAGGGAACGGAGCTGCATAGAAATCATATATAGGACGATGTAAGCGATAGCGCCCTTTACGTATATGTTGGGTATAAAATATAAGGCGAAGGCACCGATTAATCCTAAGCGAATATATATACCGAAATAATCATTCCCGCGTAAAAATGCTAGTGTATATAAATAGAAGAAAGTTGCTCGTTTTTTATGTAATAAAGGTTCAACCCAATTGGTAAGCCATTTTCTTTTATTTACTTGTTTATTCAGTTGCGGAACATCGGTGAAAATGCTAGCAAATTGATAGAAACGAACGTTCATTTTTTCTTCTTGTTCAATTATGTAATCCCACGGTATTCGTTTTGTAGGTTGCTTTTTCGTATATAGAAAAAGGAAAGTAAGTAGTAAGAGTAATCCGCCCAATATGAGAACATTTGCCGCATAAAACAGCATGTAAATAATGAGGGCGTTACAAGCAATACGAATAATTAACCATATGCTTTTTTCATGACTATCACGCCATATCCAATGTATGTATATGTTCCAAGCTTTCGTAATCATTAAAACGATAAAGATTGTACATAAGAAAGGCACAGTTAATTGTAATGATTGCAGTGCAAGCGGGACGAGAATAAGGAACGTAAATAATAATGGGAAAAGCTGAATGATGTAATTATATAGAAGAGATTTTTTGAAATAAGAAGTTAATTTCTCTTCTAATGCAAGCAAATAAACAGCATCAGGCTTTTGGATAAATGTACGTATTGGGGTTCTTGATATAACCACGGTTAGGACGATTGTAATAAGCAATAAGGATACTCCTGTAGTAGGAGTTGCCTTAAGAAACTTTGCGTAATAGTAAGCACCTATACAGGAAACAAAGATGAAGCTATATAGTAAACCGTTAATCATACGTGCAAAGTATGTAATGATATTTTGAATATGTTGTTGGAAGCGACTGCTCCATAGCGATTCGATTGACATGTTTTTCACCTCTTTGTTCTATTATATATGTTTTACAAAAGAAAAAACGAGCAAATTGCGTTATGCAACTTGCCCGTTTTTCTTTTCGTTATTTTTTTTTTGATCACGATTCATTAATGGATAGAAGGCAAAACCGATTACGAATAAACCAATTCCAAGAAGGAACGTTTTAATATCGGAGGCCCCCGTTTTAATAACCCATAGTGCGTAACAAAGTGCAATAACGGCGACTATGCCATCTGTAATTCTTGCTCGCATTTCATTTTTATACGTTTCACCAGTTGCGACTAGTTTTAACTGGAAGATTGGTGAAACTAGATATGGAATGAGATAGGCCAGTGTTGATACGGTAATAACGAATGTATAAGCTTCCGCAATGGTTCCTGATAATGTTGAGAATAGGAACACTTGCGACATAATGTTTGTTAAGCGTAATGAATAAATTGGACTTCCTTTTTTATTTGTTTTTGTGAAGAAGGAAGGGAAGAAACCTTCTTTTGCTGCTTGATAAGGTACTTCTGAGCTTAATAAAATCCAGCCTAAGATCGAACCGAATAGGGAAGTAAGAGCAAGTAATGCCATCAGTTTCCCGCCGCCATGACCCATTGCAGCATTTAGTGCATCTGCTAATGGACGTTCTGAAGCTTGTAATTTATCAACGTGAAGTACACCCATTGTTAAAATTGTAATTCCTAAGTAAATCGCAACTGTAATAAGTAATCCTGCAACTGTTGCACGTTTTACTGTTTTTGGAGAAACAGCACGGTTTGATAAAAGAACCGCTGATTCAATTCCGATAAATGCCCAAAGTGTTGTAAGAGCAGCTAAGTTTACTTGTGAAAGAAGACCGTGTGATACACCTGATTTATCGATCATCGGTGTGTACCATTGTCCAAACTTAGAAGCTTCGAATGCAAATAACGTAACGACGATGAATAAAAGGAATCCAGTTACTTTCGTTGTTGTTGCTAAGAAGTTTAGTTTTCCAGCTCCGCTTACACCGTTTGTTAATATAATATGAGTTCCCCAAAGTAAGATGGAACAAATCGTAAATGTAATTAGTTTTCCGACTTCTATGTTAAAAGAACCGATTGAAAATAGTAGTCGTGTATCTTTCATAATTGGGAAGAAGAGTGATAAATATCCCGCGAAAGATGTAATAATGGCAACATTACTTGCCCAGTTTGCAACCCAATATCCCCATACCATACTGAAACCAGCCATTTTTTTCTTTTTTGGTGTTGAGAATAAAGCATATGCATGACTTTGTGGTCCTGTCGTTAAATCAGGACGACGAATTGCTAAATTACCGAAAACAAGAGCTAGCATTAAAACACCAAACCCTGTTGTTAACCAAGCTAAAGTGACACCGAGAGGGCTTGCTGTTTGTGCCAACGTACTTGGCACCATGAAAATCCCAGCGCCAACCATGTTACCGACAACGAAAGCTGTTAGTACCCAAAAGCCCCATTTTTTTTGTTGCATAGAAAATACCTCCAAAGTTAGTATAACCAAGTCAAGCGAGGAGATATGTATGTCTTCTTAGTAGAGAAGAGAAGTCCCAAACAAAACAAAAAAAGCACGTAATCTGCCGCTACATGCTTTCTATCTTATAAGAAACCCACGACATACCTCTCGATAGCTCTCCACAAACGAAACGTTTCGTTTGTGACAGTTCTGCACTTATTAAATGCAGACCCAGCAAGCGTGCATGGTGGACACGGGCTTACTTCGGCAATCATTCCTTTCTCATTCCTTCATCAATGCCACTACATCTCCTGAAATGATACTCTTAATGATTGCAACCTCTACCTCACCGAGATACGAATGAGGATTTAAATATTAAATTAACGTCTTTAAGAGTAACAAATGAATTTTTATACGTCAATGGATATATTAATAATCAGATTATAGAGAAGAGTTTGTGATTAAAAGGGAGAGGGATTATTATGTAATATTGAATTTTCATAATATAATAAATGTTATTGACGCTAGAAGATTGAAAAGGGGATGAAGTATATGTCTGTATGTCATAAACATTCAGTGATAGGTGTGTTAGATTCGGGAGTTGGGGGATTAACAGTTGCGAGCGAAATTATAAGACAATTGCCTAAAGAGAGCATTTATTATCTTGGTGATAATGAGCGTTGTCCGTATGGGCCAAGAAGTGTAGAAGAGGTACAATCTTTCGTATTTGAAATGGTTGAGTTCCTCAAACAATTTCCGTTAAAAGCTCTAGTGGTAGCATGTAATACTGCTGCAGCTGCTGCATTGACTGCGCTGCAAGAAGCACTGTCCATTCCGGTTATTGGCGTTATACATCCGGGAGCAAGAGCGGCAATTAAAGTGACAAAGAAAGGGGAAATCGGAGTAATTGGAACTGTAGGTACGATACAGTCTAATATGTACGAAAAAGCATTGCACGAGCTTGATACATATTTGGAAGTACATAGTCACGCGTGCCCGACTTTAGCTACAGTTGTAGAAAATCAATTAGAAGATATTGCATATGTAACGCAGCAAGTGAAACAAGCTTTACTGCCATTAACGAAAGTAGATATAGATACGTTAATTCTTGGATGTACGCATTATCCACTTTTAGAGTCCTATATAAAAAAGGAACTAGGGGAAGATGTAACGATTATTAGTTCCGCAGAAGAAACAGCGATAGAGTTAAGCACAATTTTACAGCACAAAGGAATCCTGTCTGATAACCTGAATCCGAAGCATCGCTTTTTTACAACAGGCTCTGCCTTATCATTTGAACAGATTGCTGAGCGCTGGCTAGGGTATCAAATTTCTGTAGAATGTGTGAATTTACCTATAAAAAAGGCTCGTATCTATAACTAGGATTTGTTAAAGTGCTTTTTGTTCAATTTGTATAAGAAGGAAAAAATGCACCTTTAATTGAAAGGATTAAGGTCATTTCAATTAAAGGAGAGGTTTGATTATGGATTTATCAAGGTCTCAATTATTTGCTTTAGAGTATATTTCAAAATATGCAGAGAACGAAAAACGCGGGGCTAAAGCAACAATTAATCATATACTTAACATGTCTAATATTACAGATGAAATATTTGAAGAAGCTGTTGTTAATTTAAAATCTCATGCAAGGATTGCTTTACACTTTCATCCAGACAGACTAGATTCGAATATGAAAAATATTGCTGAAGCACTGCTTGAGCAAGGCATATATAAAAGTCAGTTTGAAACATTGCTGTCTAATGGAAGTGTATCTGCTTACCCTGGTGGTGAGCGTGATCTTTGGGAAAAGAGAATATTTGGAGGAGCATATCAACTAGAGGGTGTAACGAATAACCAACGGCCAAAGTATGGAGCGCTAAATTTGATGTTACACCCAGATGGGCCTGCTCCGCGTTTTGGGTCATGTTACTTTCTCTTATCTCCAAAAGTTTCTTATCGCTCTACATATACGTATTTAGATTCGCATCAAGATCCAAAAGAAAAGGGGACTTATGAAGAGTTTGATATGATTTTAGCTGCTCTTTTGGAAGAGACATTCGTAAGAGAGTTTGCAATTGGGGAAGGGAATTTGAATCCAACAAGATTCATTAATCATTTACTGGCTAATCTGGAAAGGCCGTTAATAGATTCAGCAGACAAAGAGCCAGCCCGTAATCTTAATCATTATATTGAAGCGCAAGTTCATGGAGATATTTCTCTTAAAGAAGACGTGGAAGCGCTTGTTGCGGATCCTTCATTTAAGGGTACGGATGTAGGAAGAACTTTAGAAGAAATTTGCCTGAAGTATTCTATTGATTTGTATTGGCACATGGGCTTTATACTTATGGTAGACGAAATTCCAATGGATTTTAGAGGTTCAAAAATGCCATCTTTAGCAAGACGCATTGCACGGAATAATTGTATCGATGCAAATATAATTGGCTCTGCTGTAGTGGATTTGAAACAAAATCCATTATCTTGGAGTGATCGTGGAACTTATGAGGAAGTGCTTCAGGAATTAAAATTATTATGGCATGTTTTAGTTCGGTTTGGGAAACCAAATCAGAAGTAGAACTACATACTCTGTTTTTTGAAGTATGTATACAAAAAGAAGCTGATCTAAAACTAGATCAGCTTCTACATATAAGATTAAACGAAGTTTAATACAGTTACTTTTTCGCGTGTCATAGACTCAAGGCTCTTACGAATACCTTGTGCGCCCATACCTGAACCTTTTACACCGATGAATGGGAAGTGGTCAGGGCCGCGCTCTGTGCGTCCGTTAATTTGAACAGAACCAGTTTCGATTTTGTTAGCAATTGCAAATGCTTTGTTAATGTCTTTAGTGAAGACACTTGCTTGCAGGCCGAACTCTGATTTGTTAGCAATTTCAATTGCTTGTTCATCTGAAGAAACACGGATGATTGGAAGGATTGGGCCGAATGGCTCTTCCCAAGCAACTTTCATTTCTTCTGTTACGTGGTCGATTAATGTTGGGTAAATTAAATTACGCTCACGTTTGTTACCGATAACGATCGTTGCACCTTTTTCAACAGCGTCGTCAACTAAACCTTGAACGAAGTCAGCAGATTTGTCGTCGATTAATGGAACGATTGTGCTGTCTTGTTCTGGAGATCCAACTGATAGATCAGCTACTTGCGCTTTTAATAAGCTAACAAGCTCGTCCGCTACGTTTTCGTGTACAAGTACACGTTTAATAGCTGTACAACGTTGACCAGAGTAAGAGAATGCACCGCTTACGATATGGTTTGCAGCGTCTTGTAAGTCAGCATCTTCACGAACGATACCAGGGTCTTTACCACCAAGTTCTAATACAAGTGGAATCATTGAAGCTTTTTTCGCTAAATGTTTACCTGTGTTTGTACCACCTGTGAACGATACCATATTGATGCCTTCGTGTTCTACTAAGTAGTCACCAATTACAGAACCACGTCCTGTCGCTACGTTTACAAGACCTTTTGGAAGGCCAGCTTTATGAAGTGCTTCAACCATTTTAATACCGCTAATTGCACCTTGAGTTGCTGGTTTAAAAATAACAGCGTTACCCATAATTAATGCTGGTGCAAGTTTTGCAGCAGATAAGTTTACTGGGTAGTTAAATGGTGCGATTGCTAATACAACACCAAGTGGTGCACGTTGGATGATCGCAAGTTTAGATTTCGTTCCGCCAGGGAAGCTATCGCCCATCATGCTTTCTCCGTGCATATGTAAAGCTTCTTCGATTGTGTAACGAATAAAGTCAGCTGTACGAACAACTTCTTTCTTCGCATCTTTATATCCTTTACCGACTTCTTTCATAATGATATCGGCAATTTCATCTTGCATATTTACGAGCTCATCAGCCCATTTATATAAATACTTTGCGCGATCTTGTAGAGAAGCTTCCGCCCATGATTTTTGAGCTTCTTTTGCAGATGCAATTGCTTCATCTACTTCTCCGCGAGTAATTGCTTGTACTTGTCCAATTACTTCGTGTAAGTATGGAGATGGAATTTCAATTGTCTCTCCTGAAGAGCTTTCTCTCCATTCTCCGTTTAAATAAAATTTGTACGTATTGCTAGTTGTCATGATTAGTCCTCCTAAAATAGCAACTTGTAAGAGTGAGTATAAGGTGATTGTAGGGGGTTTGATAACATTTTTCAAATGAAATGTTTGTGAAAACGATTTCTTATTCTTTTTTTATTTTGTATGCCCTTTCTTACAGAAGATTCCCTTATTTCAAAATGGTGTATTATATATTTTTGTTTAATGTGTGAAAAAACAATTGACAGAATACTCAATAAAGTTGTAAGATTATAAATGGAAAATAAATGAAGGGGGTGTGCGTAATGATTGTAATCGTAAATGTAAAGGGCTTAGCTCTGTTAAATGGCAGAAAACATTTATATCATTACGCAACCCGTGCGGATATATAGGGCATCTTTGTCTTATAAAAAGCGTACGTTGCGTATATCGTAACGTACGCTTTTTATGCATTTTTGTGCATATCGTCAAGCGACGGTATGCTTTTTTTTGTTTATTTTCCATGTTACTATATAAAATTTTGGAAGGTGGAAAAATGTGATGAGATTGTATGGGTTACGAAATGTAAATGTGATGGGTCTGGATAGCGGATAAAGAAATGAGATTGAAACGAGAACGAGAAGGGAGAGGTTACATTGTTATCAGTATTACTAAAGTTAAAATGGTTTTTTCAAGAGCATTGGAAGAGATATAGTATCGCCATTGGAGCTCTTTTAATTGTGAATATAGTTGAGGTTATTCCCCCGAAAGTGTTAGGGGTTACGATTGATAATATAAAAACAGGAACGTTAACGAAAGAAGCAATTATGCAGTCTATTCTTATTTTAATAGGGGTTACAATCGTTGGATATGGTCTTACTTTTGTGTGGCAACATCAATTGTTTGGCGGAGCATTCGTACTTGAGAAAACGATGCGTTCTAAATTTATGGGGCATTTACTTAAGATGACGCCAACATTTTATCAAAAAAATCGTACTGGTGATTTAATGGCGAGAGCGACAAACGATTTAAAAGCAATCGCTATGACAGCTGGTTTCGGTATATTAACGCTCGTTGATTCTAGTTTATATATGCTTACGATTGTCTTTATGATGGGATTTACAATTAGTTGGGAGCTTACATTTGCGGCACTTATACCGCTTCCGATTATGGCGTATGCAATGAATATATATGGAAAGAAATTGCATGAAAGATTTACAGTTGCGCAAGATGCGTTCGGTGATATGAACGATAAAGTACTAGAGTCAATAGCTGGTGTGCGCGTGATTCGTGCATACGTACAAGAAAATGCAGATCAAGAAAGATTTCATCATTTAGGAGATGACGTCTACGAAAAAAATATGAAGGTAGCTAGAATTGATGCACTATTCCAACCAACTGTGAAAATGCTTGTTGGCCTTAGTTATTTAATTGGTTTAGTGTACGGCGCATATCTTGTATTTCAATCAAAGGTGACACTTGGCGAACTTGTTTCCTTTAACGTGTATTTAGGGATGATGATTTGGCCGATGTTTGCAATTGGCGAATTAATTAATGTTATGCAAAGAGGAAATGCTTCATTAGATCGTGTGAATGAAACGTTAGCGTATGAACCAGATGTGAAAAATCCCGAAAATCCAAAGCTTGTACAAGAGCCGGATTATATTCAGTTTGATGACGTTACCTTTTCATATCCTTCATCAACTGAAACAAATTTAAAGAAGGTTTCGTTTACATTAAAACAAGGGGAAACACTTGGGGTTGTTGGAAAAACAGGAAGCGGAAAAACGACACTCGTACGTCAGCTTCTTCGCCAATATCCGCTTGGAGATGGGGATATTGCAGTCTCTGATGTGACGTTAGATAAAATAACGAATGAAAATGTACTTGGATGGATTGGTTATGTACCGCAGGAGCATATTTTGTTCTCTAAAACAGCGAAGGAAAATATTTTGTTTGGGAACAGGGAAGCGACGGAAGAAGAGCTTGAGAAAGCAATTGAAATTGCGGCGTTTAAAAAGGATTTAGAGTTTTTACCAGAAGGGTTAGAAACGCTCGTTGGAGAGAAAGGTGTTTCTTTATCAGGAGGGCAAAAACAAAGGATCTCGATTGCGCGAGCTGTTATTCAAAATCCAGAAATTTTAATTTTGGATGATTCTTTATCAGCTGTTGATGCTCGTACAGAAGCAGCGATTATCGAAAATATAAGAACAGAAAGAAGTGGAAAAACGACGATTATTACGACGCACCGTTTATCAGCCGTACAGCATGCGGATTGGATTCTGGTTATGGATGAAGGTGAAGTAATAGAAGAGGGTACGCATGATCAGCTTATCAAAAGCGGAGGCTGGTATGCGGAGCAGTTTGAAAGACAACAAGGTGAAAGTGAAAGTGCAGATAGTGGGGTGAAAATATGAGCGTTTCAAAACGATTGTTTCAATATGCGATGAAAGTGAAAGGAACGATTTTTGCAGCGATGCTAATGTTATTTATTTTCGTCATAGCAGAGCTTGCTGGTCCTTTCGTCGCGAAAACGATGATTGACGATCATATCGTTGGAATAGAGAAACCTTGGTATGAAACAGAAAAGAGTGAAGAGGCTGTTTCGTATAATGGCACCTTTTATAAGCGAAGCGATCGCTTTGAAGAAGGGGAGAAAAAAGGAAAAGAAGTACGCGTGATGCAGGTCGGTTTTCAATATTATTTTGTACCGAATAAAGTGAATGTTGAAGGATCACGTACTGTAAAAGGTGATATGATTACCGTTCAAAATGGTAAGGCAGTGCAAGTGTATAAAGCGAAAGCATTAACGAAAGAAGAAGTATTTGCGTTTTATAAACCAGAAATAAACCGTTTATTATTACTTGGTGGTGGCTATTTTGCTTTATTAGTAGTCGTGTCATTGTTTGCATATGGAAAGCAGTTCTTCTTGCAGAAGGCAGCGAACAAAATTATTCAAATTATGAGGGAAGATGTGTTTTCTCATATTCAAACGTTGCCGATTCGTTATTTCGATCATTTACCAGCAGGGAAAATTGTGTCGCGTGTAACGAATGATACGGAAGCCATTCGTGATTTATATGTAACGGTGCTGGCAACATTCGTTTCTAGTATCATCTATATTATTGGGATATTCGCTGCGCTATTTTTACTCGATGTAAAGTTGGCAACGTTATGTTTACTCATCATCCCAATTTTAATTGTTTGGGCTATTTTATATAGAAAGTATGCGTCTGTATACAATCATAAAATGCGTTCACGTTTATCAGATATTAACGGAACAGTGAATGAATCCATTCAAGGGATGCCGATTATTCAAGCGTTCCGTCAAGAGCGTGAAACGAAAAAAGAGTTTGAAGAATTAAATGGCGATTATTTTAAGTATCAAAATAAAATTTTGAATTTAAATGCCGCAACTTCGCATAACTTAGTGTCTGTATTAAGAAATATCGCTTTCACAGGTGTGATTTGGTATTTTGGTGGTGCTTCATTAAGTGCTACAGGCGTCATTTCTCTAGGGATACTGTATGCGTTCGTTGATTATTTAACACGATTGTTCTCACCAATTACAAATATGGTAAATCAGCTTGCTAACTTAGAACAATCGCGTGTTGCATCAGAACGTGTTTTTGAATTGTTAGAGGAAAAAGGGGAAGCGGTAGAAGAGGAGCGTATGCCTCGCTTACAAGGGAACGTGAAATTTGATAATGTGTCGTTTTCTTATAATGGAAAAGATGAAGTGTTAAAAAATATTTCTTTTGAAGCGAAACAAGGCGAGACAGTGGCACTTGTCGGTCATACTGGATCAGGAAAAAGTTCCATTATGAATGTACTCTTTCAGTTTTATGAGTTTGAAAAAGGAAAGCTTACAATTGACGGTCACGACGTAAAAGAGATGCCAAAACAAGCAACTCGTGAACATATGGGAATCGTATTGCAAGATCCGTTTTTATTTAGCGGGACAGTAGCATCTAATGTTAGCTTAGAGAATGAAAAAATTTCAAAAGAGCGTATTGTAAAAGCATTGCGTGACGTTGGTGCTGAAAGATTTGCGAACAATATAAATGAAGAAATTACAGAAAAGGGAAGCACACTTTCTACTGGAGAACGTCAGCTTATTTCTTTTGCTAGGGCACTTGCTTTTGATCCAGCCATTTTAATTTTAGATGAAGCGACATCTAGTATTGATACAGAGACAGAAGCGATGATTCAACAAGCACTAGAAGTTGTGAAAAAAGGAAGAACGACATTTATTATTGCTCACCGACTTTCAACAATTAAAAGTGCAGATCAAATTATTGTGCTTGATAGAGGGACCATTTTGGAAAAAGGTTCTCATGATGAACTAATGAAAAAGCGCGGGCGTTATTACGATATGTACAAAACGCAAATGGAAGGAAATCAGAGCGCTTAATATGCACGGGGGGAGAACTTGCGATTTTCGCAAGTTCTTTTTTTAGTGAATCACGGTAGTTAAATAAGAAGTATTATTTTACCTTTCCTACAATAAATGCTATATTAAAAAATGTTACTTATTTTTTGTATGTAGCATTATTTTTCCCTTTTGTTTGATTATGAAGAAAAAGGATAAACTAAATAAGAACATTTTCATTGAAAAATTGTTCAAGATTGCATACAATCAATATAGTTTTTAAATTCCTATCAGAATACTTGGAGGATTACCATCATGAAAAAATTATTTTCAGTACTTGCAGTAACTACATTAGCGATCGGGATTATAGCGGGCTGCGGTAAAGAAGAGAAAAAAGATACAGCTAGTCAAGACGCGTTACAAAAGATTAAACAAAGCGGTGAACTTGTAATTGGTACAGAAGGTACATATCCACCATTTACATTCCACGATTCAAGCAATAAATTAACTGGATTCGATGTTGAATTAGCAGAAGAAGTTTCAAAACGTTTAGGAGTAAAGCCTGTATTTAAAGAAACACAATGGGATAGCTTACTTGCTGGTTTAGATGCAAAACGTTTTGATATGGTTGCGAATGAAGTTGGTATTCGTGAAGATCGTCAAAAGAAATATGACTTCTCTAGCCCATACGTTTCCTCTTCAGCGGTATTGGTTATTGCAAAAGATAAAGATAAACCTGCTACATTTGCTGATGTAAAAGGATTAAAAGCAGCACAATCTTTAACAAGTAACTATGCAGATATTGCTAAGAAAAATGGCGCGGAAATCACGAATGTAGAAGGCTTTAGCCAAGCGGCAGAATTATTAAACACTGGCCGTGTTGATTTCACAATTAATGATAAATTATCAGTGTTAAACTATTTAGAAACGAAAAAAGATGCAAAAATTAAAATTGTAGATACAGAAAAAGAAGCGTCACAAAGTGGATTCTTATTCCGTAAAGGTAGCGACAAGCTAGTACAAGAAGTAAACAAAGCGTTAGAAGATATGAAAAAAGACGGTACGTACGACAAAATAGCGAAAAAATGGTTCGGTGAAAATGTATCTAAGTAGTGCATTGGCTTCAGATCGATTGTCTACTTGGATAGATATTATGCAGTCTTCCTTCATGCCTATGCTGAAGGAAGCTGTTTTTACAACAATTCCATTAACGCTTATTACATTTATTATCGGGATTATACTTGCGACGTTAACGGCGCTTGCACGTATTTCAGGTAGTTGTATTTTACAATGGATTGCTCGTATCTATGTATCTATCATTCGCGGAACGCCACTTCTTGTACAATTATTTATTATTTTCTATGGTCTTCCAACTCTTAATATTGAAGTTGAGCCATATACAGCAGCAGTTATTGGATTTTCATTAAATGTCGGTGCATATGCATCTGAAATTATTCGTGCTTCGATTCTTTCCATTCCGAAAGGGCAGTGGGAAGCAGCTTATACAATTGGGATGACATACCCGCAAGCGTTAAAACGTGTTATTTTACCACAAGCAACGCGCGTATCAATCCCGCCGCTTTCAAATACATTTATTAGCTTAGTGAAAGATACTTCATTAGCATCGTTAATTTTAGTAACAGAAATGTTCCGAAAAGCGCAGGAAATTGCGGCAATGAACTACGAGTTTTTAATTGTTTATTTTGAAGCAGGTCTTATTTATTGGGTTATTTGTTTCTTACTATCAATCGTACAGCAGATGTTAGAGAAGCGTTCAGAACGCTACACGTTAAAATAATCCTTTTACAAAAGGAGTTTTTGTTTTTATGATTTCAATTCAGCACTTACAAAAAAGTTTCGGAGATAATACCGTACTAAAGCATATAGATTTAACAGTTGAGAAGGGCGAAGTTGTTGTTATTATTGGACCGTCTGGATCTGGAAAAACGACATTCTTACGCTGTCTCAATGTGCTAGAAACGCCGAACGCTGGTAGTATCAGCATCGGTAATAAAGAGCTCGATTTCTCTCAAAAAGTATCGAAGAAAGATATTGTAAACCTTCGTACACAAACAGGTATGGTATTCCAGCACCATAACTTATTCCCGCATTTAACAGCACTTCAAAATGTAATGGAAGGTCTCGTTACAGTGAAAAAGATGGGGAAAGAAGAAGCGAAGAAAAAAGCAAACTACTTCCTTGAAAAAGTTGGTCTTGCGGATAAAGTAGACTTATATCCGTTCCAATTATCAGGCGGACAACAACAGCGCGTTGGAATTGCTCGCGCGCTTGCGATGGAGCCGGAAGTGTTACTATTTGATGAACCGACGTCAGCACTTGATCCTGAACTCGTTCAAGAAGTTCTGAAAGTAATGAAAGAACTTGCTAAAGAAGGCATGACGATGGTTATTGTAACGCACGAAATGCGCTTTGCACATCAAATTGCGAACCGTGTTATTTTCATGGATGGCGGTGTCGTTGTCGAACAAGGTACACCAGAAGATGTATTTACAAATCCAAAAGAAGAACGCACGAAGAAGTTTTTACAAATGTTGCAGTAAATAAGGAAGGTCTCAAGGCATATGCCTTGAGACCTTTTTGCCATATATATTTATTTTTGGAATCCGCCAAGGCTTTGCTCAGCCATTGCAACTAGACGTTTTGTAATTTCTCCACCAACAGAACCGTTAGCACGAGCCGTAGAATCTGCTCCTAATTGTACACCAAATTCTTGAGCGATTTCGTACTTCATTTGGTCGATTGCAGCTGTTGCTCCTGGTACTACTAATTGATTTGAAGAATTTTGGTTTGCCATAGGAATATATCCTCCTTAGAGTTATAAAAATTTTTTTTGGTTGGACTAGCTGGAGTTGAACCAGATTATCGCCCCGTTGGCGCTAATCCATCGGTAATTAAGTTTGTACTCATAGTATGGATGTTACCTAGAAAGATATACAAAAAAATAATTTGTAAATTTTGTAAAAAAATCTTAGTGATTTCGTAAAGTATGAAATAAGAGTAATCGTTGTATTTTTTAGAAAGAAGGCTAAACTAAGAGCAATATGAAATATATTTTTCTTTTTGTATCCTGCTATTGTGAGGCAAATCATTAACTTCTTATTTTAAGTAAGAATAGGGCAAGCCGCTCCTATACGTAGCTAGATACAATTATATGGAGGAATCGTGATGGGAATTTGCCCGCTTTGCAACGCATTAGAATCACAAACATATTCTTGTCAAAATTGCCAAGGTATACTCCAAGATTATGGGAAGGCTGTAGATTACATAGACGATTATAGTGCGTATATGGACCAAGAATTATTAAGTGCAGTAGATGGATTAACAAATAATAATTCAAATGAATACTGCAATCATATTTTTTATTGCGGAGTATGTAATGTGGAAACAGAGGTTGTAGTAAAACTTGTATAAATAGAAAACTTCCACCTTATGAATGAGGTGGAAGTTTTTGTTTTCGTATTTGTGAGTGAATCATAGGGGACGGGATATGCTCGGTGCTTGAGGAAGACGCTGATTTTATTTGAGACATTTTTTCTTTTGCATCGCGCAAAGAATGCTCAGTTAAGTAGATGGCATATTCGTAAAATAATTGGCGCGTCAGTTCACTTTGTTCTTTTAACTTTTCATCTTGGAATACAGTTCGCCCAGGTTTAGAATTTGCTTCAAAGAGCCACGGGTTTTCCTGCGTGTCTAAACCGATATCAAAACCAATTTCTCCAATATTTCCGGTTACTTGTTCATCGAGCGCGTAACTAATTTGTAAGGCTGTATGTTTTAATTTATTTTCAATTTGAACTTGTTTTGTTGAATCTGGAAAAAGTTCTTGCAGTAATTTTGTATCACCACCGCTATTTACATGCGTTGTTAAGCTACCTTTGCCAGCAATTTTTGCGACGATTGCACTGACCATCCATTGCCCGAAATGATTTTTATTTGTATGAATGCGGAAATCAACAGGTTGCCCGTCGAAGCGAAGTAAGGAAATACCTTGTTGTACGATAAACTTTTTTAAATCATGTCCTTTTAACACATGGTTCAGAAGCGTTTCTAATGATTGGTACTTTCTTAGTTTATTTTCTTCATTTTCGCGATAACGACAGTAGTAGCAATTCTCTGTTTGAGAATAAAATAGTTGATGAATATTTCTACCGAAGCTACCATGAATCGGTTTCATGTAAATGGATTTATACGTTCCAAGAAATCGTTCAACTTGTTCGAAGTGCTGAAATGTTTCTGTGTTTGGTAATAACGGCACAATGGATTCATCTTTCATAAGAAGTTGATGCACTTCCCATTTATTAAAAAAACCTGGGTTAAACCATGGAATAGCATAGTCATGCTCTAATTTTCTTTTTGCCCTTACGATTGGTTTATAATTTTCGGCTTTCCGATTTGGTAATCGGTCATAAATGACATTCGGCAAAGGGACTTTTTTCTTTATCCACTGCTGCTCTTGAAAGAAATATCCCTCAATTGTTTCGTCTTCCCAGTCAATATGTTGCACACCAAAAACAAATACAAATGGTCGCAAAGTGAATGGCGGCGTTAGTAACTCGCCAAGAGAAGTTGAACGGTTTCCTAAAGGATTAGAAGAGTCATCGTTAAAACCAGTTGTAAAAATCCCGATTAATGGTCCGAAAATAATGGTTTCATTTTGAGTGAATGCATGGATAGTAGTGGAATGAGGAAGTAAAAGCCTTTCTGCAATTTGTTGTCCGATAATGATTTCACGAGTAAAGGAATAATGAATTTTTACATCTTCACTTGCAACATGGCGTACGCCGAAGGAAAGGGATGTAATAGGTGGTGTAATGGAAAAAATATAAGGTAAAGTAATACTATTTGGATGCTCATTAGAAATGTTTAATGTATATATGTGCTCTTTCAAAATGGGTTTACCCCCTTTCATTATGGTGTGAAGCGACTAAATTTTAGTGGTCCATGATATATTTTTTCGGCTAATGAATCACTATGACGAATGTAATGTTCGTACGGGGGAATCGTGTTGACATACATAAGCCAAATAGCCCCCTTTTGATCCATAATGGTGGAAAGCTCTAGCTCGAATAATGAAGAGTAAGATTGATCTAGTGTTTGAAACACTTCATTTATAATGTCTTGTAAAGCGTCTTGTAATAGTTGTACACCGGTACTAGATAGTACGTATTTAATTTTTGAAAATGAATGCAGCGAGGAATCATCCGTTGCCGAAAGTAAAAGTTGATTTGGAAATGAGCTTTTTTGTATAAATTGACCGATAACGTTCCACTCTCGTTCTTTATTTTTTTGCAAAATGGTTCGAATATGGAGTGGGTATGTTAATTGATTTGGTGATTGTAGCATGGTATGGGTGATGTAACGTACTGAACGTATATTAGATTTGTACCAAGATATAAATTCATCAGTCCGTTTAATTGGAGTAGAAGTATGATAGGCGTCATTTATTGTATCAATATGAAACGTTTTATTTTTATAAGCGACCCGGTACAGACTATCATTGGAATGTGTATGAGTAGGACGTATAATAATATCTTTTGTTTTTAATAACAGTTTGAAAACGTTTTGTATCGTTGCTATTTCAAATTTTGGTATATAAGGAGATAATTTTTTATTCGTGAGAAATACATCATGTAGTTCGCTTAAGTCAATGAGTGTGTTATTTAAAAAGGTAGTGGAAGGACGGTTGTGTAATGAGTGAATAATTGACTTTGCTTTTTCGAGGTCTGTTTCCTCGTTAAAAGAAGAACGATCGTATATATAAGAAGGAATAGGGAATATTTGTTCTTTCCATTTTCCTGTATCCGTATCATAAATCAGACCAGAAATAAGATCTGTTTTAGGATCAATACCAAATGGCGTAAACTGGGCAACGACATTATGATAAAGCCGAGCACGTTTAGCGATTTCGGTGTAATACGTTTGCTCATAATGAGGCCAGCAAGTTAAAATACCGAGAACCAACGAAATCACTCCTTTACTAACAAAATGTTGACATAATAGGAGAAGCTATATATTGCAAATACGTTTTTATACCATTATACTTTTGTCCGTATGATGATATGCTATAGTTTTGGAGAAGCGAAAGGTTGATTGTAATGAATATATGGTTAAGTATGTTAACGACGACAGGGCTCGGAGCAATTATTGGGGGATTCACAAATCATTTAGCGATAAAAATGTTATTTCGTCCTCATCGCCCTATTTATATTGGTAAGTTTCAAGTGCCATTTACACCAGGATTAATTCCGAAGCGCCGTGATGAGCTTGCTGTTCAATTAGGGAAAATGGTTGTAGAGCATTTGTTAACGCCAGAAGGAATCGGAAAGAAGTTAACAAATGAAGAGTTTCAAAAAGGTTTAATCCAATGGGCACAAGTAGAAGTGGATAAAGTAATTACGAATGAACAGTCGTTAAGACAAATGTTAGAAAAATGGAACGTAGCGCATGTAGAAAAAGAGGCAACCGGGAAAATCGAACATGTGATTACAGAAAAAATAGAGGCATTTTTAGCGGAGTACTATACATATACATGGGAACAAGCCTTACCTCATTCTGTTCATGAAAAAATAGAGAATGCGATCCCAAATGTCTCGGCGTTTATTTTAGAGCGAGGAATTAGTTTTTTTGAAAGTGAAGAAGGGAAAGCTCGTCTTTCCAAAATGATTGATGATTTCTTTGCTTCCAGGGGAACGCTGCTTAACTTAGTCGGAATGTTTTTAGGGAATGTAAGTGTAGTGGATCGTGTGCAGCCAGAAGTTATTAAGTTTTTAGGGCAAGATGGCACGAAACAACTTTTAACTGATGTACTGCAAAAAGAGTGGGAGAAGTTAAAAGGAAAAGATGTAAAAGAGTTAGAAACGTTTGTAGAAAAAGAAATGATTGTAAGCTCCATATTGTCAGCAGTTAAAGTTGAGGAAACAGTGAGTAAGTTTTTAAACCAATCTGTACAGCAAGTATGTGAGCCAGTTCGAGAAACAATTATTGAAAAGGTAGTCCCGAATGCAGTAACGAAAGGCTTGAAGTGGGGAACAGAAAATGTAGCGAGTATATTAAATAATCTTCACCTTGCGGAAATCGTCCAGCAAGAAGTATCCACATTTTCAACGGAGAGACTAGAAGATTTAGTTCTGTCCATTACAAAAAATGAACTAAAAATGATTACGTATTTGGGAGCATTATTAGGCGGAATGATCGGACTCGTGCAAGGATTGCTATTGTTGTTTCTTAGATAATAAGGTGAGTACATAGAAATAAAAGTGAAATTTCTTCACATCTCTTGCATAGTTTGATATGGTAAGAAGAGGTGCGTATGTAAATGCACGTAAAAGGCAGTGCGAGAGAAAAGCGCTAGCCTTCTAAAGGAGGAAAAATAAAATGACAAAAAACATTCATGATGTAGCATATGAATTACAAAAAGCAATCGCTGAAAACGATGATTTCAAAACGTTAAAAGAGAGCTACGCAGCAGTTCAAGCTGATGCAGCTTCAAAGAACTTATTCGATGAGTTCCGTACAATGCAACTTAGCCTACAACAAAAAATGATGCAAGGTCAAGAAATCACTGAAGAAGACAACCAACAAGCACAAGAAGTTGTAGTTCGCATTCAACAAGATGCTAAAATTACAAAGTTAATGGAAACTGAGCAACGCTTAAATACAGTTATCACTGACGTTAACAAAATTATCATGAAGCCACTTGAAGAATTATATAACGCGCAACAACAAGCGTAATGAGAGAAGACGCTCCTAGTATAGGGGCGTCTTTTTTGTTTGTTATTTGTGGAAATACTCAGTCTCAATATTCTTCTCCTTCAAAAACTTTTCAATTTCTTTTTGCTTCCTACCATTAACTTTCTCAAAGCGTTTTGTAAAAGAAAAATCAGTCTTGAACAAGTTACCATCTTCAGCGAGTTTGTCTAATTCTTGCTCTAGTTCTACTGAAAGTGCCGTAGACGCTGAAATGTAATCATGAATTTCCTTTGAAGGCTGTTTATAATCATTAGGGATCGTATTGTTATTAATAAAATTAAGGAAATTCGCATCGTTTTGTTGCGCTAAATCTACTAGTTGTTTTAATTTCTCCCGAACGGATTCCGTGACTTCTTCGTCAGACATGGTTGACGAAAGTGGAACGATGTTTTTGTCTAACTCTCCGCTATAATCTAAATAAGTTTTTATATTTTGTTCCATCTCGTCTTCATTAATAGTTTCATTCTTTTTTGAAGAAGTGAATATAGTTTCTGGAATTTTAACCGTAACATCTTTAATAGATTGTACATCGTTTTCTTTCTTATGTTGTACACTGTTTGAACAAGCTGATAGAAATAAAATTGTAAGTAACGTGAGTAGGTATAAAATATACTTTTTCATATTAATCTCCTTTTACATTCATTAGTATCTTTGTAAAATAGCTATATTCCATTTCAAATACTTTACTAAAAGTGCGTATATATGTTTGACCATTTGATAACATATGACGGATATGAGTAAACCGACGCAAAAAGCGATGAACACATTATAAACATCGGAATAACTAATTTGATGAAACCCTTTAAAGAATCCTAATCCTATTAATAAAATAGGTGAAATAATTAATAATGGAGTGGCAATGATAAGTGCTAGAAGAATCGGTAATAAAAAGAGTAGTACGAAAAAGGCGATAATGATAAAGGTAAAGTTTAAAACACTTAAGCTCATAACAGAAAATAGTGCGGTTATCATATTTTTAACGCTTCGTTTCTTGTCAGCATTGCTTATTGCATAGGAAACAGTAAGTTCTTTAGCAATAGTTTTAGGGTTTCCTAGTTTTTTAGAAATTTCCTCTTCAGATTTTCCATCTTGTTTACCACTGATAAAATGGGTTTCATACTCCGAAATAATATCTTTCTTCTCTGCATTAGGCATATTCCGCAGGGAAGAACCAAGTTGTTCTAAAAATTCACTTTTGTTCATAACAATCACTTTCCTTTATTGAATGATGAATTAAAGTTGAGAATGCTATATTTTGAAAGGGGGATACGAATTATAAAGTGCATTCCAATTAATGGGTATTCCAATATTTACAAATATATCATTTGCTAGTGTTCTTTGCAAGGTACTGTGAAGTTTTTAATACTGTAACGAAATGGAAGTTTCTCTTACATTTTTAGAGAAGTTATAAAAATATTATTTTAGGATAAACAAAGAGTTGTAAGCGCATTCTCTATTGGTTGTCAAAATAATGTCATATTCATATTCTTGGAAAAATAATGCATTTGTAATATAATGATAAATAATACTTCACCACATTAATTAACTAGGTGAAATTAAAAATCTTTATTACACACATTATGAAATAAAGGAATGATTAGTTTGAGTACAGATGTAAAAGCAAACGACGTGAAGACAAAAACAAAAGGAGCAGATCTTGTTGTTGATTGTTTAATTAAACAAGGTGTTACACATGTTTTCGGTATTCCAGGAGCGAAGATTGACTCTGTATTTGATGTACTGCAAGAAAGAGGACCAGAGTTAATTGTTTGTCGTCATGAACAAAACGCAGCATTTATGGCAGCCGCGATTGGTAGATTAACAGGGAAACCGGGTGTGTGTCTTGTAACTTCAGGACCAGGGACATCAAATTTAGCGACCGGTCTTGTTACTGCGAATGCGGAGAGTGATCCCGTTGTTGCTTTAGCTGGTGCAGTTCCGCGTACTGATAGATTGAAACGTACGCATCAATCTATGGATAATGCTGCACTATTCGAACCAATCACAAAATATAGCGTAGAAGTAGAGCATCCTGATAATGTGCCAGAAGCACTATCAAATGCATTCCGAAGTGCGACTTCTACAAATCCAGGCGCTACTTTAGTAAGTCTTCCGCAAGATGTTATGACTGCGGAAACGACTGTAGGGTCTATCGGTGCGCTTTCTAAGCCACAGCTCGGAATCGCTCCCACACATGATATTACATATGTAGTAGACAAAATAAAATCAGCGAAATTACCAGTTATTTTACTTGGTATGAGAGCAAGCACAAATGAAGTAACGAAAGCTGTTCGTGAATTAATTGCGGATACAGAACTTCCTGTCGTTGAAACATATCAAGCAGCTGGTGCCATTTCACGTGAGTTAGAAGATCATTTCTTCGGCCGCGTTGGATTATTCCGTAACCAACCAGGTGATATTTTACTAGAAGAAGCAGACCTTGTTATTTCTATCGGTTATGATCCAATCGAGTATGATCCAAAGTTTTGGAATAAACTTGGAGATAGAACAATTATTCATCTTGATGACCATCAAGCAGATATCGACCATGATTACCAACCAGAGCGTGAATTAATTGGCGATATTGCCTTAACTGTAAATAGCATCGCAGAAAAATTACCGAAACTTGTATTAAGTACGAAATCAGAAGCAGTGTTAGAAAGATTACGCGCGAAATTATCAGAACAAGCAGAAGTTCCAAACCGTGCTTCGGAAGGTGTTACGCATCCGCTTCAAGTTATTCGAACACTTCGTTCTTTAATTGATGACGATACAACTGTTACGTGCGATATCGGTTCCCATTACATTTGGATGGCAAGATGTTTCCGTTCTTATGAACCACGTCGACTATTATTTAGTAACGGTATGCAAACGTTAGGTGTTGCACTTCCTTGGGCAATTGCTGCTACTTTAGTAGAACCAGGTAAGAAAGTAGTTTCTGTATCAGGTGACGGTGGTTTCTTATTCTCAGCGATGGAGTTAGAAACAGCAGTACGTTTAAATTCTCCAATCGTACATCTTGTATGGAGAGATGGTACGTATGATATGGTTGCGTTCCAACAAATGATGAAATACGGTAGAACATCAGCTACAGAGTTCGGTGATGTTGATATTGTGAAATATGCAGAAAGTTTCGGTGCGACAGGTCTTCGTGTTAACGCGCCTGATGAATTAGAAAGTGTATTAAAATCCGCGCTAGCAGCAGACGGTCCTGTCATTATTGATATTCCAATCGATTACCGTGACAACATTAAATTAAGCGAGAAATTATTACCAAACCAATTAAACTAATGGAGGCAGATTTGAGATGACTGTTGCGCAATTAATTGATATTGATGCAAAAAGAACGAAAACGAATAACGAAGTATATCAAACATCTACAATGCTTGCGCTATTAGATGGTATATATGACGGTGTGATTAGCTTTGAGGAACTAAAAGAACGTGGTGATTTCGGCATCGGTACATTTGATCAATTAGATGGTGAAATGATCGCATTTGATAATGAGTTTTATCATTTACGTTCAGACGGTTCAGCAGAAAAAGTAGAACCAGAAGAAACAACACCGTTTGCGACTGTAACGTTTTTTGAAAAAGAAATGAGTTATACAGTAGAGCGTCCGATGAATCGCGAAGAAGTTGAAGCATTATTACATGAATTAATGCCTAGTAAAAACTTATTTTATGCGATTCGAATGGATGGTACGTTCCGTGAAATAAGAACGAGAACTGTTCCAAGACAAGAAAAACCGTATACACCGCTCGTTGAAGTGACGAAATCACAACCAATCTTTTCATTTAAAGATACAGAAGGTACGCTAGCTGGATTTTGGACACCAGATTATGCGCAAGGTATTGGGGTAGCTGGTTTCCACTTACATTATATTGATGATGAAAGAAGCGGAGGCGGACATGTTTTCGACTATGTTGTTGAAAACTGTACGATCCAAATTTGTCAAAAAGCTCATATGCATTTAGCACTTCCAGAAACAGCTGACTTTATGGCGGCTGAATTATCTAGAGAAAATTTAGAGGATAATATTGCGACTGCGGAAGGTGCGGAGTAAAAGGGAGGGACTGTTCCATTTTGGAACAGTCTTCTTTTATTCGTAATGTCATTATTTGTCGGTAAGTCGATATTCCTTGTCGAATCGTTGGTATATTTTTAGTTATGATAGATATATTTGAAAAATCGTTGATATCGTTTATTTCTTTGAAACAAACGGATGCCCCTCATAATAAAAACGCCACGGATAATGTACAGCTTCTTCTGCATAGTCGATGTTAATACGAGGTCCTGCTGTTATTTTATATTGTGATGATATGTGTTCTTCTTCTGGGACGAGTTCAATATGCAATGTGTCACTTTGTAATGATACGCCTCGTTCTTCTAAAGTAATTCCGAGTGCACGGCATAGTTTGCCAGGGCCATTTGTTAAATTTTTATACTGCGCCTTTGTAATGTCGGTTTTGTTGTAGCGTGCTAGTTTTATTTCTTCTATTCCATCTACTGGTTCAAGGGCTCGAATGAGCACGCCTTGCGGGGTACCAATTGGCGCTGTAATGACGTTAAAACAATGATACATACCGTAAATTAAATATACGTAAGCATGTCCTGGTGCACCAAACATAACTTCCGTGCGATCTGTTCGTCTGCCGCCGTGACTATGTGCGGCTTTATCATCGGGACCTTTATATGCCTCTACTTCAACAATGATGCCGCTTCGCTTTATTCCGTCTACAATATGAACCAGCTTTTGTCCGAGTAATTTCTTTGCTATTTCTAACGTATCGCCTTCATAAAAGGAAGGAGGTGCCTGCATTGTACTATCTCCTTTACTGAGTGTATATGTATATAGTAAACCAAATTTTCAGTAGTAATTCTAACTCGTTCTATTTGCTACATTTATTTCATAAATTATGGATAGAGTACAACAGCGAAGAGGGGGAGTGCGACATGATTTATCGCTTACTAGCTCTTAACATAGATGGGACACTACTATACAACAACGGAAAAATTGCAAAAGGATTAAGAGAAACAATTGAATTTGTGAAAAGAAAAGACGTATACGTTACATTATTTACGAGCCGTAATTTTCAATCTGCTCATAAAGTAGCAAAGGCGTTAAAATTAGATTCTATATTAGTGACACACGGTGGTGCTTTCGTTTCAGCAACGTTAGATAAGCCTTATGTTCAAAGAAGATTATCGGAAGAGAAGACGTTTAACATTGTGCAAGTATTAGAGCACTTTGATTGTAACGTCCGCATTTCTCATGAACGTTTTTCAATCGGAAATCGCGAGAGAAATACACCAAACTTAATTGCACGTACTGTGTTATCGAGTGCAGATCCGTTATTTTATCCAGTTCAATTTGTAGATTCATTAGGTGATGCGCTTCGTGATCATCCAGTAGCGGCGCCCAAAATTGATGTTCTTTTCCAAACAAAAGGTGAAAAAGAACGAGGGCTCAATACACTAGGAAAAGCGTTTCAAGATCTAGAGTATGTTGAATGTGATTCAAAACGAATAGAAATTTTGCCGCAAAACGTATCAAAATTACGTGGATTACAATTGCTTGGAGAGCATTTGAATATTTCGCTAAATGAAATGGTTGCGATTGGAGATAGCATGGAAGATTTAGAGGTAATTGAAAATGTAGGTCTCGGGGTAGCGATGGGAAACGCGCCTGTAGAGGTAAAACAAGCAGCCGACTGGATTACACGTTCAAATAGTGAGAACGGCGTAGAGTATATGATTAAAGAACATTTCCGTAAGCAATTCCCGCTTCCGTTTTTGAAAAATCATAAAAATACACCGAAACAATAAAGGAAAAACGTAGCTTTTGGCTACGTTTTTTATTGGTTTTATTCGAAAAGTGAAAGCGTTTTATAAAGGTGAATTGTGTCTAAAATGTATACAATTCACTTGAATCCTTTAGCAAACTATTGTAAAGTGGATGATGTTGCCAAAATAGTTACACCACATGAAATATTCTCCATGTTAATTTTATTGAGCTCCCATACGTAAAAAATACTTCGCATGTTAGTTTAGTTCACGTGTTATTTCAAAAATGAATTGTAGTAATATTATTAATTAGTTGTAGAGTTTCTTTGGTTTGTTTAAATGGATTATTTTAAGTTAATGTGAGTAAGACCTGGTACATATGAAATGAGCTTCTTTTCGTAAATCTAGGAATTTTAAAAGGGGGAATGAATTTTTTGACGAAATCATATAATCAAAAAATAAAAAAATTAAGTAGTAGTTTTATAGTCGTGTTACTAGTATGTATGAATTTTTTAATCCATTTACCAAATAAAGCAGAGGCAGCTACAACAGAATTAAAAGGTTTAGGTGATGTATCTTATTACAACGCCGTCATTTTTGGAGATCATAGTGCAACGAGTGCAGATATTGAAGGTGCGATGGCCATTCAAAAAAATATGAATGCATCAAGTTATACAGTCTTAGCAGCTGCAACTGGAGCACATAACTTAGCTGGAGCAACATGGGTAGAGGAAGGATATCCATCATTATTACTAGGTGGTCAATTTACGAAAGCGGGAACAGGACAAGTAATTGTTCAAGATGGAACAGTGGCGATGACAAAAGATGGTGACCCAGAAGGTGCAATGAAGTCATCATATGACCGTATTTCTTATAAAGAGCAAGCGGAGATTGATGCTAAATTTAAAGAGTTTAGAAAAGACGTTGATAGCGTAATTGAGGATGCGGGCCAATTACATACTGATAAACCAAAATCGGGTATGACCTTTGGGATCGGTGAAGATGTAAATAATCCTAATATTTACGTTTCTTCAGGACAAAATGGAAAGAAAACATTTGATGTAAAAGACGTTTTCCTTCCGAATGTAGACAATAAAGATTTTATTGTTATTTATTCAGATGCGGAAACAGTTAATTTTGCTAGTGGTGCAATTTTGTATGATACAAAAAACACTGGGATGGCAACAGACTTAATTAATACATCTCAAGCATACGACCCTAATTCATCTTTTACTGAGTTAGCTAGTAAAGTCATTTGGGTATTCCCTAATGCTAAAAAGATAACAACTAAAGGCTATGGTGTAGTAGGGAGTGTATTTGCACCTAATGCAGTTGTAGAGACAAAGGGTGGCTCTATTAACGGACAAGCCTTTGTTGGTGGATTACACCAAAGAGATGGCTTTGAGGTTCATAACTTTAAATTTAATTGGCCGAAATGGAATAAGCCAACAGCTGAAAAAGGAAATTTGCAAATTAAAAAAGTTGATGAAAACAATGAAAACATTGTTTTAAAAGACGCAAAATTTGATGTTATAGATAAAGAGAATAATGTTGTAGATACGGTTACAACAAACGAAAAGGGTATTGCGGAAGTTAAAGATTTACCATTTGGTGACTATTTTGTAAAAGAAATAAGTGCACCAGAGGGATATATAAAAATCGATACACCAGTAAAAGTAACAATTGATAGCACAAACGTAATGAAAATTGTTATGAAGAATACAAAAAAAGTAGAGACTGACCAATTTAAATTATTGAAAAAAGATAGTGAATCTGGTCAACTTCTACCAGGTGCAAAATTTGATGTTGTAGATAAAGATGGGAAAGTTGTGGAAACAATTATTACAGACGATAAAGGTGAAGCTTTATCGAAACAACTTCCAGTTGGAAGCTATACATTAAAAGAAGTAACAGCCCCGAAAGGGTATGAATTATCATCTAGTTCAGCTTCTGTTGATGTAGAGGCTAATAAAGTAGTTACTGTAGATGTGTTGAATAAAAAGATACAAGAAAAAGTAACAGGTCAATTTGAAATCGTAAAAGTAGATGCAAATGATAAAACGAAGCTATTATCGGACGCAGAATTCGCAGTGTATAAAGATGGTAAAGAAGTAGAGACATTACGAACAGATAAAACAGGTAAAGTAATCTCTCAGAAATTAGAACCAGGAACATACACATTAAAAGAAACGAAAGCACCACAGGGATATAAGTTGTTAAAAGAGGAAATTGAAGTCGTTGTGGAAGCAAATAAAGTGTTACAAGTACAAGTAGAAAATGCGAAAGAACTAGGAAGCTTACAAGTAATCAAAAAGGATGCAGAGAATGGAAAAGTTCTAGCAGACGCAGAATTTAAACTAAAAAACGAAGCTGGTCAAGTAGTTGGAGAAGCGAAAACAACGAATAAAGACGGTGTAGTAACATTCGAAAACTTAGTGCCAGGAAAGTATACGTTAGAAGAAACGAAAGCGCCAGAAGGCTACAAAGCAGTAGAAGTAACAGTGGAAGTAAACATTGTAGCAAATGAAGTAGTGAAACAAGAAGTATTGAATGAAAAAGTGAAAGAAAAGATTAAAGGTCAAGTAGAAATTACAAAGGTAGATGCTAATGATATAAATAAAACATTAGCAGGCGCAGTGTTTGAAATTTTGAAAGATGGAGTAAAAATAGACACATTAACATCAGATGAAAATGGTAAAGCAACTTCGAAAGAACTGGTTCCAGGAGATTATATTTTAAAGGAAGTTCAAGCGCCAGAAGGTTATGAGTTATCTGATAAGGAAATCGAATTTACGATTTCTAATCAAAAATTTGAAGTTGTAAAACTTCAAATTACAAATAAAAAAGAAACAGAGAAACCAGGTGAAGAAACAGGAAAACCAGGTGAAGAGACAGGAACACCGGGTGAAGAAACAGAAAAACCAGGTGAAGAAACAGGAAAACCAGGTGAAGAGACAGGAACACCGGGTGAAGAAACAGAGAAACCAGGTGAAGAAACAGGAAAACCAGGTGGAGAGACAGGAACACCGGGTGAAGAAACAGAGAAACCAGGTGAAGAAACAGAGAAACCAGGTGAAGAAACAGAGAAACCAGGTGAGGAAACAGAAAAACCAGGTGAGGAAACAGAAAAACCAGGTGAGGAGACAGAAAAACCAGGTGAGGAGACAGAAAAACCAGGTGAGGAAACAGAAAAACCAGGTGAGGAAACAGAAAAACCAGG
>NZ_JBBBBL010000013.1:0-31089 GCF_037120585.1 Bacillus sp. CCNWLW194 | reverse complement strand
GAAAAACCAGGTGAGGAGACAGAAAAACCAGGTGAGGAAACAGAAAAACCAGGTGAGGAAACAGAAAAACCAGGTGAGGAGACAGAAAAACCAGGTGAGGAAACAGAAAAACCAGGTGAGGAAACAGAAAAACCAGGTGAAGAAACAGGAAAACCAGGTGAAGAGACAGAGAAACCAGGTGAAGAAACAGGAAAACCAGGTGAAGAGACAGGAACACCGGGTGAAGAGACAGAGAAGCCGGGTGAAGGAACAGAAAAACCAGGTGAAGGAATGGAAAACGTAGATAAAGGAAAACCTACCTTACCAGAAAAAGGACAAGGTGCGTCTCATGCACAACGCCTTCCAGCCACAGGACATGATATGAATTATCTACCATTCATTGGTTTTGCTCTTGTTTTATTAGGAATACGTCTTAGATTTATGATTAAAAATAGCTAATAGTTTTATAAATTTTATAAAAGGCATAAGAGAAATGTTATCTCTTATGCCTTTTAGTTTTGTTGTTTAAGCTTCAATCACTTTAAGCATTCGGTTTAAAAATGCGGCTGATTCAGCGCGTGTTGCTGTGCCTTTTGGTACGAATTCATTCCGTTCGTTACCTTTTACAATTCCATATGCATAAACGTTTTGTAATGCTTTTTTATCGTATGCTAAGTTTTGGTCAGTGAATGGTAATTTCACTTCTTTTCTATAAATCCAGTTATATTCTAATGCACGGTCAATCATAATAACAGCTTCATCACGTGTTATTGTAGCATTGGGATCAAATTTATTATTCCCACGACCATTGATGATACCTGCACTAGCAGCACGTTTAATTCCATCCACTAAAGATGGATGTGCTTCGTTTAAGTCTGTAAATGTAGCGTTTCCAGCAGGTAATTTTAAAGCTCTCGACATTAAATTTGCAAACTCAGCTCGTGTGACAAGACGATTTGGCCAGTAAGAACCATTTCCGTCACCGAACATGATTTTTCTAGCTGCTAACTGACGAATGTCTTGCTCATACCATCCACCTGTAATGTCATCTTTTTCATGAGGGACTTCTGGCGGCGGAATAACATCTTTACGATGTTCATTATAGTAAGCGTTCGTGCCTTTTAAGAAAGCATCCCATTGTCCGCGTTGAATCATAAATGCAGGGCAGTTTTTTCCGCTCCAAAATTGATGTTTTTGAACGTGATCTAGAGATATGTTTAATTCGTTCATTAAATAGGCTGCTAATTTTCGTGCGTTTTCTACCGCTTTAGCATAATTCCCATCACTGTTCACAGCAATTTCAATTCCGATAGATTCATAGTTTCCAGTCTTATTTCCAGCATGCCAACCAACTTCATTTAATGGTAAATGTTGATAAATTTCTTTGTCGTCTACTGTGAAATGCCAAGATGCTGAACGGTCAGTCTTTCCTCGTGCTTGATTATCTAAGTACTTTGCATGATTTAACGCGTTAGCGCCTTTACTCGTATTAGCAGTTTCGTGAATTGTAATGTACTTCGGTTCCATTGCGTAGCCAGGGCGAATGTTTTCATTACCTTTTGGAACGATCATTTCTTTAAATGTAACACCATAAACGTTATTTGTAGGCAAATTAGATGGTGTTTTGAAAAATGTTGCACTTCTATTTTGGGTAGTAATTGGCTTTTCGAATAATGATGCTTTCGTACCTTCGAATGTAGCTGAAGGAGCATAAATCCATTTCTCAGTTCCGTTTATTTGAATTTTAAACCAATTCCCAGCTTGTTCAGTAGGAGCTACTGTTTGTGGCTGTAATTTCATTTCTTCTTTAAACGATTGGAAAGGGAATGAATATACTGATGTTTCTTCTGTTACAATTAGTTTTTGATTCGAGAGTTTATGAATCTCTTGTACTTCTAAACTATTATTTTTCTTATTAACCCAGCCAGAACCAAATGTAGTTTGTATATAATAGGCATGGCCTTTTTTCTTCGTTGCCTTTACTACTGGTTCAGCAATTTCAATATTTGTTTTGGTTTTTAAGTCGTTTGAATCGTATAGTGGAAGTTTTGTTGATAAGTGGAGAAGATATTCACCCGAGATTTCAAGGTCGTTTTCTTCTTCAAGTCTATGCTGTTTTGCATGTTCTTCAATGCTTTTTAAAGCTTGTTCATCCATAGACAATTCCGCAGTTTTCTCTATATTTTCTGCGAATGAATGGGTAGGTGCTACAAATGTTTGTAATGCTAAAGATAGTGCTAAAATGTTGTAAAACTTTTTTTTCATAGTTGTTTTAACACGTGATAGTCTTTATTGCGTGTTAAGAGTCCTCCTTTATATGTATTTAAATTAGTAGCAAGTACTAATACGTTCTAGATTGTAACAAGAGTATATTCTAATGTCTATACAACTGGAGAAAGTTCGTTAAAAGTCAATATTCAGTTTGTTTTAAATAGAATATCTAAATAAGGTAAAACCTTCTGTATTGACCTGCAAACGCCCTTCAAGTAAACTAAAGAGAGTTTGCAAATGAAAAGGTGATAATGTTGTTAATTTCAATTAAAACGTTACAAGATGATCGTTTTTTACGTCCGCTACAAAATATTGGCGGCTTATTTTTTGAAGATAGTACGATTAGATTTGAACAAGAGGAAGCAAATCTTATCGTTGATATACACATTGAAGAGAATGTGAAAGCATCAGCTCGTTTAACAGATGTTGCGACTGGAAATGTGTATGAAGAAACATTCGCAAAAGATTTATCTGCTTTCACAGATGAAAAAGAGCGTATGAAGCAAGTGAAGCACGTTGTTTCTTATGTATATCTTTCTGTTCTTCAGCAGTTAACTGGGCTTGAACAAAGCTGGGGTATTTTAACGGGAGTTCGTCCGACAAAACTTCTTCATAAAATGCTTCAAAATGGTATGTCAAAAGAAGAAGCACACCAAGAACTTCGTGAAAGCTATTTAATTCATGAAGAGAAAATTGAGCTTCTTCAGCGTATTGTGGATTGCCAATTAGCAGTAGTTCCGGATTTATACCGTTTGAAAGAGGAAGTAAGTATTTATATCGGTATTCCATTCTGCCCAACAAAATGTGCATATTGTACATTCCCGGCGTATGCAATTAATGGACGCCAAGGATCTGTTGATTCGTTCTTAGGTGGTTTACATTATGAAGTTCGTGAAATTGGTAAGTTTTTAAAAGAAAAAGGTGTAACAGTTACGACGATCTATTACGGCGGCGGTACACCGACAAGTATTACAGCAGAAGAGATGGATATGCTGTATGAAGAAATGTATGAAGCGTTCCCAGATGTGAAAAATGTGCGTGAAGTAACAGTTGAGGCAGGTCGCCCAGATACAATTACGCCAGCGAAGTTAGAAGTGTTAAATAAATGGAACATTGACCGTATTAGTATTAATCCGCAGTCATACCATCAAGAAACACTAAAAGCAATTGGACGTCACCATACTGTAGAAGAAACAATTGAGAAGTATCATTTAGCTCGTGAAATGGGAATGAACAATATTAATATGGATTTAATTATTGGTCTTCCTGGTGAAGGGCTAGATATCTTCAAACATACGTTAGATGAAACAGAAAAGTTAATGCCAGAATCATTAACAGTTCATACGTTATCATTTAAACGTGCTTCTGAAATGACGCAAAACAAACGTAAATATAAAGTAGCAGGTCGCGAAGAAATTACAGCGATGATGCACGAAGCAGAAGAGTGGACGCAAAAGCATAATTACGTACCATATTACCTATATCGTCAAAAGAATATTTTAGGTAACTTAGAGAACGTTGGGTATGCAATGCCGACGCAAGAAAGTATTTACAACATTGTCATTATGGAAGAAGTACAATCGATTATCGGACTTGGCTGTGGTGCATCAAGTAAATTTGTTCACCCGAAGACGGGAGCAATTACGCACTTCGCAAATCCGAAAGATCCAAAATCATATAACGATGGCTTCGTAAAATATACAGAAGACAAACTGAAAATTTTAGAAGAGCTATTTGTATAAGAAGAAGGGGACTGTTCCGAATCGGGACAGTCTCTTTTTTATCCTGCTATTTGCTGGACAGTAAAACTCCCAGGATATCAGTTGCCCGTAACTGCCCGATTGGTGAGGATTGATTAAAGTTTTACTTTATATTGTTAGTTTTTGTCGGTAAGTCGATATAATTGAAAAATCGCTGATATAAATGGAGTTAGGCTCGATATATTTTGAAAATCGCTGATATATTTCAAGTTACGGTCGATATATCCGGAAAATCGCCGATATAATTTCATTTACCATCTAGCAACGCTGTTTGTAAAACTATGTCGATAATAATCAGAAAAATTAGTCAAATCGATAGAGGACAATGTCTACTTATGGACGAAATGATAGATTTATGAAAGAGAAAAGGGGGAAATTGTTGGCATGTACATGACAATAGGGAGAATATTTGATTTATCTGTTGGTAAGTATCCGAATAAAGAGGCATTAGTAGAACCAGAAAAAAATATTCGCTGGACGTATAAACAGTGGGATGAGCAAATAAATAAAACGGCGCACGCTCTATTAGAAGAAGGGGTAAGAAAGGGAGATACTGTATCTGTTTACTTATATAACTGCCGTGAATTTGTAAACGTTTACTTAGCGTGTGCGAAAATTGGAGCAATCTTTAACCCGATTAATTTCCGCTTAAAAGCAAAAGAAGTATCGTATATTCTCCAGGACGCATCCTCGAAAGTCGTTGTTTTTGAAAAAGCCGTTGAATCAACTGTCGCTATCATTGAACGAGATTTCCCAAATTCGTCTTTTTGGTATGTAGAAGACGATACACCTTCCTATGCAAGTTCTTATCATGAAAAAGTAAATGCAGCATCTTCTGAGAAAATAGATATCGAAATTGATGAAATGGATTATTGTTCTATGCTGTATACGAGCGGTACGACTGGTCATCCGAAAGGCGTACTTCATCGGCATCGTGAAATGACTGAGCATAGTATGATTTGTACGTATTTCCTTAAATACAATAGAGATAGTGCGGGGCTTGTCGTTGCACCTTTATATCATTGCGGTGAGTTAAATGCCGGGATTATTCCGCGCATTCAAGTTGGCGGAAAGAATGTTATTTTACATCATTTTGATACAGAAACAGTATTACATACGATTCAAGAAGAAAAGATTACGACGTTCTTTGCAGCACCGACGATGTGGAATATGTTACTGCAAAAAGATTTAGCACAGTATGATTTAACTTCGATGAAGATTGGTATATATGGCGGAGCAGCGATGGCTCCAGCACTAGTAAAGGAATGTAAAGAACGTCTTTATATTGATCTTGTTCAAATATATGGGATGACAGAAATGGGACCTGTTGTTGCGTTTCTCGTAGAAGAGGATCAAATTACGAAAGCTGGTTCAGCGGGAAGACCATGCTTTAGTCATGAAATTCGAATTGTAAAACCAAGCGAAGATGCACCGGCAGAGCCAGATGATGTATTGCCTCCTTATGAAGTAGGGGAGATTATTTTGCGCGGCCCAACTATGATGGCTGGTTATCATAACCGAGAAGAAGCAAATGCAAAATCGATGTATAAAGGATGGTATCATTCTGGTGATTTAGGCTACTTCGATAAAGACGGTTATTTATTCGTCGCAGATCGCGTGGATGATATGGTGATTAGTGGCGGCGTTAATATTTATCCACGTGAAATTGAAGATTTCCTTCATAGTCATCCTGGTATATTAGATGTTGCCGTACTTGGTGAACCAGATGAATTATGGGGAGAACGTGTTGTGGCAGTCGTTGTAAAGAAAGATGAAACGATTACAGAAGATGATTTGGAAATATATTGTAAAGAAAGTGATGAATTAGCAGATTATAAACGTCCTCGTCACTATTTATTTGTGGATGAACTGCCTCGTAATGCGAGTGGAAAATTACAAAAATTTGTCCTGAGAGAGTCGTTGAAGGGTACAAAAAAATAGAAAGTGGGGGATACCCACTTTCTATTTTTATTTACGTGAAAAACCTTCTTCATCAAGGTATTCCGCAGCTTCTGGATAAGAGTTGAATGTACCGTCTAAGTTTACACCAGCGTACACGTTCCACATATCATCCTCTTGAATAAGAGTTAGGATGTGGCCATCTTCGTTCTTCCATTCTTCTTCTGCAGCAGGTTCCATTGGTGTAACAATTTCTTCTGGCTCCTGTGATAGACGTTCAATTACTTTTTCAATTAATGAACGCAGTTCTTCTTCTGAAAACTCACGGATGTTAATCATGCCTTTATCATCTGTTTTATAACCTTTAATGAAGTTTGCATATACAAAGCCGTTTCCATTTGGATGTAAGTGATAAACAACGTTCTTTTTATCTAAACGACTTTCTTCAAAGTGAAAGTTCACGCGTTTTAATGATACGTTTTTTCTTTCTAATTCAGGGAAAGATTCAATAATCGATAATTTTTCTTCAAAAGTTAGCATAGTGCCTCCAAATATATAATAAAAGATTTAATTTATCTATTATAGCATAGTTATAATGGTTTCCAAAGATGTGATGGGAGCTTACAATTGAATGCGTTTACGTCACGATACTGTAAAAAGTGGACTAACGAATGTATCTTTTTAGGTGTACAATGGAACGTGGACTTAATGTGAAGGTGGTTATTATATGTTTCAAAAAATAGCAAAGGAATGTTTAGCAGGTTTTACGGTTGCGATCGTTGCGTTGCCACTTGCCATTGCATTTGGTATTGCTGCAACAGGAACGTCTGAGGGAGCGCTAGTCGGATTGTATGGTGCGATTTTTGCAGGTTTATTTGCGGCGTTATTTGGTGGTACACCTGGGCAGGTTACGGGGCCAACTGGACCGATTACTGTTATCGCAACAGGGGTTATTGCGACGCACGGATTAGAGGCGAGTTTTATAGCCTTTATAATGGCGGGACTGTTTCAAATTTTATTCGGTGTATGCAAGCTTGGCTCTTACGTGAGGTACATTCCGTATCCTGTCGTTTCAGGATTTATGAACGGAATCGCATTAATTATTATTTTAGGTGAAATGAAGCATGTGCAAAATAGTTTTCTACTTGTCGTATTAACGATTATTGTAATGATTGTTTCTGGAAAATGGATTAAGGCAATTCCATCTAGTTTAGTTGCATTAGTTGGTGTGACAGCTATGCTTCCTTTATTTTCTTCTGCGTTAGAAGGACTTACAGTGAAGTTACCGATTATCGGAAACCTGTCATTAAATAAGGTGATTGAAAAGATTGGAACGATTCCAGAAGCGATGCCGACGCTTCATATTCCATCTTTAAGTGGAGCAGGCATAGCAGAACTTATTCTACCAGCGCTTAGTATTGCTTTATTAGGATCGATTGACTCGTTGTTAACATCGGTCGTAATGGATAATGTGACGGGTACACGTCATAAAAGTAATAAAGAACTGGTCGGACAAGGTATCGGTAATATGATGAGCGGATTGTTTGGCGGATTAGCAGGGGCAGGTGCGACTGTACGATCTATCGTTAATATAAGAAGTGGCGGTAAAACGGCGCTTTCAGCAAGTATGCATAGTGTTATATTATTTATTTTCATTATGGGACTTGGCTCGGTTGTACAATACATTCCACTTGCTGTATTATCAGGTATTTTAATTTTAACGGGTATTGGAATGTTTGATTGGGAAAGCATGAAGAAAATGCATGTAGCACCAAAAGGTGATGTCATAGTTATGCTCGTAACGATGGTTGTCACAGTGAAGTTTGATTTAATGATCGCTGTTGCGTTCGGAATTATTCTTTCTTTCATTATATACATGGTGAAATGTAAAGAACGTAAAGCTTCTATTGTAAAAGAAAAGGAAGCGACGTATACGATTCAAGGACCGCTCTCCTTCCTATCAGTAGACCGTATTTTTACTACTTTACAAGATGTGAAGTCACCGATTGTTTTACGTATGAAAGATGCGCGCTATATGGATGTATCAGGAGCTATGGCGTTATTGAATTTTATTGAGCAGTCGGATAAATCAGGAGTGAGTGTGACGCTAGAACAAGTGCCTACTCATATTGAAAAAACATTAGTAACGATGGCGAGTAATGAGCAGAGAGATAAATTACAGTTTGTAGAAGCTGATGTTATGTAAGGGAATGCCCTCGTATGAGGGTGTTTTTTTATTGTGTTTAATATCTGTATATAACGTTTTTTTGCGATTATTGACATTTATTAATCTTAGCAGTATAGTAACATTCTAGATTAGGTATGTGATATTATAATAATGTATATGAATTTTGAGATTCCTTTTTTTTAGAAGGAAGAGCTTTAAGCTGGAGGGAATAATTGATGTACAAACAGTTACCACATGGAGTGAAAATTGGGATTACACGCTCAATTGTTGTTTCTTTTGAGAAGTATATGAAAGAAATTGAATGGAACGAAGAAAAGTTTGATATGCAACAATTTGTTGAACAGTGGAAACAGTATTTATACACAAAATCAACTTGGATCAATAAAGTAGATGACGAGTTGAAAGGACATCCAGATTTCCATCAAGCATTGGCGATGAAAGTAAATGAAAAAATTAACGAGTTTATTAATGAAAAACCGAGCGAAGAGCAAGTGGAGCAATTAACGAGAAATAAAGTGAAGCATGCAGATGAAATGTGCAAATTAGAAGCCGAATATCATATTGAACGTTTATTAGTAACGAAATAAATTTTACATAAAGAAAAAGCCTGTCCGAAGAGATATGATGACCATCTTTTTGAACAGGCTTTTTTGTATGTAAAAGAAGAAGAGAGGTAGCTTTGGAAGCAACCTCTCTTTATGATTAGTCTTGTGGTACAAGTGCTTTCCAAGAAGATAGGTCTATATCTTCTTTTAATATAGATGAAGCAGGGAAGACAAATGACCATGGTTTCGTAGTGTTCGCTTTAATTTCAAGGTTAGGTAATGTGAAAGCGCCTTTAACAACAACTGCCCCCGTGGCATCCTCAATATGAAGAGGAAGTTGCTCTAGTTGAATGTTGTCTTTACAACCGTTACGAATAAGAAGCGTTGTATGTAAATCACCGTTTTCTTTTCTTGCAGCTTGCAGGCCTAGGAAGTTAATTTCACCTTCGCTTGGAGGTGTTAAATTGTCTACGAAATTACGTAAAGCTTCTTTGCTTGCTTCAGGTAACTGAGCTTCCCAAGATGGATCTAAATCTAATGCATGCTTGCTTTCAAGTTCAAACGCTAATTCCCAATCTGTTTGCGATAATTCAGCATCTGTAATTGTCTCTTGCTCAAATGTAAAAATAAATGGCATATTTACATTTGCAGGAATATCTCCTAATGCAGAAAGGTTAAATGTTTTGCGTGCGCATAGTTTCTTCTCTTTATTTAGAAGAATTAATGTAACCTCTTCGAAAGAAATTGGTTTCGGAACAGTGCTGCGAATAAATACAGCTACGTCATAACCATTATCACGCTTTTCAATCTCAATTCCAGATAAAGAAATTTGATATTCTTGTAAACGTGGTAGTTCTTTATGTAAAAATTGATAGATGTATTTTTGTTCTTGCGCTACTGCACCCCAGCTAGGGTGAAAGTAAAGTGTTGGTTTTACAGTTTTACTTTCAGGGTTTGTTTCTTCTTGTCCAAATAATTGATTACTAGAGACAGTCGTATCTTTTCCGCTTTTCTTAGCTTTTTTTAGGAATGATAACATAATCTTTCACCTCGTTATTGTACGTTTTCAGGAACACCTAAATGTCTTGCAACATAGCGGCACATTTCTTTTTCGAAATTACCATATGTGTATAAAAAGATATCTAAACCTTCTTTTTGATAAAGACGAGTAGGGTCTTCTTGTTGATATTGTCTTAGCCCGATGCCTTCTTTTAAGTGGGTCATTGCATCTAAGTGATTTACCCAGTTCTGATCTAGGAAATGAAGGGCAACATATCGAAGCGACTCTTGTAAATCAGTATGGCTAGTTAGTTCATTTACGCGCTCTTTATAAAGAGATAATGTTTCTTTCAAAACGGATTGTAAATCTTCCGGTGAGTGTACATTATTCGCTGATAGTGATGGCATATTTTCTACCGGTAAAATTTCGTTTATATTTGCTGTTAAACTAGCAAAATCCCATTCTTCCGGAAGCATACCTTCTAAAAGATATTGCTTAGAAATGGCTTCTACAGCATGATCAATCATTGGAATAATAATTTCAATCATATTTGTATCTTCTTGTAACAAGTTATTACGTAATTTATAAATAACGTTACGTTGATCATTAATTACATCATCTAACTTTAAATTGTACTCACGCATTGAGAAGTGGCTACCTTCACAAATTAATTGTGTACGGTTCACGAAGTCATGCACTTTTGAAGTTAGAATAAGTCCTGTTTCATCTGTTTTCAGTGATTTAGTTAATTTCTCGACTTCTTCTTGTGCGAAACGTCGTAACATTTCATCTTCTAAAGAAAGGAAGAATTGAGAACTACCGGGGTCACCTTGGCGACCAGCACGACCTTTTAGCTGATTATCAACGCGTCTTGATTCATGGCGTTCTGTCCCAATTACATGTAATCCGCCAATTTCGTGAACACCCTCACCTAGTAAAATATCAGTACCTCGTCCAGCCATATTTGTCGCAATTGTAATTTGTCCTTTTCGTCCAGCAGTTGCGATTAAATCGGCCTCTTGCTCTGCGCTTTTCGCATTTAATAATTGATATGTAATATTTGCTTCATCTAAGTAACGAGCAACGGTTTCAGATTGTAAAATAGACATCGTTCCAATTAAAATCGGGCGTCCTTGTTTATTGTGTTTTAGAACATCTTCACGTACAGCTTTATATTTAGCATCGGCTGTTACGTACACGACGTCATTTTTGTCTTCACGAATGATAGGACGGTTTGTCGGAATCGGCATAACTTCCATGTTATACACTCGGTTAAATTCTTTTTCTTCCGTTTTTGCTGTACCTGTCATACCAGATAATGCTGGATACATGCGGAAGAAGTTTTGAATTGTAATGGACGCCTGTGTTTGGTTTTCTTCGGTGATTTCTAGACCTTCTTTTGCTTCAAGAGCTTGGTGTAAACCGTCACTTAAAGAGCGACCATCCATAACACGGCCCGTGAAAATATCTACAAGTAGAATTTTTTCATCATGTACAATATAGTCAACATCACATTGGAAAGCGACATGAGCTCGTAATGCTTGAATCATATAATGATATAAAGTTTGATGCTCTAAATCATATAGGTTCTCGATATCGAATAAATCTTCTATTTTTGTAATACCGTCTTCTGTAAAACTAGCAGATTTCGATTCTGCATCGTACGTGTAATGAAGGGTATCCTGGAATGATTTAATAACTTTGGCACATAAATAGTGTAAATCAGAGCTGCTTGATTTCTTCCCAGCGATAATAAGAGGCGTCTTCGCTTCATCAATTAAAACGCTGTCAATCTCATCGATAATAGCAAAATGATAGGGACGTTGTACCTGCTCATTTTTTGAAGTAGCCATATTATCACGTAGATAGTCAAAGCCAAATTCTGTTCCAATACCATATGTAATATCAGCTTCGTAAGCAAGTTTCTTTTCGGCAGGATCGATTTGAGGAATATTCAATCCAACCTTTAAACCTAGAAATTCATGAACTTGGCCAATCAATTCTTTATCTCGTTTTGCTAAATAGTCGTTTACAGTAATAACGTGAACGCCTTTTCCTTCAAGAGCACGTACGTATGTTGGAAGAGAAGAAACTAATGTTTTCCCTTCGCCAGTTGGCATCTCTGCAATATTACCTTCCAATAGTACAAGGCCACCAATTAACTGCACATCGTAGTGACGTAATCCAAGTACACGCTTTGCTGCTTCACGTACAACAGCGAACGCCTCTACTTTTATATCATCCACTGTTTTTCCATTATGTAGCATGTTTTTAAATATGATCGTTTTATTACGTAATTCTTCATCAGATAAATCAGATAGTTTTTCTTCTAGATTATTAATGTCTTGAACAAGTTGTTCATATTTTTTTAGTTTTCTCTTTTGAGAATCTCCTAACAGTTTTTTTACCGAATTCAGCATGTTGTAAACACTCCTCTTACTGACAATAGCTACATTATAGCACATGTTTATACTGAATAAGTAGAAGTAGTAAATTGAAGAAAAAACTGGATAAAAATAAGAAGTTATTGCACATACTATATTTAAAACCTAGAAAGAAAGAGAGTATTCAATATATAAGAAATTTGGTATGATAGCTAAATGAGATAAAGTGAAATTTTTCAAAAAAGAGAAGAATATAGCTATCTCGTTTTATGATGTAGTATGTATGTAAATTATATATTGAAAGAAAAGAGCTAGAAAATGAATAATAAGTTTGTGAAAGGCGCTGCGATTTTAACGATTACAACGTTTTTATCGAAAGTGTTGGGAAGTTTTTTTCAAATCCCATTACAAAATATAGCAGGAGATGAAGTGCTTGGGATCTTCCGCCTTGTTTTTCCTGTATATATGATAGCTTTAACTTTATCAGTAGCGGGAGTACCGCTAGCTATATCACAGTTAATCGCTGAACTTCATGAGAAGAATGATAAAGATGGGATTGCTAAACTATTTACGTCAGCATCTATTATTGGAGTAATATTTGGGGTGCTTGGATTTTCGGTTATTATGATTGGATCAAGTATGTTTGCAAATATGCTTGGTGGACAAGATACGAGAATCCCATTAATTGTTACCTCGTTTGCTTTATTAATTGCACCATATATGGCGGTATATCGAGGGTATTTCCAAGGTTTTGGAGATATGATTCCTACCGGGGTGTCACAAGTAATTGAGCAGTTCATTCGTGTTTTCTTTATGTTAGCAATTGCATTCTTATTTGTATATTGGAATAAAGAGAGTGATATTGTAACAGGCGGCGCAATGATTGGTTCTTGCCTTGGGGTAATTACGTCACTTATCTATTTGAGATTGAAGTATGTAAAAAGTATATATCGTTATAAAAGTAATACATATTCACTGCAAGATTTTAAAGATAATGCAAAAAAAATACTTCGGGTTTCGATTCCAATTGCAATTGGGGCATTATCGATGCCGGTGTTAAATTTAGTTGATTCTGTAACGATTCCACATATGCTACATGGATCCACTACAATGATTCAAGAACAATTTGGTATATATAGTCGTGGCTTTGCGTTTACACAATTAATTGTCGTGTTTGCAAGTGCGATGGTATTTCCGTTAATCCCGTTATTAACTGCTGCATTAACAAAGAAAGATATAGCGTTAGCAAAACAAACAATTGAACGAACAAATGAGCTTGCTCATGTTTTAACAACACCGATAACAATCTGGCTCATGGCACTTGCAATCCCGTTAAATGTTGGATTGTTTACAGATGCTAAAGGGAGCGGAATGTTAGCTATTTTAATTGGTAGTTCGTATTTCACATCACTTATGGTATTATCAATAGGAATTTTGCAAGGAATTAACCGTTCTAAGCAAGCGGCGTGGATAGTTGTTGGAGCGAGTTTTGTAAAAGTCATATTAAATATAGTACTCGTAAGTCAATTTGGCATAACTGGTGCGGCTTATAGTACACTTATCATATATATCATGATTTGTATCGTAAATTATATATACATCCGAAAAGAATTGGCTTATTCGATTCGAGTGAGGAGATTTTTTGCTGTAATTGGAGTATCTAGTATAGTAGGTATAGGATTGTATTTCACATCTACTTTAATAAATGTGGTAGATTCTAGATTTATTGCAATAATATATAGTGGTTTAGCATTTTGTGTGGCCTTGTTCATATATGGCATATGCGCATTAAAGTTGAATTGGATATCAAAAAAGCAAATTCTATTTTTACGTAAGTAAATTTGTTCATAAATGAGTATGGCTATTTATATGTTTGTGAAAGAAATCAATTTAAAGTTATCCAACTTTTCTTATTAAAGAGTTGATAGCAATTTGTTGAATGACAAAAAGTTGATTGCGAAATGTTGGAGGAGATTAAGAGTGCGGTTAGTTTTATCAGGATATTATGGTTTTTATAATGTTGGGGACGAGGCAATTTTGCAATCAATTATTAAAGCGCTACATGAAGAGGATCCTACTCTTGAGCTTGTTGTACTTTCGAATGACCCCGACTATACAAAAAAAATGTACGGTGTAGAGGCAGTAAATCGCTGGGATATAAGAGCGATTTATAAGGAAATCAAGAGAAGTAATGGCTTAATTAGCGGAGGGGGAAGTCTCCTTCAAGATAAAACGAGTATTAAAAGTATTTTGTACTATACAGGTATTATGCGGATTGCTCGTTTTTTGAAGAAGCCGTATTATATTTATGCGCAAGGAATCGGCCCAATTACGAAAAGACAAAATCGTTTATTAGTGAAATGGCAAGTATCAAAAGCGGAATATATATCAGTTCGTGATGAAGATTCATTTTTGTATTTAAAAGAAATTGGTATTAAGAAAGATATCGAACTAGTGCCAGATCCAGTATTGGCATGTCAACCAGAAGGAATGAAGTCGGAGTGGCTGCAAAAACATTCGATTCAAGGGAAAGTAATTGCAGTTAGTGTGAGGTATTGGGACGCGAAAGAAGATTATATGAAGAAGCTAGCAGATACGCTGAAAAAATTTAAGCGTGATGGATACCATATTTTATTCGTACCAATGCATGGACCGTTTGATCAAAATGCATCACGCGATATTATTAACTTAATGGGAGAAGAAGCTCATATGCTTCCGTATAAGCTGGATATTCATGAGAAAATTGCAATTTTGTCGCAATGTTCGCTTCTAATAGGTATGAGACTTCATGCACTCATACTATCTGCGGTTGCTAATATCCCTATGGTTGGTATTTCATATGATCCAAAGATTGATTCATTTTTACAACAAGTCAATCAGCCAATCATCGGAAACGTAGATGGTGACTGGACAGCTGAAACTTTGTATAATGTGGCAGCGAAGCAACTAGAACAAAAAGAATATGTGCAAGCAACGTTGGAACAAAGAGTAGAAGAATTGCGAGAGCAAATTTCAACAGCATCTCGATACATCATAAGTGACTTGAATTCAAAAGAGTTTAAAAAAAGAGGAATGGAATCTTAATTTAAGAGGACATCCTCTTTTTTATTTTTTGAAAAAAAGAAAATGTCGAAAGAAAAAATATATTTGTAGAAAAATGTCGAAATATATAAGCGGTTTTAAACATAGGCTCATAAAAAAGAAGTTTGAGAGAAGATGTATGTTTGAAAATCCTAACATTAATATATAGTTAATGTTAGGATTTAGCGTTTTATTTAGTAAATTATAAGAAAATAGGTATGGTAATTTCAAAAAAACGAACGGTAAGAAAAAAGTCGAATCATATAAAAATATGGTGTCGATTAATGTCGTAATATCTTTATAGTTAAATATTGAAATTGGAATTGTTTTTCTGTTATAGTTGTAAATGGTTATAAGAAGATTGTTGAAAATGTAATTCTGACGCGTTTTACTATTTATTTAAAATATTCTGATTTTGTAATCTGAGTTTTTTAAAATGAAAGTCGAAAAAACGCTCGTTTAGAATTGTGAAAATTCACTTTTTTGTCGAATTTGAGATTTTAAATTGGATGAAAAGGGTGTATGATTTCTTTATGATTCTTTAATACGGGATATTCTATTATTCTGTATAAAGAATATTTTAACCACATTTATATCTACTAGTTTCAAAAATAAATAGAATATCTATTTAAAACATTATGGAACTAGTATTACATTCCTAAGGAGGAAATATATAAAATGGCAAAGACTAACTCTTACAAAAAAGTAATCGCTGGTACAATGACAGCAGCAATGGTAGCAGGTGTTGTTTCTCCAGTAGCAGCAGCAGGAAAATCATTCCCAGACGTTCAACCTGGTTCTTGGAGTGCAGAGTACATTGATTATTTAGTAGCAAAAAAAGCAATCGAAGGTAAACCAGACGGAACATTCGCTCCAACTGAAGCAATTGACCGTGCTTCTGCTGCGAAAATCATGGCAATTACATTAGGTTTAGAAGTTAAAGATGGTGCAAAACCAACTTTCAAAGATGCTCAAGATTCATGGGCTGCTAAATATATCGCAGCTGTTGAAAAAGCTGGTGTAATTCAAGGGGACGAAACTGGTAAGTTTAACCCAAACAACCAAATTAACCGTGCTTCTATGGCAACAATGATCGTAAAAGCATACAAATTAGAAAGCAAAGTAAGCGGAGAATTAGAAACTAAATTCTCTGATTTAGAAAAGCACTGGGGCAAAAAAGCTGCTAACATCTTAGTTGCTTTAGATATCACTAATGGTACTGGTAATGGTTGGGAGCCAGATAAAGCTGTAACTCGTGCAGAAGCTGCTAAATTCATTGCTAAGACTGACAAAGAGTTCGGTACAGAAGCAGTAACAGTTGAATCTGCTAAAGCAGTTACAACTCAAAAAGTAGAAGTTAAATTCAGCAAAGCTGTTGAAAAATTAACTAAAGAAGACGTTAAAGTAACTAACAAAGCTAACAACGATAAAGCACTAGTTAAAGAAGTAACTTTATCAGAAGATAAAAAATCTGCTACAGTTGAATTATATGGTAACTTAGCAGCTAAACAAACTTACACTGTAGATGTAAACAAAGTTGGTAAAACAGAAGTAGCTGTAGGTTCTTTAGAAGCAAAAACAATCGAAATGGCTGACCAAACAGTTGTAGCTGATGAGCCAACTGCATTACAATTCACAGTTAAAGATGAAAACGGTACTGAAGTTGTTTCACCAGAGGGTATTGAATTTGTAACTCCAGCTGCAGAAAAAATTAATGCAAAAGGTGAAATCACTTTAGCAAAAGGTACTTCAACTACTGTAAAAGCTGTTTATAAAAAAGACGGTAAAGTAGTAGCTGAAAGTAAAACAGTAAAAGTTTCTGCTGAAGGTGCTGCAGTAGCTTCAATCTCTAACTGGACAGTTGCAGAACAAAATAAAGCTGACTTTACTTCTAAAGATTTCAAACAAAACAATAAAGTTTACGAAGGCGACAACGCTTACGTTCAAGTAGAATTGAAAGATCAATTTAACGCAGTAACAACTGGGAAAGTTGAATATGAGTCATTAAACACAGAAGTTGCTGTAGTAGATAAAGCTACTGGTAAAGTAACTGTATTATCTGCAGGAAAAGCACCAGTAAAAGTAACTGTAAAAGATTCAAAAGGTAAAGAACTTGTTTCAAAAACAGTTGAAATTGAAGCTTTTGCTCAAAAAGCAATGAAAGAAATTAAATTAGAAAAAACTAACGTAGCGCTTTCTACAAAAGATGTAACAGATTTAAAAGTAAAAGCTCCAGTACTAGATCAATACGGTAAAGAGTTTACAGCTCCTGTAACAGTGAAAGTACTTGATAAAGATGGTAAAGAATTAAAAGAACAAAAATTAGAAGCTAAATATGTGAACAAAGAATTAGTTCTGAATGCAGCAGGTCAAGAAGCTGGTAATTATACAGTTGTATTAACTGCAAAATCTGGTGAAAAAGAAGCAAAAGCTACATTAGCTCTAGAATTAAAAGCTCCAGGTGCATTCTCTAAATTTGAAGTTCGTGGTTTAGAAAAAGAATTAGATAAATATGTTACTGAGGAAAACCAAAAGAATGCAATGACTGTTTCAGTTCTTCCTGTAGATGCAAATGGATTAGTATTAAAAGGTGCAGAAGCAGCTGAACTAAAAGTAACAACAACAAACAAAGAAGGTAAAGAAGTAGACGCAACTGATGCACAAGTTACTGTACAAAATAACAGTGTAATTACTGTTGGTCAAGGTGCAAAAGCTGGTGAAACTTATAAAGTAACAGTTGTACTAGATGGTAAATTAATCACAACTCATTCATTCAAAGTTGTTGATACAGCACCAACTGCTAAAGGATTAGCAGTAGAATTTACAAGCACATCTCTTAAAGAAGTAGCTCCAAATGATGATTTAAAAGCTGCACTTTTAAATATCTTATCTGTTGATGGTGTACCTGCAACTACAGCAAAAGCAACAGTTTCTAATGTAGAATTTGTTTCTGCTGACACAAATGTTGTAGCTGAAAATGGTACAGTTGGTGCAAAAGGTGCAACATCTATCTATGTGAAAAACCTGACAGTTGTAAAAGATGGAAAAGAGCAAAAAGTAGAATTTGATAAAGCTGTACAAGTTACAGTTTCTATTAAAGAAGCAAAACCTGCAACAAAATAATTAAAAATCATTTGATACATTAAATGATTAATAAAAGCTTATGAGAAAATAGACAAAAGTCTATGAGTATCATAGGCTTTTTATTTTGATTTTATTTCATGTACATTTGAGATTGAAAGGAATAGTTTTATTGAGAAACAAATCGAAAACGTTTTCAAAAATAGAAGAATACCTCATCGATATGTGAATTATTTGTAAATTAAAACCTTTTTTTGTTAAAAAATCATTCGAAAAGAAGAATAAAATGTCGAATTATAATATTTTTAGTCAAATAAAGTCTGAAAATTGTATTTATTGTAAAAAATATTTAAGTGATGAAGTGGAAATATGTGCTATAATTCCAATTGTGTATTCGATATGAAAAATATACGAAGCGCAGTGAGAGTGGTTTATAGGAAAACAGTGTATTCATTTCTATATTTAAGTATTATTGACATCCTAATAATACGATTAAAAGACTGAATTATCAGAATGTGTCGAATCTTCTTTTGATAAAGTTCTTGATAACGAATAGTTTTGTATAGTATGATGAACTTGTTTCATAAAATGGTATTTAAACCTTATATTTACATCTAACGGTTTGTATCATTTTGTTATTTGAACTACTTTTCATTATAGTATTTTTGTTTATGTTTTTATTGTTTTATGGCTTTTCTAACTAGCTAGTTTTCTAATTTAATATGATGTGAAACTAGTAGCATATTCCTGAAGGAGGAAATTTATAAAATGGCAAAGACTAACTCTTACAAAAAAGTAATCGCAGGTACAATGACAGCAGCAATGGTAGCAGGTGTTGTTTCTCCAGTAGCAGCAGCAGGTAAATCGTTCCCAGACGTTCCAGCTGGTCATTGGGGATTAGATTCTATCAATTACTTAGTAGATAAAGGTGCAATCGAAGGTAAGCCAGATGGTACATACGCTCCAGCTGAAGAGATTGATCGTGCTTCTGCTGCGAAAATTATGGCAATTACATTAGGTTTAAAAGTTGAAGAGGGTGCACAACCATCTTTCAAAGATGCTAAAAATCATTGGGCTTCTAAATACATTGCAGCTGTTGAAAAAGCGGGTGTTGTTAGAGGTGATGGTAAAGAAAACTTCTCTCCAGATAAAAAGATTGACCGTGCTTCTTTCGCTTCTATGATCGTAGGTGCTTATAATTTAAAAGATAAAGTTAACGGCGAGTTAGTTACAAAATTTGAAGATTTATTAGATCATTGGGGTGAAGAAAAAGCTAACATTCTAATCCACCTTGGACTTTCTGAAGGAACAGGAGGAAACAAATGGGAGCCAAATAAATCTGTATCTCGTGCAGAAGCAGCTAAATTTATCGCAGTAGCAGATAAAAAGTATGGCAAAAAAGATAATGCACAAGCATATGTAACTGATGTGAAAGTTTCTGAACCAACGAAATTAACATTAACTGGTACTGGTTTAGAAAAACTTTCTGCTGATGATGTAACTCTTGAAGGAGACAAAGCTGTTGCAATCGAAGCAAGTGCTGATGGTACTTCTGCAGTTGTAACACTTGGTGGTAAAGTAGCTCCAAATAAAAATCTTACTGTAAAAGTGAAAAATCAATCATTCGTAGCGAAATTCATATACGAAGTGAAAAAATTAGCAGTAGAAAAACTTACATTTGATGATGATCGTGCTGGTCAAGCAGTTGCTTTCAAATTAAACGATGAAAAAGGTAACGCTGATGTTGAGTACTTAAACTTAGCAGACCATGACGTCAAATTTGTAGCAAATAACTTAGACGGTTCAGCAGCAAACATCTTTGAAGGTGGAGAAGCTACTTCTACTACAGGTAAACTAGCTGTTGGTATTGAGCATGGTGACTACAAAGTAGAAGTACAAGTTACAAAACGCGGTGGTTTAACAGTTTCTAACACTGGTATTATTACAGTGAAAAACCTTGATACACCAGCTTCTGCAATCAAAAATACTGTATTTGCGGTAGATGCAGATAAAAACGGTGTAGTATATGGTAATAAATTGACTGGAAAAGACTTTAAGTTAAACAGCCAAACGTTAGTTGTTGGTGAAAAAGCACAAATCCATAACGTAGTTGCTACAATTGCTGGAGAAGATAAAGTAGTTGATCCAAACTCAATTAGCATTAAATCTTCAAATCACGGCATTATCTCTGTAGTAAACAACTACATTACAGCTGAAGCTGCTGGTGAAGCTACACTTACTATTAAAGTAGGCGACGTTACAAAAGAAGTTAAATTCAAAGTAACGACTGATTCTCGTAAATTAGTATCAGTAAAAGCTAACTCAGATAAATTACAAGTTGTGCAAAGCAAAACATTACCTGTTACATTCGTAACAACTGACCAATATGGCGATCCATTTGGTGCTAACACAGCTGCAATTAAAGAAGTTCTTCCGAAAACAGGTGTAGTTGCAGAAGGTGGATTAGATGTAGTAACGACTGACTCTGGTTCAATCGGTACAAAAACAATTGGTGTTACAGGTAATGACGTGGGCGAAGGGACAGTTCACTTCCAAAATGCTAACGGTGAAACGCTAGGTTCATTATATGTGAACGTAACAGAAGGTAACGTAGCATTCAAAAACTTTGAACTTGTATCTAAAGTAGGTCAATATGGTGCATCACCTGATACAAAACTTGACCTAAATGTTTCTAACACAGTTGCATATCAATTATCTAAGTACACTTCAGAGCGAGTATACTCTGATCCTGAAAACTTAGAAGGTTACGCAGTTGAGTCTAAAAACCCGGCTGTAGCTGAAGCTAAAATTGATGGAAATAAAGTTGTTGTTAAAGGTTTAAAACCAGGTAAAGTTGACATCCACTTAACGAAAAATGGTGCAACTGCTGGTAAAGCGACAGTTGAAATCGTTCAAGAGAAAATCGCTATTAAATCTGTAAACTTCAAACCAGTTCAAACAGAAAACTTTGTTGAGAAGAAAATTAATATCGGTACTGTATTAGAGCTTGAGAAGAGTAACCTTGATGATATCGTAAAAGGTATTAACTTAACGAAAGAAACACAACATAAAGTACGTGTTGTGAAATCTGGTAACGACCAAGGTAAACTTTATCTTGATACAAATGGTAATGCACACTTCGATATATTTGATCAAGAGCTTGGTCATGTGACAGTATCTCAAACAAGTGATTCTGTACTTCCAAACTTCAATCCAGACATTTACAATACTTTAACTACTAAGTACACTGACAAAGGTACATTAGTATTCAAAGTATTAGGCGAGAAAGATGTTCTAACAAGCGAAATCGGTTCACAAGCTGTACACGTGAACGTGCTTAACAACCCAAATCTATAAGTCGATTATAGATAAAATGAAAAATCAGTGGGGATGAATCCCCACTGATTTTTTAATAGAAAGAAGGCTCTCGTATATATACAAGAGCCTTCTTTCTATTTCTTAAACTTAAACATATCTCCACTCAAATTCGAATCACTATACACAAACAATACCATGTTAATATTGTTGTCTTTAATGTATTGATATACATCTTTTTCGTGATAGTGACGCAGGTCGAGGATAGATGTATGTTTAAAGCTTTGTGCTAAGTGTGGCACGATTGCATTTGCGAAGGAGTCTTTTAGGACTAAGGCGCGTACTTCATTTGGTGCATTGTTATTTTCGATGACGATTTCTGGATAGTCATCCGTGTAATAACCTGCGTATGATGTTGTATCTTTTTGTTTTTCTACGCCGTATATGTCATCTAAATTTTGATGAACAGTACCTTTCACATCTTTTGCGTTTACGCTTGTGAAGTTGAAACCGTCTTTCGGTGTGTAGTAACACAATTTTTCACCATTGGCATCGATGAGTTGGTATAGTTGGTTGTTGAAGCTTCCAACTAAATGTTTATTTTGCGCACATGTACGAATGTAGTCTTCTTTTTTTATTTCTTTACCTTTATATATAGAAGATTGTTGCCCGATTGTGTTCATTATATATTGGTAGCCTAAGAAGGCACCGTCCATATTCCAATGATGATCTGTTTTGAAATACATGTCCTGTATTTCTTCGTTTGTATAGTTCTGTTTAAAGTGTTCCATAAGTTTTATTGGCTTTACGTCTGCTGGAAGTTTCTTTAGAAAGTAATTTAAATTTTCCTCTGCATATGTGTGAATATGAGAAGGTAATTTAAATGATAATGCATTCGTTTTTGACGGTGGTAAAGCAAAGTAAAACTCAACGTTTTGTTCTTTTGAAAACTGAGATAAGTCGTTTATAGCAGGCATGGATTGGTCAATTTCATTATATTTTTTTGTCCACGCCGGGTTTTTAAGGAGCCATTTATCATCAGTTAAAATAATGTCGTTAATGAGAGATTTGCCCATATTAATTTGAGCAATTGTATAGTTTTTAATAAGCTCATCTCGTCCGATTAGTTGATCATTTGTGTATGTTTCAAAATCTTTAAAGAAGCTACCAGTTAGGAGAGCTTCTTTCGTAAGTGCTGGTTTTTGAGCGAGTGGCCGATTTTCAACTGGTGAAATGTCTCGGTCTGTTTTGAGTAACGATAATATGCCAAATGAAAAGATAATGGTGAGAAAACCGATAAACAGGATGAGGTTCCCCAATTTTTTCATAATAACTTTTCCTTCCTACATCAGTTAAAACCTGAAATAAATAAATGGATTATATGTTGAGTTAATCAAGTACATAACCGAAATCATAAATAATGTTAGTAATAATATAGGACGTACAAATTGCATTGTGAACATATACGTGTTTGGCGCAAGTTCTAGTATGTTTTTAATTCGTTTTAAAATTGGTGTCGCGGCGATAAAGGCGATAATAAATACGATAATGTATTCATGTACGTATAACATTGTATTGTCATCGATGAAGGATTGCCCACCTATGCCGAACATCGCTTTTAAATATTGGAACGAGTAAGCGAAATTATCAGCTCGGAAGAAGACCCAACCGATCATAACGATTAGTAATACGTATGCATGTTGCAGCGGCTTCCATAGTTTGTTTAATATTTTTTCGAATCCAGCTTTTTCAATTGAAATAATAAAGCCATAATATAAGCCCCAGGCGATAAATGTCCAGCTCGCCCCGTGCCATAAACCAGTTAACCCCCATACGATGAAGAGGTTACGATAATTCGCTAGTTTTGAAACGCGGTTTCCGCCGAGCGGGATATATATGTAATCGCGGAACCAAGAGCCGAGTGTAATATGCCATCTTCTCCAAAACTCTGAAATAGATTTAGAGATGTACGGATAGTTGAAGTTTTTCGGGAAATCAAATCCGAACATTTTTCCAAGTCCGATTGCCATATCAGAGTATCCTGAGAAATCGAAATAAATTTGTAGGGTATAGGCGATAATACCGATCCATGCCGTTCCAACACTTATTTCAGATGGTGGTAAGGCGAAGATTTTATCAGCGAAAAATCCAACTTGGTTGGCGATTAATATCTTTTTTGCTAGTCCGAGAACGAAAATTTGAATACCTTCTGTGAATCGTTCAAAAGAATGGATGCGCGTTTTAATTTGCTCAGCGACAATATTGTAACGAACAATTGGTCCGGCAATAAGCTGAGGGAAAATAGATATATATAGCGCTAAGTTAAGTGGATTTTTTTGAACATCCCCATCTTTACGGTATATATCGATGACATAGGACATCGCTTGGAATGTATAAAATGAAATTCCAATTGGTAGTGGAATAGGTTCCACATGAATAGATAAGTGCAATACGTTGTTTAAAATGTCTGTGAAAAATGAAATATACTTAAAATAAGAAAGTAATAGTATATTTCCGGCCACAGCCATAATTAAAAATGTGACTTTCATATTTTTTCGTTTATCATAATGATGCACGAGTAGGCCAAAGCAGTAGTTTAATACGATGGAAAAGAGCATTAAGAGAACGAAACGCGGTTCACCCCATGCATAGAAAATTAAACTAAATGCAAGTAATACGAAATTACGTAGCTCTGCACGCACTATAAAATAGAGAAATAATACGAGAGGTAAAAAGATAAATAAGAAAATCGAACTACTAAATACCAAAGGACTCTCCTCACTTTTTCGAAATACATTTCGTGCAAAAAACCGACATATCTATTATATATTCTTTTATATAATAGTGCCTTTAATATTTTAGCATGTTAATAATTCGATTAAAATGATTATTCCATATAAATAGTTTCTAATTTCATACGTAAGAAAAGTAGGCAATTAAGTGTTGGTTTATGTTGAATGTAGAGGTTTTTGAATGCAAGAGGCGGTAAAGGGATGGAATAGAAAGAAGCAGCATCCAAATAGATGCTGCTTCTTTCTATTCTATTTCTAAATCAACAATTAAGTAAGCAAGTATCACAACAAAGAAAATACTAACGGCTGGTGCTGTTAATACGTGTCCAGACATAAAGCCGATACCGAGCGATAAGACGAGTGTGCTAGCTAGTAGCATATGTTTTACGCTAAATAGTTTCTTGAAGTTTGTGATCAAGCGAATGAATATTTTAATACCGAAATAAAGTAGCGGCAGTACGTACATAAGGAACCCGACAATGCCGAATGCGAAGAATAGGTCGTGGAAATCCATTTCGACTAACTTCATTTTCGTTGTATAGTTACCAGCGTAGCCCATTCCAAAGAGTTTTTGAGATAGTGGTGCTTCTTTATAGTATTGTTTGTATACTTTTAAAAACTTGTCACGATCACTGTAAATTAAACTTTTCATTTCAGAGTCTGTTAGTTCACCCTGCTTATGTTCTTCTTCTTTAACTTCTTTTCCTTCTTTTCGGTCCTTTTCGTCTTGTACTGATTTTTTGTATTCATATATTTGTAAGTGGATGCTCATGTTTTTTGCGATAGGGGTTTGCGGTGTAAGGACGAATAAACCACCTAATACGACAGCAGCAACAACTGTGTTTACAAGATATGTGAATCCTTTTCCTTCTTTTTTACGATGTATCATATATTCAATGAATAAGAAGAAAAGAGCGATGCCAAGTGTAATAACGATGGCACCATATCCTACTTTCGTTCCGATCATAATGCTTGCATACATCGCAAGTACAGTTGGAATCCAGTAATACACTTTTGAGAAAGAAGTTGTTTTATGTACCGAGTATAAAACAACGATTGGGAACATAATTGCGAAAATGGAACTTAAATCATTACCAGCAAAGAACCATCCTCTTGAACCGATCTTTGAGTTCGGATAGCTTGGGAAATCTGTACCAGTTACCATTGCCGCGATGATTGAAATACTTAAAATTAACGTTGCATATAAGAAATACGTAATGATTTTATGAAACGCAAGTTCGTTATTTTTTAGTTCTTTCAGTGCGATAATATATCCAAACAGTAGTACAATTGGATATACACTTTTCAAAATAAATTTCACTTCTTCTCCAAATGAAACTGGAGATTTGACCATTAAATTATTCACAAGGCCGATTGCGAGTACGATGCCAAAGAGACATAAATAAAGAATATATTTTTTCGCGCCTTGTTGTTTATGATGAAGAAGTAGATAACCTAATGCAAGAAGCATAAAGGCGAAACGGACTACGATTCCGACTGTTGCGCTCATGTGCAATACATAGATTGAAAAAGACGTTAATAAATCTAAAATTGGTTGAAACACGATGAATAGCAGTAGGAAATGCGGGAAGTAGTTATCCGTCTGTTTTAACTTAGTAACCATATGTTCCTCCATTTCTTCATTCCTTTATTTCAGCACCCCTCTATTAATAGGAAGGGGAATGAATTTCTATATTTAATTTTTATATCAGACTTAAGAATACACCATTTCATTGTAATGGTAAATAGATGAAGAGAGGGGATAAAACGACTTTAATTTCTATATTTTTCAACGGAATTGTATGTTTTATACAAGGTCATATACAAATTACGAGATTATTAGACAGAAAATTAAGAAAAAAGAAGGGTTTTTCACCTCCTTTCTATAATTATATAAGTATAATCTTTATGTGGAAAAGAGGGGTATATATAATGGAAGTAACAAGTAAAACAGAATCTGTCGTTGTGAAGTATGAAGGGCGCGTTGCAACGGTTATGGTCAATCGCCCAGAGGTGTTAAATGCATTAGATGAGCCAACGTTAAAAGAGCTATTACAAAAACTGAAAGAAGTAGCGGAGAGTTCGGTGCATATTGTTGTGTTATGCGGGAACGGCCGTGGTTTTTCTGCGGGTGGAGATATTAAATCGATGCTTTCAAGTAATGATGAAAGCAAGTTTGATGGTATTATGAATACTATTTCTGAAGTCGTTGTGACTCTATATACGATGCCGAAGCTTGTTATTAGTGCTATTCATGGACCAACTGCTGGTCTTGGATTAAGTATTGCATTAACAGCTGACTATGTGATGGCAGATATATCATCGATTATTGCGATGAACTTTATTGGAATCGCTTTAATTCCAGATGGAGGCGGCCATTTCTTCCTTCAAAAGCGCGTTGGTGAAAATATGACGAAGCAAATTATTTGGGAAGGAAAGAAATTATCAGCGACAGAAGCGCTGGATATCGGTTTAATTGATGAAGTAATCGGCGAGGACTTCCAAACGGCTGTGAAGCAAAAAATTAGTGAATGGTCACAAAAGCCGATTAAAGCGATGATTCAAACGAAGCAAATTTTATGTGAAGTAAATCGCTCCAATTTAGAACAAACATTGCAGCTTGAAAAACGCGGTCAATATGCGATGAGACAAACAGCGGATCATAAAGAAGGTATTGCTGCATTTTTAGAAAAACGTTTGCCGGCATTTAAAGGGGAATAAAGGGTAGTGGTAGTTTTACTGCCGGTTAATTTAGGGTAAAGGGGAGAAAGTGCTAACACATTTTAGTATAATTGTGTTAGCACTTTTTTTAGGAGTAATATATGAAGAAAATTATTGGTGTTATCGTTATTATCTTACTTACATATTATGCTTTGCATAGTACACCATCTCTTGCGGTACGAACTGCACTATTCTTTGAAGGGCATCCAATTGTTGCTTTCTCAGGTGAAGTGGAGAAAGAACGGGATGTGAAAAAAGAGGCGATTCCTGATGAGTACCAAACCTTATATGGCGATAAGAAAGAAGAACCAGAGCACTATTTCTTTCCGGTAGTAAGGGCGCACGGATCAGGAATTGATATGTTAAGTGCTTGTGTGAAAAAAGAGTGGTTATTTTATAAGGCAGAGCTCGGATGTTATTAAACATAGGAGGATGAATGATGTCAGCATATAACAAGTTAGTAAGAGACCGTGTTCCAGAGAAGATTTTAATGTCTGGAAAAACATATACAGCACAAAAATTAACAGGACAAGCATACATACAAGCTTTAGCGAAAATTGGAACAGAAGAAATTCGTGAGTTTGCTTCTATGAAAGAGCGTGAACATGCGCTTGATTCTCTTGCGGATGCACTGGAAGTGATCATTTCATTAGCGCGTGCAGAAGGTGCGACAATTGAAGATGTAGAACGTCTTCGTAAGCAAAAAGAAATAGAGCGCGGTGGGTTTGAAAGAGGCATTTATTTATTAGATGTTCCAGAAGAATAGTTTTGTAAAGGAAGCATAGCGTTAGTGAGTAACGCTATGCTTTTTTGTTGCAATTAAACTAATAATGAAGAAGGCAGCTGTTAATACCCAGCCAATTGTAATAGAAGTAGTAGTGTGGACTGCATAAGAAACTTGTAAACAAAATAATGATGCTAAAAACCAAATGAGTACAATGTGTACATATTGTTTTGATATATTCATATTGTATAACTCCTTTTGTATACTAAAGTGAATTTTACTATAATTTAGAAAATTAAGCTATATGAGTAGAGGTTTTATAGCAAATTTTGTATACTAAATAATAGAGAAAATGAGGAGGAAACGACAATGGCACATCATACGAAAGAAACGATGGAACTTATTAAGGAGCTTGTCTCTATTCCGAGTCCGTCTGGAAATACAGAGAAAATCATTCGTTTTATTGAAAACTATGTAAGTGAGTGGAATGTAGAAACGAAGCGTAACAATAAAGGTGCTCTTATTTTAACGGTAAAAGGGAAAAATGATGCACAGCACCGTTTATTAACAGCACACGTTGATACGTTAGGTGCGATGGTAAAAGAGATTAAGCCTGACGGTCGTCTGAGTCTTTCTATGATTGGCGGATTTCGCTGGAACTCTGTAGAAGGGGAATACTGCGAAATTGAAACATCAAGTGGCAAGACGTATACAGGGACGATTTTAATGCATCAAACATCTGTGCATGTATATAAAGATGCAGGTGAAGCTAAACGCGATGAGAAAAATATTGAGGTTCGTATTGATGAGCGCGTATTTTCAGCTGATGAAGTACGTGAATTAGGAATTGAAGTAGGAGACTTCGTTTCATTTGATCCGCGCGTTCAAATTACAGGGAGTGGATACATAAAATCACGTCATTTAGATGACAAAGTAAGTGTTGCGATTCTATTAAAATTAATTAAGAGATTACAAGATGAAAATGTAACATTACCATATACAACTCATTTCTTAATTTCTAATAATGAAGAGATCGGATACGGTGGTAACTCTAACATTCCAGAAGAAACGGTTGAGTATTTAGCAGTTGATATGGGAGCGTTAGGTGATGGACAAGCATCTGACGAATATACAGTATCTATTTGTGCAAAAGACTCCAGTGGTCCGTATCATTATGCACTACGTAAACATTTAGTAGAGCTTGCGAAAACGAACAATATTGAATATAAAGTAGATATTTATCCGTACTATGGATCGGATGCATCAGCTGCGATTCACGCTGGATTTGATGTGAAACATGCATTAATTGGAGCGGGTATTGATTCTTCTCATGCATTTGAGCGCACACATGAAAGTTCGATTGCACATACAGAAGCACTTGTTTATGCATATGTATTATCAGAGATGATTGCTGAATAAGAAAAGAAATAGGTTGCCTTTGGTAGCCTATTTTTTTGTTTGCAGAGAAATCGACTTTATTTAACAAAAAGTAAATTAATTGTAATTTATTTTACAATATTAAGAAAGTAGGTTTACTACATAATTCGAGTATTATAAAATGATAGAGGCGCACTAATTTTTTTTGTTCGGATTTTTCGAGATTTATATATTAAGATTACGCGTTATTAAAAGGTGATTGTCGAGAGGAGTATTATTTTTTATGAAGTATCGTGCAGTCGCGGCAGGTATTTTAGCCGCAAGTTTATTATCGTCTCCAGTAAGTAGTTTCGCAGCAGCGAAGAAGTTTTCGGATGTTCCTACATGGGCGCAAGAATCAGTTGATTATTTAGTAGGAAAGAAAGCGCTTGATGGAAAGCCAGATGGAACGTTTTCTCCATCTGAAGCAGTAGATAGAGGATCAGCTGCAAAAATTTTAGCAGTCGTTCTTGGTTTACCAATTGATCCAAAAGCAAAGCCATCTTTTAAAGATGCACAAAGCCATTGGGCAGCTCCGTACATTGCTGCAGTGGAAAAAGCAGGTGTAATTAATGGAGATGGTACTGGTAAATTCAGTCCATTCAACAAAATTAACCGTGCATCTATGGCATCTATGTTAGTACAAGCATACTCATTAGATAAGAAAATTATTGGAGAGCTTCCAACACAGTTTAAAGATTTGGAACCTCATTGGGGTAAGAAACAAGCTAATATTTTAGTAGCCTTAGAGATTTCTAATGGTACGGGAAATGGCTGGAATCCTGAAGGAACTGTAACTCGTGCAGAAGCAGCTCAGTTCATTGCGATGGCTGATAAAAATAAAACAAATACATCAAAAAGAATGTATATGAACAGAAACTTTATTACATATCATCAACCATCATTATCATCTGGCATTACTGACGTTCAACATAAGCCGCAAATGGTTGAAGTGACAGAACAAAGAGCGGACGGCTGGTTGAAAATTGTAACAAGTAAAGGTGAGAAGTGGACACCTCTAAAAGAAAAAACAGAAACGATTAATGAAGGATTTACTACTTATGAAACAGCTTCACATAGTTCTAAAGTGCTAGGTACATATGATGCACAAACAGTAACGGTTATGGAAGAGAGTGGCAGCTGGATTCGTATCCGCGTAGGCGCTGGTTTCCAGTGGGTTGATAAAAATCAATTAAATCCAGTAAAACAAGAGAACTTCTTAGAAGGTAAAGCAATTATTATTGATCCAGGTCACGGTGGAGTTGACTCGGGTAATCCTGGTTATTATGAGAAAGAAAGCCAAACAGTATTAGATGTATCATTACGATTAAAGAAAATATTTGAGCAAAAGGCACCATTTACTGTTATGTTCACTCGTACAGATAATACACGTCCAGGAGTAAACTCAACAGATTCATTGAAAAAACGAGTAGAGTTTGCACAGGAACATAATGGAGATATTTTTGTAAGTATTCATGCCAATGGTTCTGAAAAGAAAAATGGAGAAGGTACAGAAACATTATATTATAATTCAGCAAGAGCAAAAGTAACGAATCCGCATGTAGAAGACAGTAAGTTATTAGCACAAAAAATTCAAGACCGTCTTGTAGCAGCACTTGGAACAAAAGATCGTGGTGCGAAACATCAGGACTTATATGTAACTAGAGAAAATACAATGCCAGCTGTATTAACAGAATTAGCATTTGTAGATAACAAAACCGATGCAGATAAAATTGCTACACCAAAACAGAGACAAGCTGCAGCAGAAGCGATTTATCAAGGTATTTTAGATTATTACGAAGCAAAAGGTAATAGCGTATCTTCTTTCCGTTAATAAATTAAAAGAGATTGCCAACTGGAGTGACCCCTGTCAAGTAGACAGTATTTAAAAAGCGCAACTAAGCAACCTGAGTTCTATATTTATATGGACTCA
>NZ_JBBBBL010000012.1:0-201513 GCF_037120585.1 Bacillus sp. CCNWLW194 | reverse complement strand
TAAAGTTAGTTTGTCTAGCATCTAAAAATAAAAATTGACGTTTCACGTTGTTTGTTTCGTTCAGTTTTCAAAGAACTTGTCTGTCGCTCAGAAGCGACTTCATCATATTAACATCTTCATTTTTCGATGTCAACCAAGTTTTAAAATTTCTTTTTTTGTCATTTTCTGCGTTTCCGCATCAGCGACGTTTATTAATATACCATCATGTTTTTTTAATAACAAGTGTTTTTTATAAAAAAACACAAAAAAATTTCCACCCTACTTTCTTCTATATAGATACACCTCATCCTCCTCTACAGAAAACTGCTATTTAAATTGTATACCAATATACTCTAATTGACCAAACTGCATCTCATAATCCCTTCCTAGCTTGCATTCTCTTCTATACTAAAGCCCATAATCATTTACTTCTGTATAAACTAACAATATAAAAAAACAAATCAATCCACACAAAAAAGAAAATATATACACCACTCCCCTCTTCAATCAATATCTTCACTTCCTAGATAAAGCGAACAAGCTGATTTTTTGTTTTGTTCTCCACACAAATTATTAGTTAAACGAATCAGGTGTCTACAGGTAGCCCGACTCCAACCGAAATTTTAGGCGGGAGTCTCATCGCCCTACGAATAGCGGGATAAATAACGAAATACCAACAAAAACATTACCTTAAAATTATTGTTAGAATTTTTTTACATTTAATTAATGAAAAATATCCATTTTTTGTTATATAGTAAGAAAGGACGTACCCAACTATAAATAAACCAATGGAGGAATTACTTTATGGATAGGTTAACAAAGTTTTCATTGAAAAACCGAGCCGCTGTTATCATCATGGTTTTTCTCATTTCCATACTCGGCGTTTATTCCGGCTCTAAATTACCTATGGAGTTTTTACCAAGCATCGATAATCCAGCAGTCACTGTCACAACCTTATCTCCAGGACTCGACGCTGAAGCAATGACGAAAGAAGTAACTGCTCCCCTCGAAAAACAATTTCGCAATTTAGAGCACATCGACAACATCACTTCTTCTACGCATGAGGGATTATCACGCATCGATATTGCGTATACATCCAAAGCAAATATGAAAGATGCAGCAAGCGAAGTTGAAAAGGCGATTAATACAATTAAATTACCTAAAGATGCAACGAAACCCGTAGTTAGCCAACTAAATACTTCTATGATTCCACTCGCTCAAATTGCAATCCAGAAGCAAAACGGATTTTCAAAAGCAGATGAAAAACAAATCGAAAAAGAAATCGTACCACAACTCGAAAGCATTGATGGTGTTGCCAACGTTATGTTTTTCGGAAAATCAGCTTCTGAATTATCTATCACACTAGACCCAAACCAATTAAAAGATAAAAACGTAACAACCGAGCAAATATTAAAAGTTTTACAAGGAAAAGAAACTTCCACTCCAGCTGGATCCATTACCGTTAATAAAGAAGAATATAATCTTCGCGTCATTGGGGATATAAAAAATGTAGATGACATTAAAAACATTACCATTGCACCTCAAGTAAAATTACAAGATGTTGCTCAAGTTGAACTTAAACAGCACTACGATACAATCTCACATATAAATGGAGAAGAAGGCACTGGATTAATCATCATGAAAGAGCCAAGTAAAAATGCAGTTGCAATAGGAAAAGAAATTGATAAAAAAATCAAAGATATAAGTAAAGAATATAAAGATCAGTTTTCTATTAAACTTTTAGCCTCAACTCATGAGCAAGTTGAAAATGCTGTTACTAGTATGGGAAAAGAAGTAATCCTTGGAGCAATTGCTGCAACTCTAATTATCTTAATCTTTTTGCGTAACTTCCGAACGACACTCATCGCTGTCGTCAGTATTCCATTCTCTATTTTATTAACACTTTTTTTACTACACCAATCTAATATCACACTTAACACCCTAACACTTGGTGGTTTAGCCGTTGCAGTGGGACGTCTCGTCGATGATAGCATCGTTGTCATTGAGAATATTTTCCGTCGTTTACAAAAAGAATCTTTCTCTAAAGATATTATTCTCGATGCAACGAAAGAGGTCGCCGTCGCAATTACTTCTTCCACTTTAACAACGGTCGCTGTTTTCTTACCTATCGGCCTCGTATCAGGAGTAATCGGAAAATTAATGTTACCTATGGTATTAGCAGTTGTATATTCTATTCTTTCATCCTTACTCGTTGCACTAACAGTTGTTCCACTTATGGCTTTTTTACTACTCAAAAAGACAAAACATCGAAAGCCAAATTCTTCACCACGATATGTCACTACATTAAAGTGGGCTCTTTCGCATAAATTCATTATTCTACTTACTTCTTTTTTATTATTTGCAGGATCGATTGCAGCCTATATATTACTACCGAAAGCGAACATAAAATCTGAAGACGACACAATGTTATCTATTAACATGACTTTCCCAGCTGATTACGCTGCTGAAACACAAAAACAAAAAGCCTTCGATTTCGAAAAGAAATTACTTTCTAATTCAGATGTAACGGATGTTATTTTACGAATGGGATCTAGCGCAGAAGATGCACAATGGGGACAAACAACGAAAAATAATCTTGCCAGTATATTTGTAGTCTTCAAGAAAGGCTCTGATATTGATCAGTATATTAAAGAGTTAAAAAAAGGACATAAAGCTTTTGAGCCCGCTGAACTTGATTATATAAAAACGAGTTATTCAAGCTCTGGCGGCGGTAATATTTTGCAATTTAACGTAACAGCCACTAACGAAACGAATTTGAAAGAGGCTGCTACTATCGTCGAAACAAAACTAAAAGATATGCCTACTCTCTCTAAAGTAAAAACGAATTTAGAAGACTCTAAGAAAGAATGGCAAATCCATGTTGATCAAACAAAGGCCGAACAACTAGGATTAACACCAGAATTAGCAGCACAACAAGTAGCATTCCTTATGAAGAAATCACCTATTGGTGAAGTTTCAATCAATAATGAAAAAACAACTATTATGATAGAACACAGAAAGGAAAACATTACTAAACAAGAAGATATTTTAAACACAAGTATATTATCACCTATCAATGGACCAATTCCTTTAAAAGACATTGCAACTATTTCAGAAAAGCAACTTCAAACAGAAGTCTTCCATAAAGACGGAAAAGAAACGATTCAAATTACGGCAGAAGCTACAAATGAAGATTTAAGTAAAGTAAGCACAGAAGTAAACAAAGCGATAACTGATTTAGATTTACCTAGCGGCGCAAAAGTAAATATTGCAGGCGCCACTGAATCTATGCAAGAGAACTTCACGGACCTATTCAAAATTATGGGAATTGCAATCGGGATTGTATATTTAATAATGGTTATTACCTTCGGGCAAGCACGCGCTCCTTTCGCAATTCTGTTCTCCTTGCCACTAGCTGCTGTCGGCGGCATTTTAGGATTAATCGTTTCAGGAACACCTGTTGATATAAATTCATTAATTGGCGCATTAATGTTAATCGGGATTGTCGTTACAAACGCTATCGTATTAATAGAAAGAGTACAACAAAATCGAGAACATGGAATGGAAACAAGAGATGCATTACTAGAAGCGGGATCCACTAGATTACGTCCAATTATTATGACAGCTATAACGACAATCGTCGCTATGCTACCACTCCTATTCGGTCAATCCCAAGCAGGAAGTATGGTATCAAAAAGTTTGGCGGTCGTTGTCATCGGTGGTTTAGCAGTTTCAACCGTTCTTACATTAGTAGTTGTTCCAGTTATGTATGAACTATTAGATAAAATCGGAAGAAAAAGACGCTCTCGCAGAAAAATAAGCACTTCTACAGAAACACCTGATATTTAAAGAAAAAGCGTTATCTTCACGAATGAAGATAACGCTTTTTTCTCTACCTACTCATATAATCCATCATTTTCTCCGCATACCGCTCTAGAGGTTTACTAGAATCCACAATAAGATATTCACTATTTAGAGGTCTTTCACTACCATCTAACCACTTTTTAAAAGCCACTTCCGACTCTACCTTTTCAATTTGACTGACCATACGCTTACGTATTTGTAACCTATCATTAATCTCTTCCATATCATTTAGATAACACTCAATATATTTATATTTCACACCATGTTTATTAGACAGCTTAATTCCTTTTTCAACCATCCCTTCATATAGACATGGACTATCCAATATCACACTATGTCCTTGTTCTAAATATGAATCAATCAATACCCATTCAACGTCGTATGATACTCCTCCAACAATCACCGATTCAATTCCTTTCATTTTTAATGATTGTAACAATGCGGATTTCAAAACATCATGATCTACAATTACAGCACCTGTTAACTTCGCTATATACTTAGAAACTGTCGATTTTCCTGTTCCAGGAAAACCTGACATTTGCAGAAAAAACAATTCCTCTACTCCTTCATTTGCCCCTATTCATCTCTATAATTAATTACAAATTCAACAATCACTACATCCATTCCTTCTATATTAAAATACAAAAAAGAACTCCTACTTATAAGTAGTGAGTTCTCTTTTGTAATCTATGCTGCTTTTACCCTCTTCGTCGTTTTACTTTTTCTTTTCGTCCCTGTAAAACGTTTGTGCAATACAGATGCTACCAAGCGTGAAATAACATTGAATAGTAATACCATAATAATTAATACTGCTGCAGATTTTGTCGCAATCAACTTCGCATCTGGAATAACTCCTTCAGAATTCAGCTTCCAAATGTGAACCGCTAACGTTTCAGCTGGTCTAAACGGATTTAAAGGATGCGCAGGGCTTGAGAAGTCCGCTGCCGAATTTAAAATCGGAGATGTTAAACCCGCTGTGTAAATCAATGCTGCTGCTTCCCCAAATATACGACCCGCCGCTAAAATAATACCTGTAATAATTTGTGGTAATGATGACGGGATAATAATACGAGCGATCGTTTGCCACTTCGTTGCACCTAATCCAAGACTTGCCTCTTTTACATTATGAGGAACTTCTGAAATCGCATTTTCACAAACACGCGTTAAACCTGGTAAGTTTAAAATCGTTAAAGCAAGGGCGCCACCCATTACTGTGTATCCCCAACCTGTCATAGTAACAAACACTAACAAACCAAATAAACCAACAACAATAGATGGTAAAGACGCCATTGTCTCAATACATAAACGAACAAAGTTTAAAAAACGTCCTTGTTTTGCATACTCTGCTAAATATATTCCAGCACCTAACCCAAGAGGGATAGATATAATAAGCGTTATAACAAGCATGTAGAAAGAATTAAACAACTGCGGACCAATCCCACCACCAGCTCTTGTATTACTTGGTTCTCCAAACAAGAAACTAGGATCCCAAAATCCCCATCCCTTTTGTAAAATTTCAAACACTAAGAACACCAGCATAGCTACAACTAAAGCCGCAACCGCATAAAAAACACCTGTCCAAACTTTATTTACCGTTCTTGCATTCATTATTATCGCTCACCTCTTTGCCCAATCGCTCGAATTACTAAAATAAACAGGAATGAAATAACAAGTAAAATCATCGCTAAACTCCATAGCGCATTGTTCCAAGCAGTTCCGTTTAATGTATTTGTCATGTCCATTGTCAAAATACCAGTTAACGTTGCTGTCGGACTATATATTCCTTCTGGTAATTTAATTGTGTTCCCAATTACCATTTGAACCGCTAACGCTTCACCAAAAGCACGCGCCAAACCTAAAACAACACCTGTTAAAACCCCTTTTTTCGCAGCAGGAACAATCACTCGGCTAATCGCTTGCCATTTCGTTGATCCTAGACCATAAGAAGCTTCTAAATAATCAAATGGAACAGAGCGTATTGCATCAGAAGCGATACTAGCAATAGTAGGTAAAATCATAATACTTAATACAACAATACCTGCAATTAAACTAAAGCCTACTCCCCCAAACGAATCACGTAATAGCGGTACTAAAATCGTAACCCCTAATAACCCGTATACTACCGAAGGAATACCAACTAATAATTCTAAAACAGGCTTCAATACTTTATTTCCAAACTTCGGCGAAATTAAATTCATGAATATAGCAAGAGCTATAGCAATTGGCGCACTAATAATAACCGCACCTAACGAAACCACTGTTGAACCTACAATGAAAATCAAAGCCCCGAAGGTTCCTTCGTCAGCATTCGGATTCCATTTTGTCGATGTTAACATCTCAGTAAATGAGATACCACTTTGTGTAAAAGATTGAATACCTTTACCGCAAATAAAAGCAATAATAGCTAATGTAATTAAAACAATAAAAATACCACAAAACGTAACAAGCGATCTTCCTATATATTCACTTTTTACGTAATTAATTTGTTTTTTCCCCTTCATCACAGGTCAGACCCCACTTCATAGATTGAAATGAACAGGACTGGCCTTGCAGCCAGCCCCATAAATTTGATTACTTATTTAATTTAGACATTGGAATGTAGCCCATATCTTCTACTTGCTTTTCAAAGTCTTTACCTTTTACATAATCAATGTAAGCTTTCGTTGCTTCTTTCGCTTCACCTTTTGTTACCATGTACTCGTAAGACCAGAATGGATATTTCCCAGACGAAATGTTTTCAACTTTTGGTTCAGCACCATCAATTTTCACTGTTTGTAATGCACCTTTTTTATCGCCAACCATATAAGACATTGCTAAATAACTTACTGATCCTGGAGTAGAGTTAATCGCTTGCTCTACTGCACCGTTAGAATCTTGTGTAGTACCAGTTCCATCATTGATTTTCGCGTCTTTCATAATTGTTTTTTCAAATGTAGCACGTGTACCAGATGAAGCTGGACGATTAATTACGTTGATTTTTTCGTCTTTCCCGCCTAATTCTTTCCAGTTTGTTACTTTTCCAGTGAAGATATCTTGTACTTGTTGTACTGTTAAGTTATCAACTTTTACATCTTTATTTACGACAAGCGCGAATGCAATACCCGCAACCTTGTTATCTACTAATTCTTTCGCTTTTTCAGCATCTTTTATTTTATCTCCAGATGGAACATCTGAATTACCAATTTGTACTGCACCCGATGCTACTTGGTTAATCCCAGTTCCACTACCGCCACCTTGAACTTGAATAGAAACTTTTGAATTTTTCTCCATGAATTTCTTTCCAGCTTCCTCCGCAAGAGGTAGAAGAGCTGTAGAACCAGCCGCTGCAATCGTACCTGATAATTCTTGTTTTGTATTATCGCTTCCTTTAGCAGTTTCTTTACTAGCTGTATCTTCTGCTTTCCCACATCCAACTAACGCTCCTGCTACCACTAAAGCCGCTAAAGAAAATTTAATACCTTTTTTCATAACCATGTCTTGTACCCCCATTTGGATTATCACTTTTCGAATTCATTTTCTTTCGAACACAAATTCATTGTAGGACAGCAATATTATGTGAGTGTTAAGCAATCTTTAATTTTAAGTAAATAACGATAATAACCCTTAAAAGCTAGGAATCCCAAGATTTATAGTTAAAAACCCCAACAAAATCCACACTAATTAAGTTGTAATGTAAATTTATTCTTAACAATGTAAATTCAATGTAAATGTTTTTCGTTCTTTTCCCCTTTTGGTTAAAAATACATTTACAAATCCATTATATTTTTTAACTTTTACATCCTTACTTTATTTACATTAAACAGAATTTCAGTAATATTTTTTAGTACAACTAAATAAATTGGAACAATTCTAAAAATAAATGAATATTTTTAAAGTACCAATTGACAGCATCATCCAATGTAGTCTACTATATTACTAACAAAAAGTTTACCTAAGGAAACTTTTTAAACTCAAACTAACAATATAGAGATGAGGTAACTTTTATGGTATCGGCTAATACAAAACCACTTTCCGAATTTAAGACAGGAGAGTTTGTACAAATTGAGAAGATACAATTAGAAGGAACTATGAAACGACGTTTATTAGATTTAGGATTTATCCCTGGCGCAACGATTAAAGTATTACAACGCAGTCCACTTGGAGATCCGGTCGCTTATCAAGTAAGCAACACAACTATTGCGCTACGCAAGGAAGAAAGTTCCCTTATTTTCGGGGTATTAATAGGAGATGATTTCAGATGAGCAAACATCGCATTGCTTTAGCTGGTAACCCGAATACCGGGAAAAGTACATTATTTAATACTTTAACAGGCTTAAAACAACATACTGGAAACTGGACGGGAAAAACTGTTTTAAAAGCTGAAGGGGAATATGAACATAACAGTAGTAAATATACATTAATAGATTTACCGGGAACTTACTCACTATATTCAAATTCTGCGGATGAAGAAGTAGCAAGGGATTATATTATATTTGAAAAACCAGAAGTAACTGTAGTTGTTATAGATGCAACTGCTATGGAGAGAAATTTAAATTTAGCACTCCAAGTGATGGAAATGACGAGCAACGTAGTCATTTGTATTAACTTAATTGATGAAGCTGAGAAAAAAGGCATCGTTATTGATGAAAAGAAATTAGCAAAATCACTCGGTGTACCTGTAGTTAAGATTTCTGCTCGTAACCGAGTAGGCATCGGTCATTTACTAAATGTCATTGCTAAAGTAGCAAATAAAAAACTAATTCCAACACCAATTAAAATTTCTTACAGAGAAAAAATCGAAAATATGATCCAGGAATTAGAACCACAAATTTATAAAGTGTTCGGCGATACGTATCCAGCACGTTGGATTGCGTTACGTATATTAGATGGAGATAAAAATTTCTTAACCGCACTTCAAAAACACCATAATGAACCACTTGTAAGGGAGGTCGTAATGAATGGAATCTCACTCAGCCAGTAAAGCTCTTCCATTGGACTATATTATTCAACATGCACAAACACTATCAAAAGAAGATATACGAGATGATATTGTCGGAGATATTTACCGAACATCCGCAAGCATATGTAAAGAATCTGTTCAATATACAAATACTGATAAATTGTATCGTTCTGAAAAACTAGATAAAATTTTCACATCTCCAATCTGGGGATTTCCAATTATGCTCGGTATTTTATCTATCATTTTTTATCTTACAATTGCAGGCGCTAACGTACCGTCTGATATGATTGCCGAGTTCTTCGGATGGGCCGAAGGGTATTTAACTTCTTGGTTCCAGGCAGCACATGCACCCGAATGGTTACATGGCATTTTAATACTTGGCTTATTTCGTGGTATCGGTGCTGTTATTAGCGTTATGTTACCACCTATGGCCATCTTTTTCCCTATGTTCGCACTATTAGAAAACTACGGGTACTTACCACGCGTTGCGTTTAATATGGACCGCTTATTCAAACGCTCTGGTGCACACGGCAAACAATCTTTGACAATGGCAATGGGCTTTGGTTGTAATGCAGCAGCCATCATGTCAACACGGATTATTGAATCACCACGTGAACGTATGCTTGCAATCTTAACAAACAACTTCGTTCCTTGTAACGGTCGCTGGCCTATGTTAATTTTAATGGCTTCATTATTTATGGCTGCTGGTTATACAGGTAGTATGCAAACATTAGTTACTGCTGGCGTTGTAGTTGGAATGGTTGTAATTGGTATTATTATGACATTAACCGTTTCCTGGGTGCTATCAAAAACAGCTTTAAAAGGCGTTCCAACTCACTACACACTTGAGTTACCGCCGTACCGTAAGCCAAAGGTTTGGAATACAATTGTACGTGCAACACTCGATAAATCAGTCTATGTTTTAAAGCGAGCTGTTGTTGTAGCTGCCCCTGCGGCTGCATTAACTTGGTTACTAGCTAATATTTTCATCGGTGACACAAGCCTGCTTATGTATTTTGTAAACTTCCTAGATCCATTCGCTAAAATGTTAGGACTTGACGGCTTTATTCTAGCTGCGTTCATTCTTGGGCTACCAGCGAATGAAATTGTTATCCCGATTTTATTAATGTCTTATTTATCAACCGGAGCTTTAACTGAAATAGATGATTTTAATCAAATTAAAAATCTATTTTTAGAAAACGGTTGGACTTGGTTAACAGCGTTAAACACAATGTTGTTCTCACTTCTTCATTTCCCATGTGGAACAACACTGGTTAACATATATAAAGAAACAAAAAGTGCAAAATGGACATTCTTATCGTTTGCAATCCCTACCGTTATCGCCATTGTTGTGACATTCCTCTCTACACAATTGGTACATTGGTTAGGGCTTGTATAAGCAAAGCATACATAGAAGGTATCCCCCTTCACATATGCTTTGCGCGAAAGAAACCTGAGATTATTCAGGTTTCTTTTTTTGTATATCCGTATTCCAAGGCTGTGCTCCATACGTTGTGAGTTTCTTATGAATAAAGTATATGGCTCCCGGAAGAACCGCCATTAATATCGTGCAACTAATACCCAATCCAGTAAACAACTTCCATCACCTTATTTCACTTTCTTTGGTAAAGCTGAACCCGAATGTTCAATTGTTGGATCAACATGAACGTGAATTTCAGCATTACTAAAATAATTCTGGCCTTGATCCCAATTTTTACTTATTTTTTTCCACTCTTTATAATTATGCCTCTTATATACCTCTCCTAATTCCAATACATCTACCTTATATTTTTTTTGAACAAGCTGTATAGACTTTTCAATACGCTTCGTCATTTCCTTTGAAATCTCTTTCTTTAAAAGTTTTTCATTCATCACTTGTTTCGGTTCATTAAAATGTAACTCAGCTAATATGCCTTCTGTGGACAAATGAATATCAAACTTCGGTTTTGTAGCATTTTCAGTAGACACCTGGATCTTTCGGCGCAACTTATGAATTTCATATGTAATGAGCTGATTCTTTTTACGAACAGTAAAGAAACCTCCAATTTTTTTACCTATTATATAGTTCATTCCTAATGTTTGTTCTCCACTCAAAGTTCCAACGCACTTATTATCCTTTCCACGAACCAATGCCGCTCCTTCCATTTGCACACCTTGTTTTGTTAGCCCTAAAAGAGGTAATGCAAAACTTCGATTTGCAATCATTTTCCCCTGCACTTCACCAATTCTCGCCGCCTCAATCATTTGAGCGTTTTTCGGAGGATGTTCAGCTAACATATCAATATACTGCGCCGGTAAATTTTCAGGTTTTGCACTCTGTTTTAAAATAGATTCTGCATTTTTCTTCGAAACAAACAAACGAATATTTCTTCTCATTTCATGATCGCGAATATATACATCTAACGTATTTTGCAAAACATACGGATTTGCCAATAATTCTTCCGAAAAAATAATTACTTGTATGTGCGGAAAAAATAATGTTCGACTAATTTTTTTAGCAATAATTCGGATTTGCTCAAAGACACTATCTGCTTTCGCACTAACATTAATGTAATTTTCACTACCTCCACCGCCCTGTCCACCTTGTTGCGCTAACTTACTAGGAAGTACCATCTGATACGTCCCTTTCATAATCGGATTTGATTTCTTTTTCTTCACAATATCGTAAGCTGCGCCTACTACAAATCCTCTTTCTTCTATTTCTTCTAGTTCAGAGCACCCACTTATAGATCCAGCCAAAACCATAACCATTATAATTTTAAGAAGGTGTTTCATTTCTACCATTCCTTCTTTTTATTTTATATACAATAAAAACTAACAGAGGCGCTAACACGACAAACCCCATATCTATCCACGCTAAATATGTGCCGTAACTTGATAAAGTATCTAAATTACCAGGGAGCATATTCATCATAAAAATAATAGGAGCACTTACGAAAATAAAAATATGTTTCTTCACTTTCGGAAACATGGCACAAAATAATAAAGATGCGACGTCATAATACATTGCTGTAGTGTTATAAATAGTAATAATCCAAGTAGTAAAAAAAATCGCATCGAATCTTTCTAAAAACCCTCCACCAATTTCAATTTCTTTCCCTAGTTCAATTGTTGGATATGTCAATCCACGCGTTGTCATGTACGTAAAAACACTAATACAAGTTACATAAATTAAAATATATGACAACACGTTTACCATCACCGCTTTTGCAACTGCCATTGGCGCTTTTTTTGCTGTCTTATCGTTTAACAACACAGCATAAAACAGAGCTACCTCAAATCCAATAAACGTAAAAATAGAATTTTTAACCCCCACAACATATTGACCTACTTCCGTTTGAAAAGCTGGAAATAAATTGTTTATTTCCATTAGATTTATATTTAATAAAGACAGCAGCACTATCGCAATTAAAACAATAGGCAAAAATATAACATTTAATCGTAATAAGGCCGCTCTCGATCCTGCTATTCCATAAATAACAACTAATAAGAAGAAGAAAGACAGTAATTGTATCGGTGTATCACTAAATAAATACGTTTGAGAAATGATCGAAATCATTCGCGATTCATATGCTGTTAAAGCCGCAAACGTTAATACTAAAACCATACTAATCGTGTATGCCACCGGCTTCGTCAAATGAGCACTCGTATATTGAACAAAGTTTTGTTTTGGGAATAAAATAGCCACCCTCGTTACAAACCAGCCTAAAACTGCACATATTAATCCGCCCAAAAGCAAAATAATCCAACCATCCGAAAATAAAGTTTGGTTGGCAATATCCCTTGGCATAGATAATGCGCCTATACCAATAATGGTGGATGATACCGCAAACCCAATTTCCCGAGATCCAATTTCTTCATCGCCATACTCAAATGGTTTCAATTATTCTCGCTCCTTTGGACGTATTGTAGAATCTTTCGTTTGTAAATATTCCGGTCTCTCTTTCAACATTGATTTTGGCATGCGAATAAACTCTTCTTTCCAATCTTTATAAAATGCAGGAGCAATTGGAGTTGTATACGGTACACCAACACTTGTTAAATTTGTAATATGAACAGCAAGCGCAATAAGAGCTAGAATGATTCCATACAATCCAAAAGCAGTTGCTGCTAATACAAAGACGAAAAGTAAAATTCGAAACGTAATTGTGATGCTATACACCGGAAGTGAAAATGTAGCTATAGCTGTAACCGCAATAATGATAACTAAAAACGGATTTACAATCCCTGCGTTCACCGCTGCTTCTCCAATTACTAGACCACCTACAATCCCAATTGTTTGCCCCATCGGTTTCGGCAACCTAATTCCTGCTTCTCGTATTAACTCCATCGTTAATGCCATCATTAACGTTTCAATATATGCAGGAAACGGAACACCTTCTCTTGCCCCAGCAATTGAATAAGCCAATTTAGAAGGAATAAGTCCTTGATGATATGAGACGAGCGCTACATACATCGCTGGCATTAAAATCGCAATTATACCAGAACCCATCCTCAAAATTCTTAATAAAGTCCCTATTACCCAACGCTCATAATGATCTTCCACAGATTGAAAAATATCAACAAATACTAGCGGAGCTATAAGGGCAAACGGTGATCCATCCACCAAAATAGCTGCCTTTCCTTTCGCTAATGAGGCCACAATATTATCAGGCCTTTCCGTATTTAAAAACTGCGGAAACGGTGACAAATTATTATCTTGAATTAATTGCTCAATCGTACCCGTCTCAAAAACGACATCTGTCACTATTGACTGAAGACGCCGATCTAGCTCTTTTACAATGTAAGGATTAATAATGTCTTCTATATATACTAAAGTCACTTCTTTTTGGGATCTCTTTCCCATAATATAAGATTGAAATCTCAGCTTTGGGTCACGTAAACTACGGCGAATTAACATCTTATTCACGTTAATATCTTCATTTAATCCAATCCTCGGTCCACGTATTAAATCTTCTGTTACTGGCGGTTCTAAACTTCTTTTTTCCCAAGCTCTACTATTAATCACAATAGCGGTTTGAATATTATCAATTAATATAACTGTATCTCCCGCTAAAATTGCATTTATAATATCCGGAAACGTTGTCTTCTTACCAACTTCCGCAATAGAAATAAAACGATCCAATAACGTTTGAACAACAGCTTCTTCTTTTTGTACTTCTTCATATTGAAGTGTACGAACTACATATTTATAAACATTATCCTTATCTGTTAACCCACATAAAAAAACAACAGCACAACGTGTATAACTGCCAGCAAGGACAACTTCTCTAATTGTTAAATCATTAGGTGAACCTAACTCGTCCCTAATTTCTTTCATAACTTCAAACAAGTTACCTTTTAACTCTAACAACTTCCCCACCTAACTTCCTTTTCAACAAGTTTTTAATTAGATTCCGCTAATAGAAGGAAATATATACAAAAAAGAGCTATCTCTTTTCAAAGATAGCCCTAACACACGAATCACTTTTCTACTATTATATTGTCTGTCTTTATAGACACACTTTTCGTAAACCCACTAACGATAAACATCACAATCATATTCATTAACAATGCAACTATACCTACATTTAAATCTTTTATATATTGGGGGAAACCCGGAAACATCGTAGCTATAGTTGAACCAGATAAAGTAATATATGCGACCACTAACAACCCAATCCCCATTCCTGCAATTGCCCCTTGCTTCGTAATAATCTGACGTGGAAACAAACTACATACAAGTGCTGGGAAAAGTTGTGTCACTATACTATATCCCATTAAAAGAAGTGCCCCTATCGTTTCTCCACCTTTAAAAGTGAACAAAACAGCTATAAGCGTTACTACTGGAACAAATAATTTCGCCGCTTTAGCAACTTGTCGATCCGAAGCAGTTGGGACCATTGTTCGGTAAATATTTTTCGCTAATAATGTAGAAGCGGCCATGACAAGCATAGAACCCGGAACTAATGCTGTTAAAACCCCAGCACTACCAATAATCCCAATAAACCACGGATCAAAAGTTTGAAGAGCCAGACGGAATAACGAAAGGTCTACATCCCCTCCCTTTAATCCAGGAACTTGCAAGATAGCTGCAAACCCTGCAAAGAACACGAAAAGTAAAACTAAAGAATACAATGGCATAATTGCCGCATTTTTACGAAATACTTTTTCATTTTTTGCAGAGAAAGCAGAAGCGAATGTATGGGGCCACATATAGAAACCGAGAGCTGTTAATACAATAGTAGAAACAAACCAAGAAATGCTCATTCCTTCATCAGGTAAAGATAAAAAGCCTGGTTTTGCTGCTTCTACAGCTTCGAACATCGGCTGAAATCCTCCATAATAATGATATGGTAAATATATACCTAAAAACATAACGATAAACAGTATCATAATATCCTTCAAAGCAGCTGTCCAAGCAGAGCCATGTATACCTGAAACCATTACATATATCGTTATAACAATTGCGCCAATCCACACTGCAATAACTGGTGATACCCTTCCGTACGACGCTTCCGAAACGATAATTCCTAATCCTTTTAACTGTAAAACAAGGTATGGGATAATCGAAATAACCCCAATGATAGAAACGATAATGCCAAGTGTCTGACTCTTATATTTCTTCACAAAAAAATCCGGCTGTGAAACGAGATTATGCTCTTTCGCATACTTCCAAACTGGCGGCAATAAAAAGTAAGATAAAATATAAGCTAATGCACCATAACCTAAAATATAGAAAGTAGGTGCTCCTTTACTATATGCCCATCCACTTCCACCTAAAAATGTGAATGTCGTATAAATTTCACCTGCCATAAGGAGAAAAACAAAAACAGTGCCAAATCCTCTTCCACCAACTGACCATTGTTCTAAATTCATATCTTTTCCATGTTGCGCCCGAATTCCTAAAAATAGTGCGAGAAACAAAAACAAAATAATGATAAGTAATGCGGTCATTTTACATCCCCCTTATTAGCAGGATCGAATACGTACACAATCCCCATACAAAGAGACGTAATGAGAACCGATAATAATACCCAAAATAATAAAAATGGCATCCCTAATATGTAAGGAATAACTGAATTAGCAAATACAGGTCCAATAACTAAACAAAAAACTGGAATAAGCGCTAATACGTGTATTTTCTTCATCTCATTCTCCTTTACTTATGAAATTCATAATAGATGATACAAAAACTTCCACGCCAATCGGTAATGCATCTTCATCAATCGTAAAACGAGGGTGATGGTGAGGATATATAATTCCTTTCTCTTTATTTCCCGCTCCGATAAAAAAGAATGTCCCTGGTGCCTTTTGTAAAAACGCTGAAAAATCTTCCCCGGCCATCGTCGGCTGTAAACGAGTAACTCGTTCCCTTCCATAAAGCTGTAATGCTGTTTGCTCAATAATCTCTGTAACTTCATAGTCATTTACTACTGGTCGATATCCATATTCATAAGAAAACGTATATCCCGCTCCGTAAGCACCTGTCACATGCTTCACAATCCGCTCAATCCTTTGCTCTGTTTCTTCTCGCAATTCATGTCTTAAACTCCGCACTGTCCCTTCAATCTCCGCTTGTTCTGGAATCACATTATGAGTTGTCCCAGCATGAAATTGCGTAACAGATACTACAAGGGAATCTAACGGATTCGTGAGGCGAGATACAATTTGCTGAATTTGTGTAACAATTTGTGTGCCGATGGCAATACTATCAACCGTTTCATGAGGGATTCCAGCATGTCCACCTTTTCCTTCTATCGTAATTTTAAAAACATCTGGGGCAGCCATTGCAGGACCATAAATTACACCTACTTTCCCAACCTCTAACGACGCCCAAAGGTGAGCACCAATAATATAATCCACCCCTTCCATTACACCTGCTGCGACCATTTCCTCTGCACCACCAGGAAAGTTTTCTTCAGCATGTTGGAATAGAAAACGAATCTCCCCTTTAATCTTCTCTCTTTCTTCTACTAACTTATGTACGACTCCAAGTAATATCGCTATATGTCCATCATGACCACATGCATGCATCACACCTGGGTATGTAGAAATAAAATCAAACTCATTTTCTTCATGAATAGGAAGAGCATCCATATCAGCTCGAACCGCAACTATTTTACCAGGTTGCTTACCAACCAAACTTGCCATTACACTATATTTAGTAGGTCTTGACACTTCTAAATATGGGATTTTCCGAAGTATATCGAACACAAACTGCGATGTTTTCTCTTCTTGAAAAGATAGCTCTGGATACTTATGAAAATGTCTTCTCCACTCAACCAACTGATTCTTTGACAAAACAAGTTCTTTTGCAACATCCATTTCTCTTCTCTCCTCCTTCACCAAGTTAAATGTTATTATAACGTGAATCGCTAACTTTTAAAAGAATCTTCTGAATTTTCAATCTAAATAATTTAAAAATAAAAAGCCATCAAAAAGATGACTTTTTCATTATTATAAAATAGTAATCGCTTGTTTCCCCATTTGCTCCCAAGCTTTCTCAAACTCTGTTCGCGGAACAGCCAAACGCGGATTATTTTTAAGCGGATCATTTACATACACAAAGTTTTGATCATATCCAATTACTACTACACTATGCTCAAAATATGTAATTTTCACTTCGCCAGAGCTTGTTTTCCATGTTTCAAAACTACTCTCAGCTAATGGCTTAAACGTTGTATTAATAATGACCCATACCGGCGAACCAGAACTAACTACTTTATACATATCTTGCACGTCTCTACCTGTTAAATTAACTACTTTTTCAGGAACATATTTTTCCGCTAAATTAAAAATAGGTTGATTATATACACCATATCCTGGCTCTGCCTTCGTATAAATATTTCCAACGAACCCCTCATAAGGATTTCCACGTAAACCATTTTGTTCAAATGGAACACGATGAATTTCGCTAGCAAGTTGCATCTTATCTACTTGCACACCTTTATATTGTAGCAACATAGCTAAGCTTGTCACTTCACATCCACGAGGTAATTCTGGTAACTGCTTTATAAACGGAACATTTTCAATCATAGTCGCTTCTTTCATTTCAGATAGAAACTCTAAACGGAATACTTGCGCCTTTTGTATAATTTTATCTTTCCCTATAAAAAACGCGGCAGCAAGTATAATTCCAAAAACAAAAAGATATTTTAACTTTTTCATTTTAAACAAAACTCCATTAATTATTATTTTACAGACATACCTTCTATCATTGTACCTTTCTTCTTACTAGTTTGCTAGAAAGATTCTGTGAATTATTGTTCACAACTAAAACGTTACAAAATTCTAATTATTTTTAATAGAGGGAAAAAACGATATACTTTCCTGAATTATTTTGCTAAAATCAAAATAATTAACATAGTGAAGATATCACCTTGTTAATAAACATTCTTAGAGTATTTAGTCATAGTTCGTATTTTTACATACTCCATTCATTTCATAATAAATAAGCCGAGTATGTGTCACATCCCCCACTAATGATTAAAAACTCTGAATGAAAAGCAGTTTATACATACAAGAAAATAACGGGGTGAGGGCATATGAATCAACAAGTAGAACAAACAGATTTAAAACGAACAATGAAAAGTAGACACCTATTTATGATTGCACTTGGTGGTGTTATCGGAACTGGCCTATTTATGGGATCTGGTCAAATCGTCCATAACGCTGGTCCTGGTGGAGCTATTCTTGCATTTTTAGTCGGTGGATTTGTTATGTATTTAACGATGTTATGTCTTGGTGAATTATCCGTTGCTATGCCAGAAGCAGGTTCATTCCAAAGCTATGCAAGCAAATTTATTTCACCTGGTTTTGGGTTTGTTGTCGGTTGGATGTATTGGTTAAATTGGGCGGTTACAGTTGGAGTAGAGCTAACAACTGTAAGTATTTTAATGAAACGTTGGTTTCCAGACGTTTCTTCGTGGATTTGGTGTGTTACATTTGCAGCAGCACTCTTTCTTGTAAACGCTTTATCAGCAAAGGCATATGCAGAAGCAGAATTTTGGTTCGCAAGTGTAAAAGTCGCAACTATTGTTGTTTTCATCGTACTCGGTGGCGCAGTTATGTTCGGTCTACTAGACTTTAACGGAAAACCAGCTCCAATGCTTCACAATTTCACTGAAAATGGCGGATTATTTCCAAATGGTGCATTAGCTGTTCTTCTTACGATGATTACAGTAAATTACTCCTTCCAGGGAACAGAATTAATCGGAATTGCTTCAGGAGAAAGTGAAAATCCTGAAAAAACAATTCCAAAAGCGATCAAAAATACCATTTGGCGCACTCTATTCTTCTTCGTCCTAGCAATATCAGTTGTTGTAGGTTTACTCCCGTGGCAAGAGGCTAATCTAGTCGAAAGTCCATTTGTACTTGTATTTGATGTAGCTGGCGTTCCATATGCAGCAGACATTATGAACTTTGTTATTATTACAGCTGTATTATCTGTAGCTAACTCTGGTCTATATGCAAATTCTCGTATGCTTTGGGCGATGGCAAAGCAAGGAATGGCAAGTCCAGCTTTTACGAAGTTAACTAAAAAAGGTGTACCACTAAATGCATTGATTTTCAGTCTAATCTTTGCAAGTCTGTCCTTATTAACAAGTGTATTTGCGGCAGATACTGTCTTTTTAATTTTAACATCTATCGCAGCAATGGCTGCCGTTGTCGTTTGGATGTCAATTGCGGCTTCACAGTTTTTCTTCCGTAGAAACTTCGTGAAAAACGGTGGCGACATAAATGATTTAAAATATCGTACACCACTCTATCCGCTAGTTCCAATCGTAGCATTCTCACTCAACTTCATTACATTTGTTAGTTTAGCTTTCATCCCAGATCAGAGAATCGCTCTTTATTGCGGCATTCCATTTATGATTATTTTTTACATTTTACACCAAGTAAAATACAAAAAAGTTGTCACACTTGAACAACAACAGACTATCACACAAGGAATAAACTAAATATACGAAATATTCAGCTATCTTCCTTATGATAAGATAGCTTTTTTCTATTTCTTGGATATCCTGGTATAACTTTATTTATCTTAAAATTTTCACAATCACGTTTTTCTCTGGAAAATAGTTTACAATGTAATCAAGTTACAAATGATATTCACCTTAAAAAGTGTGCATTTGTGTCTATTTTTTAACAATATGACAAAAACTATTGCCTTCTATAAATTAATAGGTTTATATTGTTTTATTGGCATAGTTTCAATCCAAGGAGAAAGGAGATTTTCAATCGTGCAACTAAAGAAAGCATTTTGGAAGTTGGCTTCGCTTCTTCCGTTATCATTACTTCTGTTCCTCGGCGGCTGTGATAAGAAACTCGCAGTATTAAATCCGCAAGGACCTGTTGCAAAAGCACAGTATGATTTAATTGTTTGGTCATTCTTGCTTATGTCATTAATTATCGCAATTGTATTCATCCTGTTTACAGTCATCTTGATTCGTTATCGTGAAAAACCAGAGAATATGGACTACGAGCCACCTGAACAACACGGTAACACATTATTAGAAATTATTTGGACGCTTGTTCCTGTTATTATCGTTATCGCATTATCGATCCCAACAGTAAAAGCAACTTACGCTTCGGAAGAGGTTCCGAAAGAGTCCAAACATATTAAACCAGTTGAAATTTATGTTACATCTGCAAACTGGAAATGGTTATTCAGTTACCCAGAGGAAAAAATTGAAACCGTTAACTATTTAAACATCCCAGCTGGTGTACCAATTCAATTCAAACTGACTTCTGTCGGCCCAATGAATGCTTTCTGGGTACCAGAACTTGGTGGTATGAAGTACACAATGGATGGCATGATTATGGACCTTTATTTACAAGCTGATAAGCCAGGTTCTTACCTAGGCCGTAGCGCGAACTTCTCTGGTGAAGGATTCACTCACATGGAGTTCGAAGTTGAAGCAAAAACTAAAGAGAAATATGACAAGTGGGTTAAAGAAGTACAACAAACTGCTCCTAAACTAACAGAAGATAAGTACAACGAAATTGTTAAACCTGGTGTAGTTGGTCGTATGACATTCTCTAGCCATCACTTAGATTATGTAGATCCAAAATCACTTGAATATTGTGATTACAACTACTACAAAAACAAAAAATAATAGCTATAATTCCAACAGATTGGAGTGAACACAGTGAAGCTTGATGAATTCTTTGTCACAGGTGACCCGATTATTTACGGTGCAGACGCTTCTATCGTTCTTGTGACATTAGCAATCATTTTCGTACTAACAAAGTATAAAAAATGGAAATGGCTTTGGGACGAATGGTTAACAACTGTTGACCATAAAAAAATCGGAGCCATGTATATTATTTCTGCGGTTATCATGTTATTCCGTGGTGGTATGGATGGTTTAATGATCCGTGCACAGTTAACATTCCCAGAAACAACTTATTTAAACGCTGAACACTATAACGGAATCTTCACAACACATGGTACAGTAATGATTCTTTTCATGGCAATGCCATTCGTTATGGGATTAATGAACCTTGTAGTACCATTACAAATTGGTGCTCGTGACGTTGCATATCCGTTCTTAAATGCTTTAAGTTTCTGGTTATTCTTTGTCGGAGCAATGTTATTCAACATCGCTTTCGTAATCGGTGGTTCTCCAGACGCTGGGTGGACTTCTTACTTCCCAATGGCGGGTACAGAGTTTACTTCTGGTGTAGGAAATAACTACTACGCAATTGCATTACAGATTTCAGGTCTCGGTACGCTAATGACCGGTATTAACTTCCTTGTTACTATCTTAAAAATGCGTACACCTGGTATGACTTTAATGAGAATGCCAATGTTTACTTGGTCAATCTTAATTACAACAATTATCATTATTTTCGCTTTCCCAGTATTAACAGTTGCTCTTGCATTAATGACATTTGACCGTCTATTCGATGCTCACTTCTTTACGATGGCGAGCGGCGGTATGCCGATGTTATGGGCCAACCTGTTCTGGGTATGGGGTCACCCTGAAGTATATATCGTTATTTTACCGGCATTCGGTATTTTCTCTGAAATCATTAGTACATTCTCACGTAAACGTCTATTCGGTTACAGTGCGATGGTATACTCAATGGTTGCAATTTCTTTACTAAGTTTCGTCGTATGGCTTCACCACTTCTTCACGATGGGTGCAGGTCCAGCGGTTAACTCATTCTTCTCGATTTCGACAATGGCGATTTCGATTCCAACCGGGGTTAAGATCTTTAACTGGTTGTTTACACTGTATAAAGGACGTATTCGTTTTACAGTTCCAATGCTTTGGTCATTGGCATTTATTCCAAACTTCGTAGTCGGTGGGGTTACAGGGGTTATGCTTGGAATGGCAGCAGCTGATTATCAATACCATAACAGCTACTTCCTAATCGCTCACTTCCACTACGTATTAATTGCAGGTACAGTATTCGCTATGCTTGCTGGATTCACATTCTGGTATCCAAAAATGACTGGTCATATGTTAAATGAACGCCTAGGTAAATGGACATTCTGGATCTTTATGAGCGGATTCAACATCTGTTTCTTCCCAATGTACTTCTTAGGTTTAGACGGTATGACTCGTCGTATGTACACTTACTCTGAAAGTCTTGGATGGGGATGGCTAAACCAAATCGCATCTGTTGGTGCGGTAATGATGGGTATTGGCTTCCTACTTCTTTGCTACAACGTAATTTGGAGTGCACGTCACGGTGAACGTGACACAACTGGAGATCCATGGGATGGTCGTACACTTGAATGGGCAACTCAATCTCCTGTACAACATTACAACTTCGCGAAGCTTCCTGAAATTAAAGAAGCTGATGCTTTCTGGTACATGAAGAAACGCGGAGAAACAGTTACACCAGCAGCAGAAGATTTAAAACCAATTCACATGCCAAGTAACTCTGGTGTGCCTATTATTGCGTCTTTATTCTTCGGTCTTGCAGGTTTCGCATTAGTATTTAGCTGGTTCTGGCTTGCAGCAATCGGCGGCGTTGGTATTTTAGCTTGCTTAATCTATCGTTCATTCGATTATGACGATGGTTACTACGTAAGTGTTGATGAAATTAAAGAAACAGAACATATAGCATGAGAGGTGAAATGACATGGCGGCTTTAGATAAAAGCTTACCTTTGGAATATCAATCCGAACAAAGCAGATTGAATATCCTAGGATTCTGGATTTTTCTTGGGGCTGAAATTATGCTGTTCGCAACACTTTTCGCCTCTTATCTAGTCCTTGCTGGTCGTACGGCAGATGGCCCAACTCCAGCGCAACTGTTTGAACTTAAAACGCTTTTAATTCAAACATTACTACTTTTAACAAGTAGTTTCACATGTGGTATCGTAATTCACGAAATGCGTAAGCACAACCAAAAAGCAATGCTTGGATGGTTCATCCTTACATTACTTTTAGGTGCAGGTTTCCTATTCTTTGAAATCGAAGAGTTCATTATGTACATCGGTGAAGGCGCAACAATTCAAACAAGTGCTTTCCTATCTGCATTCTTCGTTCTTCTTGGAACGCACGGGGCCCACGTAACAGGCGGTATCATTTGGGCAATTTGTGTTATTATCCAAATTTTGAAACGAGGTTTAACACCAGTTACAGCTCGTAAAGTATTCATTATCAGCTTATACTGGCATTTCCTTGATCTTGTTTGGGTCTTTATTTACACACTAGTTTACTTGAACGGGATGGTGGCGTAAATGGGTCAAAATAACAACCAAGCAAACGGGCATGCGCATAGCGGATTCCCTTGGTCACACGTTTTCGGATTTATTTTATCGCTTGCACTAACGTTCCTAGCGCTATACGTGGCACTTTACACAAACCTGCCACTTTCAACGATCTTAACAACTATTATCGTAATGGCTGTTGCGCAAGCGTTGTTACAATTAATCATGTTCATGCACTTAAAAGAAGGAGAAGGAAGAGTTCAAATTCTTACAATGATATACAGTTTCTTCGTTGCAACTGCAACAGTTGGTTTAACTGTATGGATCTTCTTCTCAATGTAATGTACATGAAAAGACTGCTGAGATTCCTCAGCAGTCTTTTTTTATGCCCTCTCCTATTTCATCCACATTACGGAATTAACAACAGAATCATGAAAAGTATACTTATTATGACAAATGTTAAGAAAACTCTTTCTTTATGAAATCGAATCCATATGCGTTGCTTTTCTACCTATTATATGGCTAAATAGGTACTATATTTATTTGAAGGGAGAGAACGCAATGGAACATCACACTTCTGTTCTATCACTTATGGTTGTCGTTGCAATCGCGTTTTTCGTTCCCCTTTTGTTACAACGCTTTAAATTAAAAGCACTTCCTGTCGTTGTTGCAGAAATCATCGCAGGAATCTTTGTAGGTAAAAGTGGGTTTAATATTATTGAGCCAGATATGTGGCTTCAAGTCTTATCGACACTAGGATTTATCTTTCTTATGTTTTTAAGCGGTTTAGAAATTGATTTTTCTATCTTTAAACAAAAAGGGAAAAAGAATACGACAAACGAACCAAACACATTCCAAGCAGCAAGTATTATCTTCTTATTTATTTTCATCTTATCTTATGCCCTATCATTACTATTCGTATGGCTAGGATTTGTAGATAATGCAATGTTTATGACTTTAATTATTTCAACAATTTCTTTAGGTGTTGTCGTACCAACATTAAAAGAGAATAACTTAGGAAAAACAGCAATTGGACAAATCATTTTATTAGTCGCTGTTATTGCAGATTTAGTTACAATGATTTTACTCGCTGTATTCGTCGGATTAAATTCCGAAAGCGGCCAAAGCATGTGGCTCCTTCTCCTTCTATTCGGCGCTGGTATTATTATTTACTTCATTGCAAAACGCTTTAAAAACATTCCATACTTAGATAGCTTAAAAGCTGGTAGTGTACAAATTGATACACGAGCTGTTTTTGCACTCATCTTAATATTAGTTGGTTTATCTGAATCGGTTGGGGCAGAAAATATTTTAGGTGCCTTCTTAGCAGGTGTACTCGTATCGTTATTATCACCAAATGAAGATATGGTTGAAAAACTTGATTCCATCGGATATGGTTTCTTCATTCCTATTTTCTTCGTAATGGTTGGTGTAAATTTAGAGGTTTGGTCTATTTTCAAAGAACCTTCTAGTATGCTCATGATCCCAATTTTAATTGTAGGACTCTTTATCTCAAAATTGTTACCATCACTCGTTTTACGAAAATGGTATCCACGTAATATCGTACTGGGGAGTGCCATCTTATTAACATCGACACTTTCTTTAGTTATTGCAGCTGCACAAATTGGTGAAAAACTAGGCATCATCAGTCCAAGTTTATCTGCTTCCCTTATTTTAAGCGCAGTTATTACTTGTATTTTCGCACCTATATTATTTAAAAAGATGTTCCCGAAAGTAGAAACGCCAAAGCCAAAAGTTTCTATTATTGGTGCGAGTAGAATTACCCTTCCGTTATCACTTGATTTAAAACGAGAAGATTATGACGTAACACTATATATGATGCGTCAAAATAAAATAAATGATGAGGAAGCGAAATCACATGACTTCCCTATCGTGAAATTAGATGACATCGCAATTGCATCATTAACTGAACAAACAGCATTTCATGCAGACCGCGTTGTTGTTGCAACAAGCGATGATGAACAAAACTTATTATTAGCAGAACATGCTAAAGAGCTAGGTGTTGAACATGTTATTGCAAGTGTAGAAGATCCACTTCTACAAGAAAAAGCAACGCAAGAACATATCGCCGTATTCTCAACAATTAACTCTACACGTATTCTATTACGTGCACTAATTGATAAACCAAGTCTCGTGCGCTTAATTACAACAGCAAACGAAACAGTCCGTGAAGTTGAACTACGGAGTAATAAATATAACGGCGTTGCACTTCGTCGCCTTCCATTTTTAGGCGATGTACTAGTCATTCAAATTTATCGTGGGAATAAAGCATTAATTCCACATGGTGATACAAGACTACAACACGGTGATACCTTACTTGTAACAGGTTCAAAAGAACATATCGATACACTAAAAAGCATATTAGAATAGAAAAATGCCCCTCACATAATTGAGGGGCATTTTTCCCCATTTCATATGGTAAAATGTTACTATCATATATTATGGGGATGGATCACATTATGTCTATTGTAACTTTAGCTCTCTTATTATTAGCAGAAGTACTCGTTGCCATTATTCTCATCGGTGTTAGCATTGAAATTTGTAGTTATGGATGGAAAAAATCGAATGGAATAAAATACTCTTGCCTCTTATTTTCACTCCTTCTCGGAACTGCTAGCATACTCGGACTTTTCGCCGCACCTGCCTATTTCTTTATACAACTAACAGAAAAAGGTTTATAAGAAAGGATGTTAATATGATTACCGTGAAAAATATTGATGGATCTGAAACTTACGTATTACGTCAAAAAATTTTACGCCCGAGTCAAACATTAGCAGATTGTAAATACCCTTCCGACTATGAAACAGCCAGCTTTCACTTAGGCGCATTTATAAACGATAAACTGGTTAGTATCGCTTCCTTCTCAAAAGAAATATACCCTGACTTACCAGCCGGTATTCACTATCGTTTACGAGGAATGGCCACATTACCTGAATTTCGAAACAACCACGCTGGAAGCTCCTTAATTCAGAAGGCAGAACAAATATTACAAGAACGTCAAGCAAATATATTATGGTGTAATGGCCGAGTTACTGTAGCTGACTATTACAAGCGCCTAGGCTTTCAGGAACATGGTGAAATCTTTGAAATTGAACCGATTGGTCTTCATAAAGTACTATATAAAAGGATATAAGAAAAGCTTTCCGCAATACGGGAAAGCTTTTCTTATATTTCAATCTTCATTTTTTATTTTTTTCATATATATGTATATAAACAAACTAGGAACTAAAAAACAAGTAAACATAATAAGTCCTGTCATACTAATTTCCCTTATCGAAATATCTGGTGTTACAATAATACAAATAGCTAAGATCCCAATAACAATACCTACTGGAATTAATAATAACTTCATAAAATAATTGCGTGATACTCCCCCTGTATGCTCATACACTTCCACTGAATTTTTCAGATTTAAAAAGTTAATAACTATTATCCCGCCCATAAATACCATTAATAAATCTGAAACACTTTCATATCCTGCCCCTTGCAAAACGTAGCGATAAAAAACAATACCTAGTATGATGATATTTTGTAAGATAAAAACTAGTCTAATATGTTTTAGCCCCTCAATCATTAAACGTTCATCTTTCACGATTTTCATCCTATCACTCCTTTTCCTCCCAAAACAAATCATTCAATGTTTTATCTACCGCATAACAAATTTTCAAACATAAATCTAAAGACGGGTTGTATTTCCCCTTCTCAATTAAACTAATCGTTTGCCTAGTAACGCCTACTTTTTCTGCTAATTGTTGCTGTGTTAAATCTAACTGAACACGCGCGACTTTTATTTTACTTACAGCCATTCATGTTCCTCCTCTACCCTTAGTGTAACATATACATTCCATTAAGTAATTTATAATTTACATAATTAATTTAAGTTTCACTTTATTATACACAAAAAAGGAGCCTCTCATAAGAAGCCTCCTCTCCTATATCTATATTATAAGAATAAATGACATCCAAATAAAATTGTAAATAAGTATAGTAACGGATGGACTTCCATCCCTTTCCCTTTCACAATCTTTAAAACTGGATACACTAAAAATCCAATTGCTATTCCATTCGCAATACTAGACGTTAACGGAATACCAACGAAAATTAAAAATGCTGGTAATGCATCTTCAAATTCATTCCAATTAATATCACGAAGACTTTGTGCCATTAAACTACCTACAATAATTAATGAAGGAGCTGTAATAGCAGCTACGCTTGATAAAGAAGCAATAACAGGGCTGAAGAATGCCGTTATAATCGTTAGACCTACAACTACAATACCTGTTAATCCTGTTTTACCACCCGCAGCAATACCAGCTGAGGATTCAATCGTCGCTGCTGTTGGGCTTGTTCCAAAGATAGAACCTGTAGTCCCACCAATTGCATCTGCAATAAACGCTTTACCAAAACGTTTCTCTGTATTATCTGTAATTAAACCTGCTTGTTTAATTAAACCGAGTAATGCACCTGTTGTATCAAATAACAGTACAAGTAAAAATGAGAATACAACGCCATATAATCCGTATTCAATTACATCTGAAAAGGCGTTGATTGGATTTGAAACGATAATACCCTCTGGTAAATGAGGCATCGCAACAATTTTATCCGTGAACTTCAGTTGCCCTGTAAAGAAGGCGATAACTCCTGTCACAATCATACTAATAAATAATGCACCGCTCACACGTAATGCCATTAATACCGCCGCTAATATTAAACCAATTAGAGTTAAAATAACGGCTGGAGAATGGAAGTCACCAATCGTAACTAAGTTAGATGGATGATCAACGATAATTCCAGATAGACGTAATCCAATAAAAGCAATAAATAACCCAATTCCACCTGCAATCGCATGTTTTAAACTGTCAGGAATTGCGACAATTAGCTTTTGCCTAAATGAAGTGAAAGATAATAAAAGAAAAATAATACCTGTTACAAATACCGCTGAAAACGCAATGACATATGTAATTCCCTCTGCCTGTTGAACAACAGAATAAGCAAAATACGCATTCATTCCCATAGCTGGAGCAATAACAATTGGATAGTTAGCTAAAAACGCCATACATAGCGTCCCTACAACTGTCGCAATAATAGTTGCCGTAAAAGCTTGATCAAATGGTACACCTGCATCAGATAATATTTTCGGATTGATGACAAGAATATACGCAAATGTAAAAAAAGTTGTGATGCCAGCTAAAAGCTCTTGCTTCACAGAAGTGTTATATTTTTGTAATTGAAACATGGTTATGTACCCTTCCTACATCTGAATTATTATCACACATTCTTTTCTTACTAGTATGTGAGAAAATATAATACTTAATCTTAACAATCAATAAAAAGAAGAGTCAATATATTCACTAATAGTTCGAATTTTAAGTTTAAGTCTGACAAGTACAGCTTTAGTACAGTTCATCATGATTATTTTTGTAGCATAACAGATAGAAATGTTTTATAATTTGAAATAGTTAAATATTTAGCAAGCGCATTCAAATATTGTTCACTCTACAAGGGGGATTCTTCTTATGCAGCAAACAAACAAATCTGGAACTTTAAACCGAGGTTTAAAAGAACGACATATTACTTTAATGTCGCTCGGTTCAGCTATTGGCGTTGGACTATTTTTAGGATCTGCTTCCGCTATTAAACTAGCTGGTCCTTCTATTCTACTAGGCTATATGATCGCTGGACTCGTTATTTTTTTCATTATGCGCGCACTCGGAGAAATGGCAATTGAACAACCTGTTGCCGGTTCTTTTAGTAAATATGCTTATGATTATCTTGGACCACTAGCTGGCTATATTACCGGCTGGAACTACTGGTTCTTATGGGTTGTTACTTGTATGGCTGAAATTACAGCAGCTGGCATTTACATGCAGTACTGGTTCCCAGATATTCCACGCTGGACTTGGGCTTTACTCGCTCTATTATTAATGAGTGCTTTTAACTTCTTATCCGTAAAAGTATTTGGAGAACTTGAATTTTGGTTTGCTCTCATCAAAATTGTCACAATTATCTGTATGATAATTATTGGAGCTGGTATTATTTTATTCGGATTCGGAAACGGCGGTATCGCTACCGGCATTTCAAACCTTTGGTCACATGGTGGCTGGTTCCCAAATGGTTTTTCTGGATTACTACTCTCTTTACAAATGGTGTTATTCGCTTATTTAGGTGTTGAATTAATCGGTGTTACAGCGGGGGAAGCTCAAAATCCGAAAAAAACACTCGCAAAAGCAATTGATAACGTATTTTGGAGAATATTACTGTTCTACGTTGGGGCTCTATTCGTTATGATGGCAATTTATCCATGGAACGAACTTGGTGAGAAAGGCAGTCCATTCGTATTAACATTCCAGCAAATCGGTATCGCAAAAGCAGCAGGAATTATTAACTTTGTCGTATTAACAGCAGCTCTTTCATCTTGTAATGGTGGTTTATTTAGTACAGGCCGTATGCTATATACATTGGCTCAGCAGAAGAAAGCTCCTGAAAGATTCGGTCGTTTAAATAAAAATGGCATTCCAAGTCAAGGAATTGTAGCAACTGCTATCGTTTTACTCATTGGCGTTATATTAAACTATCTCGTACCTGCAAAGGTATTTACATGGCTCACTAGTATTTCAACTTTTGGAGCAATTTGGACTTGGGGAATTATATTAGTCGCTCAAATTAAATTCCGTAAAGGATTGCAACCTGATAAAAAGGATAAGCTAACATATAAAATGCCTTTACATCCATTAAGTTCATATTTTTCACTCGCTTTCCTTGCACTAGTATTAGGTATAATGGCGTATTCAGAAGATACACGAATCGCATTGATTGTCGGCCCAATTTGGCTTATCGGCTTAGCTATCGTGTATTACATGAAAGGGTTTCATAAGATTGATGAAACACCTAATTCAAAAATTAGTTAAACACAACATTCCTTCCTTATTGATTGGAAGGGATGTTTTTATGTCTATACAAATATTTCTCAACAAAATTCACGGTATTTTTACAAATTTTTAATATTTTTTATGTTTTCCGTCTTTATTTTTACAGAAAAATAAATTACATTATTAAAGCACATATATTTATTATTAGGGGGATTCTTCTATGAAGAATAAAAAATGGATTACATTTTCTTTAGCAACAGCAATTACACTTAGTATGGGGAGTTCGTTCATACCGTCTACTTATGCCGAAAGCTCTGTAGACCCAGCTCCTGAAATTGCTGCAAAGGTTGTAAATCAAAACAATGGGAAGAAAGTATTATTTGATAATACGCACGGTCAAACTGCAGGGACAGCTGACTGGGTTATTGATGGCGGCTTTTCTGATTTCGGAAACGGCATTGCCCAAAATGGATATCATGTAAAAGAACTTCGTAAATCAACACCTATTACATACGACGACTTAAAAAATTACAACGTGTTTATCGTTCCAGAGGCAAATATTCCTTACAAAAAATCTGAACAAGATGCAATGTTACAATATGTAAAAAATGGCGGCAGTATCTTCTTCATTGCCGATCATTATAATGCAGATCGTAATAAAAATCGCTGGGACTCTTCTGAAGTATTTAATGGATATAGACGCGGTGCTTGGGAAAATCCCGCAAAAGGAATGTCTAACGAAGAAGCAAACTCACAAGCTATGCAAGGAGTAGAAAGTTCCGATTGGCTATCTAATAATTTTGGTATTCGCTTCCGTTACAATGCACTTGGTGATGTTTCAGCTAAAAACATTGTTTCGCCTGAACAATCATTCGGAATTACACAAGGTGTTTCATCGGTAGCAATGCATGCTGGTTCTACTTTAGCCATTACCAATCCGAAACTAGCTAAAGGCCTAGTTTACCTGCCAGAAAACCCGTCAAAATGGAATAATGCTGTTGATAGCGGTGTTTATAATGGCGGTGGTGTTGCAGAGGGTCCTTATGCTGCAATCGCAAAAGTAGGGCTTGGGAAAGCTGCTTTTATTGGAGACTCTTCTCCCGTTGAAGATGCTACGCCAAAATACGTTCGTGAAGATTCTGGCCAAACAAAGAAAACTTACGATGGATATAAAGAAGAAAACGATGCAATTTTACTAGAAAATATCGTAAATTGGTTATCGAATAAAGAAACATTTACAAGTTTAGATCAAGTAAACGGTTTACAACTTGATTTACCTACTACTTTACAAACATTTGAACAACCAAACTTATCAACTGAGCCACAACCTGAACCTTGGAGTGCACCAAATGCAGGTTATCAATGGTTTAATACAAATACTTTCAAACCAGGTTCATACGGTTATAACGGTGCTGTAACAGCAAACGACTATGTAGTTACACACCCTAGCACTCTACCAAACAATGAAGTGTTTCAAATAAAAATTCAAGTGAACAACTTACTACCTAACACAACTTATAGCAATTATTCTTTAGGTATCTTCACTACTGGCGGAACACAAGTAGCAAAAGTTCAAAATACAAATGGCACTTGGCCATCTACTTTTGGATATAGTAGTGCATTTTCTTTCACAACAAACAGCTTAGGTTCTGCTGAGAAGCTTGTAAATGTGCAAATCGATCCAAATACTACTGGACAAGCAACGCTTCGTTTACGTCAAAATACAACAGCGAAATATAGTGAGACTGTAACGATTAATAAGAAATAATAAAAAAGGCAATCCGGATATGGATTGCCTTCTTTTTACTTCTCTTCTTTTGAGAAAAACATCCTTGAAATAACGATACCTATACTACCCACTATCAAGAATAACACTGCTCTAATCATCATTGACACTTCTGGTAAGTCCAGAAGGAATAGCTTCCCTATCGTTACAACTAACACGACTAAGCCAGCATACAATACTTCATTCATATTTTTATTCCGTCCAAGCCAAACTGCAAATAATGCATATACCATCCATAATAACGATACAGATACACTTATTATACTTCCATCTGTAGAAAGCACTTCACCGACTCTAGTGATTGCAATAAATACGATAACCATAAACCAATAGAGTGTTATTGAATAAACATATTTTCCAAAACTCATCAACACATCTTTCGCTTGTTTCATGCAGTAATAAAATGTACCTATTAAAATAATATGAGCAACAAAGCCTGCCGAAATAAATTGATCAAACGGGCTAAAAATAGTCTGTATCATTCCAATTGCGTAAACCGTCGCACTAACATACAATTTTATCTGCTGTTTTCCTTTAATAGAAGTCACCATACCGAGGAAACCTTGTAATAATAGTACAATCGCTGCATTCACTAAACTATACTCATATAAAATCGCTAAACTAAATGCCCCCATTGCAAAACCAAATAAAAGATTTGTAAATATAGAATGTCTATTCTTCCTATATTCAAACACGAACATAATAGCGTGCACGAGTGCACTAATCATTAATCCCCATGTTGTAAATTCAGGTATTTTTGAAATGGCTAATATGAAGAAAACGGCATTCGCACTAAATATCGCCAAGCGTGGCTCTACTATAAAACTTCTCTCCGTAAACATATGCCAAAATAATAGTAAGTGAATCAAACCATAAACTACTGTTAACTGTACTTGCAAATCCTCTACTAACATTGACATAACAGCAAAGAAGACTAAAAGAACAATAGCAGCAACAGCATAAGAAATCATATATAAATACTGATAACGATTTTTCAACGCATACCATAATAAGCTAAGCGTTAGTATCGTCTCATATCCAAAGAAAATATACGGATTAGGAGTCGTACTATTTAATAAGAATGGCACGAAGAAAGCTCCTACTGCTACAAAGATAGTAAGATATTCTGATTGATACCTCTTCGCTATATAAATACCTAAAATGACCCATGCAATATTACATAGAAACGCGACACTTGCTGGAATAAATCCATATAAATAATGTGCCGCAAATGTTGTTAAAACTATACCTGTAATACTTCCTCCTGCTAATACTAACCCTAATGCTTGCCGCGCTCGTTTAATTTGAATATCCCCTATATAATAAAAACCGATAGATAGGACAATACCAAACACAATTCGTATTGCTGGTGTTAATAAACCAGCATCTACCCCTGCTTTAAATAACCAGATTACTCCAAGTAACATAATGCCGACAAATACGCGTGGTAACCAAGTTTGGCAAAACTTTATAATATTAAATGGTTCTGGTTTAAAAGCAGATATATCCACTTGTTTTACCTCACGTTCTTGCACAGGCTCTTTTATTGTAACTACTTCTTCTTTTTGTTTTTCCTCTATTACCGTTTCAATGTATTCTTTCTTTTCCTTACTAACATGTTGCTGAGCATTTTCTACTTCTATTTCTCTTTGTTTTGCTTTCAATTCAAAGAGTGCTTCTTGAATCGTTTCAATTGCCGTTTCGAGTGCTTCTATTTTCTTATTCAAATCCTCCTTCATACGCTCCCCCCTCATCATCCGTTCGAAACCTATATATTACCAATTACCTTTATCATACTCTTAGTCTATTCATTTTCAATACTATTTTTCAAAAAAAGAAAGGTGTTTTCCGAAATCGGAAAACACCTCTTACTTATTTCTTCTTATTTAAAACAACACTAACGATAACACCAATACAAGCACCTATAATAGCTGGAATAATCCACCCAACACCTTCTGTATAAAACGGAATGTATTTCAATACTGATGTCCACTGATTCATCATTACATTTTTATTAAAAATATCAATTGCACTAAATACCGCTACAATCACAATTGTAACAGGATATATGCATACATACTTCCCAATATACTTATGGAATAGGCCTAAAATAATAAGCGTTAATGCAACTGGATAAATAAATCCAAGAATCGGTACTGATACTTTTAAAATTTGTGTTAATCCTAAATTAGCTAAAATCATACTAACAAAACTTAATATAAACGCCCAAACTTTATACGCTACTTTCGGAAATGCACTTGCGAAAAATTGGCTACAAGATGTAACAAGTCCGATTGAAACACATAAACACGCGATCGTAAAAATAAGACCTAATAAAACGACTCCACCTTGTCCAAATAATGTAGTCATCACTTGTGCTAACACTTGCGCGCCATTATCAAATGCCCCTAATGAGCCACTCATTGAACCAACATATCCAAGTATGACATAAATAATAGATAATAATAGTCCTGCACCAATTCCAGCAATACTCATATATTTTGCTAAACCTTTATCATCTTCAATACCTTTTGCACGAAGAGCATTTGCAATCACAATCCCAAAAATTAAAGCTGCTAATGCATCCATCGTTAAATATCCATCTAAAAATCCTTGGAACATAGGCGCTTGTCCATAGTTTCCAGCAGCCTCTTTCACACTACCTACTGATGTAAACATACTCTTTATAAAGATAAGAGCAATCATACCTAATAATAGCGGTGTTAAAACCTTTCCGAACAACCCCATTAATTTAGACGGTGATAAACTTAACCAGTACACAATACTAAAGAAAATAACTGTGTAACATAATAAGACTACGCTACCCGATTCCGAGAATAGCTGACCCGGTCCCATTTCAAAAGCTAAACTTCCTGCACGTGGTATACCAAGACCTGGTCCAATAAATAAATACACGATACACGGAAAAATAATGGCGAATGAAGAATGAACTCTACCCGCTAGCGTTTGAAAACTTCCTGCTTTCGCAATCGCAATAACCCCCAATATAGGAAGACCTGTTGCTGATATAATAAACCCTACTAATGAAATCCACACATGTTCTCCTGCTTCATACCCAAGAAAAGGTGGGAATATAAGATTCCCTGCTCCAAAGAACATCGAGAATAACATAAGACTAATAAGTAAAATTTCTTTTTTCTGTAACAATTTCATTTCTTTCTCCTTCTTTAATTCCATCTGTTATGAAATCAATTTCACATATAAAAAAGTGCAATAATCCGCTTCCTAACAAAGAAAACATAGTCCATAGTCTATCACAAAAGAAACACCCCTTCTATAGCTATCCCTCTTTTCCAATTTCTTCTGAAAAATCAACCTTTATTGACTTATAATAGTTAATAAGGTAAAATATTAAATGTACAAAATTATTAACTTTGTTTTTGTTTGTGTCAGGAGGAAAATAACATGGAATCAACGATACAACTAGAAAGAGAACAACAAAGAAAAAAGAAACATCCTCCAGGTTTATACTTACTCTTCTTTACAGAGATGTGGGAAAGATTTAGTTACTATGGATTACGAGGATTATTAACATTATATTTAACGACAGCTTTAGTAAGCGGTGGTCTTGGGTTTAGTCCCGCATGGGCACTCTCTATTTACGGATTTTATACTGGAGCCTGCTATTTCACACCAATGATTGGTGGATACTTAACAGACCGTTTTCTAGGTAGACGAAAAGCGATCACAATTGGTGGTATAACAATGGCAATCGGTAACCTTACACTATTTGCCTTGCAAAACCAATTGGGCCTATACCTCGGATTAGCGCTTATTATTATTGGTAATGGATTCTTCAAACCGAACATCTCTACACTGGTTGGAGAATTATACGAGGAGAATGATCCAAAACGTGATAGTGCATTTACCATTTTCTATATGGGTATTAACGTCGGTTCATTTTTAGCTCCACTCGTTTGCGGATTTTTATCAGAAAATTTATTCAAAACAACAGTTGATGGCGTTGTACATTACGGATTCCGTTACGGTTTCTTAGCCGCTTCAATCGGAATGATTGTTGGACAAATTTTATTTACAACACTATCAAATCGCTACCTTGGTGATATCGGTAAAAAACCAACTCGCGATTTGCAAGCTGCTGCTGGACAACCATCAGTAGGAGATACACCGTTAACAAAAAAAGAAAAACAACGTACTGCAGTTATCGTCATTTTAACATGCTTTGTTGTCTTCTTCTGGGCTGGCTTTGAACAAGCTGGTAGCTCATTAACATTATATACAAACAAATTTGTAGACCGCTCTGTGTTCGGATGGGAAGTTCCAACATCTTGGTTCCAATCGGTCAACCCATTATTTATTATTTTACTTGCTCCAGTCATTTCAGCATTATGGGCAAAACTTGCAACTCGCAAGCGCGGGGATTTAAAAATCCCAACCAAAATGGGACTTGGTATGATTCTACTCGGTATCGGTTATATCATTCTCGTTATCGCTACATTAAAAACAGGTAGTGATGAACATAACATTACAGAAAAAGCAAACTTACTATTTATCGTCTTTACGTATCTTTTCCATACGTTAGGTGAGCTATTCTTATCACCTGTTGGACTATCAATGGTTAGTTCTCTCGCTCCAGTAAAACTAGCATCTTTACTAATGGGCGTATGGTTAGCGAGTTCAGGTATCGCCAACATTTTAGGTGGACAACTTGCAAGCTTCACAACTTCACTTGGATATGCTGAAGTATTTACAGTTATTGGCGCTGTAGCAATCGTTTTAGGTTGTGTTTTATTACTAATTTCCAAAAAATTAGTGAAGTGGATGGATTAAAAAAAAGATGAGGGATTTCCCTCATCTTTTTTATTTCTTCGCCTTCGTTCCTACTAAATCACCAGCAACAACATAACGTTTAGAATTATCTTTCACAGATACACATGTAATAAGCGTTATCTCATCTTTTCCGTGATCCTCGACAACTTCCCATTTATCAGGAGTTACTTCAGATACACCAGTAACCGCATACTCATATTCGTTTTCATTATCATACAAATAAATTTTATCGCCTTTTTTCAAAGATGCTACATCACTAAACAAAACACCTTTTTTAGACATATTATGTCCTGCTAATGCATAATTCCCTTTTCCCATTACTTGATTTTCTTTTACTGTTGCTGCACCTGACAATAGGTTTTTCTCAGTAGAAGATTTTAAAACAGGAAGTTCTATGGAAACACTTGGAATCGAAATACGACCAATTACCTGCTTTTTATCTAATGATGCATTCGCTACTTCAGCTAAATCTGGTTGATCAATTTTGGAAGCATCTACAAATTCCGTCTCATGCTTTTCATAATTCATCTTTTGAACAGCTTGCACATTCGCTGTCTGTTTCTTCTCTGCCTGATATCCATCATAAAATGGCTTTCCAATTAAAACACCACCTACAACAAATAGAAGGATTGCTACTATACTATAAATTCTTTGCTTATTCATATACAATTCCTTTCCCTTACAAAATCTTACTCTATATAAAATGATAAAATAATATTGCTATATGTACAAGTGTAAGCTGAAAGAAACCTTCTTGCATGTGCAAGAAGGTTTCTTTTTAAGCAATTTTATTTCGATATAAGGACACGTGAAAAATCGTCATCTGAATAAAGAAGATACTAAACGCAATATATATCGGATATGCAGGAACATATAGATTAACAATTGGGGAAAGAGTTAAAAAACCAACCGCACAAGGCAACACGAACCATAGTGACATAAATGTAGTACGACAAGCCTTTTCTGTAATTGCCTTTTCTCGCTCATCTTCTTGAGGAAATAATAGCGGAAACATCCAATACGACAGCTCTTTATATTTTTTCTTTTGAATTTTATAAAGAACAGTCGATACAATACCAAATATTAAAAGTAATGCTAGCGGCATTAAACTCAATGAAACTTCGAATGGTACTCTCTCCGTTTGAATAAAATTAGCAACTTCAATAGTAAAATAATACAACTCAATAAATGCCCAACCTGCTAATACCATTAAAAGTACATTTAACATATAGGAAAATACAAGTCTATTCATCCTCTTTCCCCTCCTTATTTAAAACAAACACATCTTCCATCTTTAGCTCGAACACATCGCAAATTGTAAGTGCTAATAACAAGGAAGGAACATAATCCCCTTTTTCAATTGCAGCGATTGTTTGTCTCGTTACTCCAACCTTTTCTGCTAATACACTTTGGGAAAAATTAAAGCGAGCTCTTAACTCCTTCACTCTATTTAAAATGGTCAATTTTACCACCCCTCAATTTCATTGTATGCTATCCTTAACAAAATGTAAACTCAACTTAACATAAAAATTACAAAAAAATCCAACTTTACGTATTATAAAGTTGGATTACGTGTTAGTTTAAAATTGTAACTTTAACATTTTTTCTGCCCCAATTACTAGATGAAGCTTTATCAGGCATTAAAACATCGATTTTATGACCTTTAATCGCGCCACCAGTGTCTGCTGCAATTGCAATTCCATACCCTTCAACATTTACAGTAGATCCTAATGGAATAACAGATGGATCCACCGCAATTAATTTCATGCCTGGATTTGCAGTTAGATTATAAGGTTTACCACCTGGTCCCCATGCAGAGTATACTTGTTGACCTGGTGCATAGCCATTTTCACCTGGATCTGCTGTATAAGCTGTTGCATGTACATAGATTTCTCTTCCACCAGCAGCTGGTTTAGATGGTTGTGCAGGTTCTACCTTCGAATTATTATTAGCAACAGGTTCGGCTGGTTTACTAGCTTGTTCTTGCTTTTTCTTTTCAGCAACTTCCGCCTGTGCCTTAGCTAAAGCTTCTTGCTCAGCCTTTGCAGCTGCCTCTGCTTTTGCACGCTCTTCTGCTGCAATTCTTGCCGCTTCTTGCTCACGAGCAATTGTTTCTTGTACTGCCTTCATATTTGACTCAATTTTAGCTTTTTCTTCTGCTGCTAAATTAAGTTGGCTTGCAACCTGATCATATTTAGCTTGAACTGTTTGTAAGTTAGCTTGACGTTTTTTCAAGTTATCTTGCAACTCAGCTTGTGCTTTTGCTAATTTTTGTTTGTCTACTACTAAAGATGCTTCTTTTTCATCAATTGTTTTCTTATCTTCTTCAATTTGACGAAGATCTTGTTCTTGTAGACGTAAAATTTCTTTATCAGCTTCTAGAATGGTAGAAACTGCGTTCATACGTTGTAAGAAATCTGCAAAGTTTTTTGACTCTACTACAACTTCTACTACTAAACTTGTATTTGAACTGTTTTGAACAGAAACCATACGTTTTCTCATAATATCCTTACGAGCAAGGACCTTATCTTCTAAAACGACAATTTCATTCTTTTTTTGCTCAATCTGCTTATGTGTTTCATCGATTTTACGTTGAATAGCAGTTTGATCCTCTTTATTTTTTGCAATTGTATTATTTAAATTATGTAGTTCGTTTTCGATACCTTGAATTTCTTTACTAACAGCTTGCTTCTCTTGCTCTTTCTTTTGCATATCTGCATCATTTTGCTGCAATTGCTGTTGCATGTTGTTAAGTTTCTCGTCGTTTGACTCTGCTTTTACAGCGACTGTACTAGAAAGACCGATAATGCCTGCTAATACTAGACTACTGATTCGCTTAAAATAGTTCATAATCCGACTCCCTTCTTATACAGTTATACATGATTTATTTTACAGTTTGTTTACAATACCATTAAATACAGTTTATTTTTCATGACGAAAAAAAGGGAATTATGCATAAAATGTAATAGATTCTTAAATATTTAACAATTCCTATATTTAAAAATTATAAAAGATGCTAAAATCCAAATATAGAGAAAATATAACTTCTAAAGGCGGTTGAAATAAATATATGTTTACTCAAAAGAAATCACTCCAACATAAAATTGATCAATTAGAAAATCGTATACAGGAACTAGAAACAGAATTAAAACAAAAAGATATTGAAAAACAAGAGATTATTTCTTCTATCCACGATCGTGTACAAAGCGTTGTTCAAGAGCATAAACTTGTAAATAATCAACACCATACACTTCAAAATTTAGTTCAACAATTAAACTCATGTTTCGAAAATGTTTCAACGCGTACTACACATTCCAATGAATTGAATAACGAAATGTTACAAAAAGAGCAAAGCTTAATTCAATCTATTGAAGAAATTATTGACTGTTCTAATGAAGGAAAAGAATCTGTTCACCGTTTACTTATTGTAATTAACAAATTAGGTGAACAATCTCAACGTACGTCTAATAGTATGAATCATTTAAGTGAACGCTCAAAAGAAATCGAGCAAATTGTAGAAGTCATTCAAAACATTGCAGCACAAACAAACTTACTTGCTTTAAATGCGAGTATTGAAGCTGCGCGTGCTGGAGAGCATGGTAAAGGATTCGCTGTCGTTGCCAATGAAGTAAGAAAACTAGCGGAAAGTACAGCGGAAAGTACAAAAAACATCGGCAACTTAACGAAAAAAATCCAAGAAGAAATTGAAAAAGCATACGATAACACAAAAGATAATTTACATTTAGTCGATGAAGGTGTAGAAATGAGTGCCGATACAAACGCTAGAATTGAAAATATTTTAATTATGATTCAAACGTTACAAAATGGTGCTACAAATGTTATTAAAGCTATTGAAAACCAAAAATCTTGTAATGATGATATATTACGAGAATTCGCTAATACACAACAAATGTTCCAAAAATTAAATACTACTATTATGAACCATATTCATGATGCGGAAAAAGTTGATGTTCAATTGACTAAAGGTCTTCAAGAAACAGCGGCTTCTCATTAATAATAAAAACCCCTTATAGCGCTATAAGGGGTTTTTATTATTTTTCGAATATTTATTTCTTCTCAATATTCATCCGTATCTTTGTTATAATGGACAAGTTGTTTCTTTCGACTAATAAACAAGGAGGTTATTATGGAACAATTTTATTACATTTTAAAATATTTAATTCTTGGTCTGTTCCAAGGACTAACAGAGCCAATTCCGATTTCTTCAAGCGGTCACCTCGTTTTAGCACAGCATTTGCTAGGACTAAAAATAGAAGGATTTAGCTTCGAACTACTTGTTAATTCAGCTTCATTATTAGCTGTATTACTTATTTATAGAAATGATTTAATTCGTCTAACAAAGAATGGTCTATCTTATATATTTACAAGAGCAGAAGACGCAAAATCAGATTTCTTCTTTATTATTTACCTTGTTATTGCGACCATTCCAGCAGGTGTTATTGGTGTTTTATTTAAAGATTACATCGATCAGTACTTAAAAGGCGTGAAGATGGTTGGGATTTCCCTTCTCATTACTGCTGTTGGCCTTTGGATTATTAGAAACTTGCGTGGACGTAAAAATGATGGTGACCTTTCTATGAAAGATGCAATCATCGTCGGATTAGCACAAGCTTGCGCACTAATCCCTGGAATTAGCCGATCAGGTGCAACAATCGTAGCAGCGATGTTACTTGGTATGAAACAAGAAACAGCCCTTCGTTTCTCCTTCTTACTATATATCCCTGTTAGCTTAGGTGGTTTATTACTAAGTATTACAGACATTGCAAAAGATCCAAATCTAAACACATTATTCGTACCATATGTCGTTGCATTTATCGCAACATTTATCATGACGTATATTTCGTTAAAATGGTTTATGAATATTATGGCAAAAGGAAATTTAAAATATTTCTCTTTCTATTGCATTATTGTAGGTGTACTTACTCTTATTTTCTTATAAAGTGAAACTTACAAAACGAAAAGCGAGTCATTCTATTAAACTAGAATGACTCGCTTTTTTATGCGTATACTTTCTTTTCTTGACAATACAAACGAATAACATGTTTATTTTGTTGAAATACATCATGCGTTAGGCGAATAATAATAAAATTTCGTTTTGTTTGATCATCATGAACAAAAATCTGTTCTCCCTCTTGAAAACGCCACGCACTTTCAAAAGTTGTAATATGATTCCCACTTACAGAAAAAAGCTCATATCGCATATCTTGTACCCTCTCTCAACTCATCATAATCATAATATCCTTATATTAAATTTAGTATAACTTAATTCCATTAAAATTTATAATTTTTTCTATTTCAAAATATTTTAATTTTGTTTTAAGGTTCTTTTAACGTTATAATGGTAAACGAATTTTCATTGAAAGGAGCTTCATTTTGACTGCATATTTATTCCCTGTAAAAACAGCATTTATTTTATTTCCTTTTTTAGCAATGTTTCTATTAATCCCTTTCTTAATTTTTAATTATCGAAAGTATGGTTATTTAAATAAATGGCGTTCATTTATTTTATACTCATTATTACTTTATTTATTAAATGCCTATTTTCTTGTGATTTTGCCGTTGCCACAAACATATGATACTTGTAGCCTACAACCGGCTAATACGCAGCACATGCAACTATCACCATTTTATTTCATACAAGAAATTAGTAATCATACCTCGGCAATTTTAACGAAACCAGCTACTTATTTCTACCTATTAAAAGAATCTGCATTTTTACAAGTAGCATTTAACGTTCTATTAACCGTTCCATTCGGTATTTACTTACGTTATTATTTCCGCCGTAGTTTCCTACAAACAATTTGTATTTCTTTTTGTCTTTCACTCTTTTTCGAGCTAACACAAGTGACTGGACTATACGGTATATACAATTGTGCATACCGCTTATTTGATATAGACGATCTGTTTTTAAATACATTAGGCGGCGTAATTGGCTTTATCATTGCACCAATATTTACGTACTTCCTTCCGAAAGCAAACGAGTTAGATACTCATATTGATTTGGAAACGAAACCAGTCGGATTCGTTCGTCGCTTTATCGCGATGCAAATTGATTGGATTTTCTTATCTATCGTTGTACCTGTCATTAAAAACAAAGGAAATTCTTTCTTTGTTTCTAATATTCAATCTTACACGAACATATACGAACTCATTTTCATAACGTGTTCGATCTTTATTTACTTTATTATCATTCCATACTTTACGAATGGAAAAACAATTGGTAAAGCATTGCTTCGTATTTACGTGAAAGGAAAGTCAGATCGTATTACGATGAAGGAACTATTCATCCGTTATGGTATATTCTATTTCATTTTAGGTGGAATCAATTATATTCTTTCTAGTAGTTCTATCTTAAATCTTACAGAGCCTTTAGTATTACTAGTTATAGTATTATTCCAATTCGTAATTAACGGCATATTTATTATTCATGTTTTATTACATGTATTTAGTCGTGATAAGTTACTATTTTACGAGCACATCAGTCAAACAAGAAATGCAATTACACTAAAAAAAGCTGACAAGTAATACTTTGTCAGCTTTTTTTCATAGGCGTAAATAATTTTTCTGTATAAGGGTTTAAAAACATTCCAGTTTCATCTAATAACTTCCTCACCTTTAGAAACGAGTGTAATTCTGGATATATATTTTGTAATTTTTCGTAAGTTAACGTATGCATTTTCCCCCAATGTGGGCGTCCCTCGTACTTTAGAAAAATTTTCTCCACCTCACCAAAATAAGCAGCATATTTCATACCTTTATACATATGAACAGCGATATAGGCTGAATCTCTACCGTATGCTGGACTGAGCCATATATCATCACCTTTCACATAGCGGCATTCGATTGGGAAGTGCACCTTATACTTTTTCTTTTCAATAAGCTTTGAAATTTCTTCTACAACAGTTCTCATATACTTTGACGGAACACTATATTCCATTTCATAAAATGGTACCGTACGTGATGTAGAAAACACTTCATAGCTCGGACCTATTATTTTTGTATTCGGTACAGCTTTAGCTGATAATCGACTTACTCCCTTACTGATAGAAGGAAACCATTTACATCCTTTAGATAACAAAGAGAACATCCTATTTTCTAGTAACTCCACCTTTAATTTATGCCATTTCAAATCACTTTCTTTACTCATCGTTTCATTGGTAAACTTCACTTGCACTTCATCTGAATAAGGAAAAACGAAAAATTCAAAATGACGATTCTTCTTATATTCTTCTAGCTTGTTCATTACAGTAGATAATGACTGTTTTTCACTTTCATAGACGAGCGAATACGCTGGGATAACTTTCAACTTTATTTTTACAATGATACCTAGCATCCCAAGCGACAACTGAAAAGCTCTCCAATATTCCACATTCTCCGTTTCTGAACAAACTATACTCTCACCTGTAGATAAAACTGCGGTAATCTCTATAACTTGTGTTGATAAACTCCCAAAGGTAACACCCGTCCCATGAGTTCCCGTACTAATCGCTCCTGCAATAGATTGTGAATCAATATCCCCTAAATTTTCTTGTGCATAACCTTTTTCTTCAAGTAACTTCCCTAGGTCATATAGCTTTGTTCCTGCCCATACTTCGGCAACCATTTTCTCCGCATCAATATTCACAATGCCCTTCAATTCATCTAAAGAAACTAAAATTTCTTCCGTTTGCACGAGAGGTGTAAAAGAGTGCCCTGAACCGACAACACGAATTTTCTTCCCTTTTTTTCGCGCAAGTCCTACAACTTCTACCACATCTTGTACACTTTCTGGATACATCGTATAATGCGGCGTTCCTTCTACATTCCCTGTCCAATTTCTCCATTTCTGTCCCTTTATAGAAAGCATTGGCCATCCCCCCGATATGTTGCATACTCCCCAACAATCTCTCCTTCTTTCACACGATATAAAAAAGGAAAGCGCTCACATAACTCTCCAGCTTTACTATGGCGAAACAAGATAGAATCTCCTATCTCTACTCGTTCCTCGCCGTTATAAAAAATTGGTGTTTGTACCTCGCCAGCACCTTCTAAAGCTACTAATTTTGCACCATCAGGCCTCCAAACCTCAGGTTCTTTATCTTTCCCAATTGCGCCTGAGGCAATATATCCACCACCTAGACAAGTGTAAATAGTTGGAGCTGGTTTACGCACAACTGGTAAAGCAAATCCGACAGCTGGATGAAATTGCACTTCTTTATAATAATCAAACAGCTTCGGGGCATAAAAAGCAGAGCCTATCGTAACCTCTGAAACTGAATCATCTTGCTCAGTTGTTTTTATACTTCCTGTGCCTCCCCCATTTACAAACCTTAGTTCAATACCTAGATTTTGTATTTCTTTTACAATATGTCCTCTTCTTTCTTTAACTTCTAACACTGATTTCTTCTTTAAATATGAAATTACTTTACTTTTCACTCGTTGATTCGGTATGTGATCTCCTACCCCAGCAATTTGGGCTTCATACCCCATTACACCATCTAGTATTAAAAATGATGATTCTTTCACCCTTTTTACTATTTTCAAAGCACCTTGCACATCTTTTATCGGTGATCTTTTGACCCCAAAATGAAACTTTAAAAAACGACTACTCATATCAATATCCAAACAAACACGAAAACACCCTTTAGACTTCTCAGCAATTTTTTCTAAATAAACAATATGATCTTCACAATCCACCATACAAGTTATAATGAGCCCTTGCTTTGTTAACAAACTTATTTCATGTAACGCTCTTTCATCATAAGCAGGATACCCGAGCAATAAATCATTGAATCCTTGTTCAAGTAAAAACAAAGCTTCCCTAGGTGAAAAACACATAATACCTTGAAATCGATCATTTGCAGCTAAAATCTTTTGCATAACCGGAACAGAACGTAATGATTTACTCGCGATACGAATCTTCTTATTCCCACTTAGTTCTATAATCGATTGAATATTTCTATCTAAAGCCACTTCATCCAAAAATGCACACGGTAATGGAACTTCTTTAAAAATCCCTCGATCCACATTTTTTCTCCCCTCTTCTCTATATGTCTTATACATATTGGAAAGAAAGTTTAAATTTCCTCTTTCAAAATAAAAAAGTTTCTTCCTATTTAAGAAGAAACTTTTTTTAGGACTACTTCATAGAAATAGTCGCCTCTACTGGATAATGATCAGAATAATCATTATACGTATATTTTTGGAACCATGATGTAACAGTCCATTCTGGAGATTTCGGCTGCAACACCTTATTCTCTATATAAGATGGATTCGCATGGTCTTTACTTGCAATAATATAATCTAAATGTTCAGCAGGTGCATCTGGATAATTGTATTTCGCAACACTGTTTGTCGTCGCATCCCAAGTTGCTGTATGTCCCGTATAAGATGGAATTGAAGCATGTAATGTTTTAAACATTGATGCGTACTCTGAGTCACTATTTTTCTCTGCATTTATTTTATTTACGTTCATATCACCACCAAATAGGACATACTCGTCATTTGGTATATTCTTATTTTTAATAAAATCTTGAATTTCTTTTAACTGGTTTGTACGTACAGATGCAGGTGAAGTTTTTCCGCACATACTATCTTCAGCCTGCAAATGCGTCCCAATCACATGAACGAAACGATCATTTTTCTTAATTTTCGTGTATACAAATCCTTTATTTGATAAATTATCTGGTCCGCATCCGTTTGCAAATACATATTGAATCTTTTCAACGATTGGCCATTTGCTCACGATTGCAACGCCCCCGTCTTCAGGAGTTGAAGATGAATAGCTACCTAACGTTTTATCCCATTCGTTTCCGTTACTACGACCTAATACAGCTGTTTGATTTGGGTATTCTTTCTTCAAATTTCCTAAAAGACGATCTGAAGCGCTATTATCAAACACTTCATTTAATATAACAACATCCTGATTTTTAATATAATCCGCTGCCCCGATTAAATCAGCACGCTGGCTTTGCCCCCAGTTCGGATATAAATTTGTTGATAACATATACACATTATGTGTCATCACTTTTAAAGTACTATTTTGATTTGTAGATGTGTCTGCTTGAGCTGAAAATCCTCCGTATAAAACTCCTAAACCAATTCCAAAGCTAAGTACACCTTTTAGCAAATTACCTTTCACGTTTCATACCTCCATGTGTATAGTGATAAAAAGGCCAAATACTCTATTATGAGATTTGACCTTTTTTAAATACTTAACGATCTCCGTACGTATCAAACCAAAGCTGAATGTATCCAGCAGTAACACGTTGTGCATCCATTAATCGCTTACCTGTCATTGGTGTAACTTCAGCACGCCATTTATCTGCATATTCTTGTGATACAGCTGCTTTTACGAACCAATCTTTCGTATTATCATTTACAATTCCAGCGTAATCTTGTTTTGCTGCTACTGCCGCTCCATGAATCCAATCTTCTGGATTTGTACCCTTCCAGTTCCAATATCCATTTCCATCCGTTACTTTATAATTATCTTTTATCGTATCTACAAAGTTTTCATATTTAGAATGGAATCCTTGTGGGTACGAAAGATTTGTAAAGTTTGCCGCATGCATCGGTTGGTTTACATCTCCTAAATAATGAAGAGATAATCCTAAATAGAAGAATGCTTGTTTCATATCTTTATTTTTATATGATTCACCAGCTAATTTAAAATATTTAGCTCCAGTTTCTTTTGCCTGCTTTGCAAATGGAATATATGTTTTTCCATTGTCTGGATCATAGAAATGTGAAGCAAATGTGCTATTATCATAATAAGGATTTTCATAGTCAGCAGCATAAATACCATTTTCTAATTCCGTACGCCATTCATTTACTTGTGCAACTCGATCTTGTTTTACAAGTGTTGTATTGCGAGACATAATATCAATGGCACGGTTTACAATCCATAAATGAGAGTTTACACCTTCTTTATGTTTATCTTCAGCAGACCAACGGTGAACTATTTTTATTTTACTTCCCCCATCATTTTCATGAGCAAATGCAACGCTTTGTAAAGGGGCTACTAATGTAATAGCTGCTGCTAAAGCAAGTACTTTCTTTTTCATCTGAAATCCTCCATTTTATAATTGAATTATTGTAAACTTTTTGTTAGGATCCTATGATGTCGTCCGGTTAACCTATGATTAGAATATCCCACCTTTCACGAAATATCTATTACTAAATTAAAATATGCAGATTTTCATATCATTATAACTTTATACATAGTGAATATAATGAATGAATGCACTTATATTGTAATAAAGTATTGTTAAGCTTCTGCAAATACTTGTCTAAACTAATGTAAAAAAGAGTAAAGCATCCACATGCTTTACTCTTTTTTTCTCTTCGATAGTATACTTGGCAGTTGTACGTTAACTGCCAACTTATGTATAAATCCAAACACTAATCCGATCCCTATAAATATGTATAATATCGTAAATATCTTTCCAAAATCAGTTTGCGGACTAAAATTCGCATCACCGACGGTCGTCAACGTGACCACACTAAAATATAAAGCGTCAAGAGGACGTAATCCTTCAACTGTACTATAAAAAATCGTACCGGATGTTAATGTTAAAAATGTTAATACGAATAATACTTGAAATTCTTTATCTTTCCACGCTCGTAAACAAGCTTTTAGCATCCGTTTCAATGTCAACATAAATGAAAGCATTAGACTTCCCCTTCCAAACAAAATACCTTTAGTTACAGGAAAGTCTATCACCTTTCTGTATAGAAAAAAAGTAGCCCTCTTCTATTTCTAGAAAAGAGCTACTTTTTACTATTCTCTGTTATTTAGGTGAAACAAGAATTTTTACTTGTGTTTTATCTTTTACAAGTGCTTCAAATCCTTCTTCAACAACTTGATCCACTGTGATTTTTTTCGTAATTAATTTCTCAGCTTGAATTTGGCCAGAGCTAATTAATTTAATAACAGCTGGGAAAATATGACGGTATCCAAGAATACCTATAACTTCTTTTTCTTTTAATACAAGGTTATTTGGAGTAATTGTCGCATCTTTTTCCCACACACTAACAATTACAGTTTGACCTTCGAAACTTGTGCTTTCGATTGCTTGGCGAAGTACAACTTCAACACCTGTTACTTCAAAGCTCACATTTACACCTAAACCATTTGTTAAGTTGCGAATTTCAGCTAATACATCTTGAGTCGCTGGATTTAATACGTAATCCGCACCTGCTAATTTTGCTAACTCTTGACGTTCTTTAGAAAGTTCAACTGCAATAACAGGAGTTGCTCCTGCTGCTTTAGCTGCTTGGATAACAAGAAGTCCAATTGGACCACAACCAAATACCGCTACAGCTTCCCCTTCTTTTAATTTACTTTGACGTACTGCATGAACTGCTACAGCTGCTGGTTCTACAAGTGCACCTTGTTCATACGTCATTTCATCTGGAATATGGTGAACCATATCTTCTGGTACTACTGTATATTCAGAGAAACCGCCGCCTTCTCCACCAAGACCGTGGAAAACAAGTTGTTCACAAACATTGTAATGTCCATGTTTACAAGCTTCACATTTACCACAAGAATAAATTGGTTCTACAACGACGCGGTCTCCCACTTTATGAGATGTAACGCCTTCACCGATTTCAACTACCTCACCGCTAAACTCATGACCTAAAATAACCGGTGCTTTTACATGTGTTAATGGATGCTCTTCTGTTGGAATAAAAATAGGTCCTGCTAAATATTCATGCAGGTCTGTCCCACAGATACCACACCATTTAACTTTGATTTTCACTGCTCCTGGTTTTACAGTTGGTTCTGGTACTTCTTCTACTCGTACATCACGTTGATTATGCCAAAGTAGTGCTTTCATCTTATACATCCCTCTCTACGTATATACTTAACCTGGTGAAGTTTACAAATCTATTATAATACTTTAATCCATATATTTCAAAAAAACAATATCATTTCCACTAAATTTTAACAAATAATGTTCAACATTTTGTCACTTTGTACTTTTTTCCACATCTGTTAATTCAATTTCATTGCGGTTGAAATTAGCATTATGCCATAATAGCATAGGAGAGGTGAATATCGCTTGAAATATTTTATTTACTTTATTGTTATCGTAGCGTTTCTAGATACATTTTCACAATTACCTATTATGAGTACGTTCGCTCAAAGTCTTGGAGGATCCCCTCTTATTATTGGGCTAGTTGTCGGCATGTACTCATTCGCAAATATGATCGGTAATATTATTGCTGGCGCTGCCGTCGATAAATTTGGTGCAAAAAAAATACTTTATATAAGCATGGGGCTTACGAGTTTCATAGTCTTGTTATACACCGTTGTTCAAAGTGGTGAACAACTATTAGTTGTGCGCTTTATGCATGGCTTTAGTGATGGATTTTTAATTCCTGCTGCCTTTACGTTTTTATCAAAACAAACAAATGCAGCAAGACAAGGTAAGGCAATGGCTCTATCTGGTGCTGCTGTTGGAACAGCGGCAATTGTAGGACCTGCTTTTAGCGGGATTATGAAAGCAACTGCTGGTATAGAGTGGGTGTTCATTACCATTTCTATTTTAATGGTTCTTGGTACAATCGTATCTCTCTTCTTCTTACCAAATAACGTATCAAGAAAAGATACTTCAAGAACACAAATGATGAACAAAGAAGATATGTTTGAACTATTGAAATCAGAACCGTTATTACAGGCATATATTGGTGCTTTCACACTAATGTTTTCACAAGGAATTGTCACTTATATGTTACCAGTGAAAGTTGAGGCATTAGCACTTAAAGCATCTACAACAGGCATGATGTTAAGTGTATTCGGCATTACCGCTATCCTCTTCTTCTTACTGCCAACAAATCGTATTTACGATCGATTTAATCGTTCAAAACTAATGCTAATTGGTATTGCAGTAATGGCATTAGCATTATCTTTACTTGGATTATTCGCAACAAAAGGTATGCTCTTTATCGTTATGATGGTTTATGGCATTGGATTCGCTATCCTTTTCCCATCAATAAATGCATTACTTGTTGAAAATACGACAGATGATAAGCGTGGAAAAGCATTCGGATTGTTTTATGCTTTCTTCTCATTAGGCGTTGTTGCTGGATCCTTTACAGTCGGAGCAATCGGGGCATCACCTAGCGTCAGCTTCGTTATTGGAACTGCATTCTTATTAACATTTGCCGGAATGATTTACGTAAGAAGCAAAGTAAAAAAGACAATGATGGGTTAATTCCATCATTGTCTTTTTTTAATGATAAACTCCTATTCAACTTTTAACTTTCAATAAGCCGTATTTAATAAACAATATGGCATTATATTTTTCATAGAGATAATACAGTGGATAACAAAATAAGAAGAAAATAAGTACAGTTGGCACATCGTCTATAATAGAAAAATATTTTACTAGTAATTCCTTAATACTCTCTCCAATTATAATAAACAGTGGGATTATACAAATTGCTGCTAATATTAAGCACGGTGTGATCCTCATTTCTTTTATCCTCACTTTACAGTGTGGACACCTGAATGAAAAAGGATGCGGGAGATCCATAATATGTTGCGCAGTAATATTCCCTTCACACTGTGGACATTCAATTACTTCTTTCATTTAACTCACTCCTTTCTATTCATAAAAAAGAGCACTATCGAATAGCGCTCTTTTATTGCCGAATATATTACTTTTGTGTATAGCCAAGTAACAATGTAAATAAATTAAACTGTAAAGGCAATACTACATTTCTTCTTTTACAAAAAAAGTGTATCAATACCAACGATACTTCGACAATTTCCTCGGAAATATTTCCTTTCCCTACAGAATTTGATACACTACATATGAACAGACACTTGTATTACATAAGCTAAAATAATAACTTACTGTACAAATTCAAAAGCACATTCTTCATATGAAGAATGTGCTTTTCTGTTATTAACGTTTAATCCAAACAGCGCCTGCTGATTTATCCTCTGCTTGTCCAACAACTTGGAATTTAAGTCCGAGGTTCGGAACTTTTCTTCCTGCGTCTGCAATTTGTTTGTTACTATATACTTTTGAATCATCAAAAGTTGTAACACCTTGTAATCCAGAATAGTTAAACTGTCCACGTGTTAATGAATTTACACTCCATGCTGGTGTTTGATCAAACGAAAATGCAGCGTCCGCAATTTGCATACCTGTATTACCGTACGCTGGTTTCCCATTTAAATTACCAACAAACGCTTCTGGATGAGAGTCTACAACCCCAAGGAAGCCTTCACCTGGATGCACCCCAACCCAGTTATCTTTAAAGCTATCATCTGCATACCAAACGACAAGACCTGTATTATACACTGGACCTTTCCCTGCTTTTAATCCATTATCTGATCCCGCATAGTTTCTCCACTCTAAGTAGTAATAATGAGCTTTTTTCTCTGTCCCTTCAGAAACAACGAATCCATTTAACTGCATTTTAGATGTTCCTTCTGTGTCATCAGAAAATACTACTTGTCCATCAACAGTTACATTTACATTATCCATCGCGAAACCTTTATATGTTACAGCTGGATCTGTAATATAATCGAATTGCAGTTTCACTTTTTTTCCTTTAAATTGACTTAAATCATATGATTTATCAATCCATTTTCCGTCTGTTGTATCTTTATCTCCCTGGACTACTTTTTCTCCAAGTCTATCAATTAATGTTTTCGTTCCATCTTCTGTTACTGCATGCACTTCAACAAAATCGCACTCTGCTTCTAACTCATAATTTGCTTTATAATCGAATTTTGCATTTATTCCTTTTGTTAAATCCAAGAACGGTGTTTCTAATGTTGTATGCATATCATCGCCTCTTGTACTATAATATGCATGCTTTCCAAACTCTGGTTTAATCGTTTCAACACTTTTACCTGGTAAGTTAACACGTACAACGCCTGGACGATTAGATTTCGTAACACTTTGATCAATATATGTAGGAACTCCTACACCGTGCTTAATTTTATCGTAATCTACTTCTAAAATTTTTGCCCAGTTGCCACCCATATTCTTTTGTAAGAAATCTTTATTTTGTGGCGAGAAACTAGTTGGCTCTGTTCCTGCAATTTTCCCTGTCCAACTACCTCCACTCATTAGTGACCAAGCTTCGACAGGTGAACCAGTTCCAGTATATTTCGTGTCATATTCATCTGGTAAGCCAAGGTCATGTCCAAATTCATGCGCAAATACACCTACTGCTCCATCTTCTGGTTCAATTGTGTAATCATGTGCTGCTACTTTTCCACCAAAGTAATCTACCTCTGATTTTGTGCCTTCAATCGCTACTGGATCTATTGCTAATTTTGAACGATGTGACCAAATTGCATCATCACCTAATTTACCGCCACCAGCTTCTTGACCAACACCAGCATGGATTACCATTAAATGATCAATTACACCGTCAGGTTCATTTTGATTTCCATCACTATTTGTATCATATCTATCAAACTGATCAAATTGAGATAAATCTAAACCTTTCTCAGCAGCTGCATGTAAAGCTTCTTTCACTAAATCACGTGCGCCTTTTGGACCTTTGTTATCATGACCACTGCTACCATCAGCACCGTAGTCAGACGCTTTTCCTGGGACAGTTAGCCATTCTGTTACATATCCATCAGTCGTATAACTACCGCCAGACTGCTCTTCATAATATTGTTTAAACGTTTTTACTTTTGAACCATCAAATAATGTGTACGGCTCATTACCAAATAACATTTTTTGATAATGCTCTCTACTAAAGTCATTCGAATACATATACCCTGGCGTTTGATCAATATTATTATGTTTATAATCACTAAATTCAACGAGTAATACTAATACTTTATCATTTCGAACAGTTCCCTTATACGGTGCTTGCTTCGCTTTAGAAGTTGGGACTTGTCCATTCAATTGCTTTTTATTTGGTTCTGGCTTTTGCTCAGGACTAACATTTCTTTCAGGTTTCTTTACCTTTTCCTTTTCTTCCATTTTTTTCTCTTTTACTTTTTTCACGAAATCAGATGCCTCTTTAGCAGTATCAGCTGGAAGAATTTCTTTATTTGCCTGATCCCCTTGTTTCTTTTCAATGTACTTTTCTACGGCTTTTTTCGTTTCTTCTTTAGACGATGCTGGATTGATTGTTCCTCTTTCTTTCAACGCTTCCGCTAAACGATCTTCTTGAATTAAATTGTAATCAATTGGTGTTGTAGATACATTGTCTTTCTCTTTTGCTGGCGTTTCTGCGTATGCTAATGGAGCACTCATTACAGATGTGCATCCGATAATTGCCGCAATTGCTAATGACGATAACACTTTAAATGGCGCTTTTCTTCTCATTCCATTTCTCTCCTTTTATAAAACTTAAAATTCAGATAAATAGTTGCATTTTTGTCGAAATCCCTGTTTACTACCTCCCTATATAAAAAGGCATAATTCTATAAACGTTAAACTTTCTGTTATAGAATCATGCCCTCCAGTTTTCTGGTCAGACCCTCTATCTGTTTATCCCGCTTTAACGGGCAGTAAGACTCCCACCTCAAAATTCGGTGAATGCGAGGAAGTTAGGTGTGAGATAACTGCCCGTAAAAGCCCAATTGGTTCAACTAATAATTAGTGGGGGAATAAACAAAGCCCCCCACTAATTAAAGTTTCACTTTATATCAAAATATGAAAAATAAAGAGTGATTTGTATATATTAAATAGTTTATATAACAAATTTAAAAGACAATATGCAAAATTGCATGAAAATTCTTTTAAATATAAAAAAAGAATCCTAGTCAATTAAACTAGGATTCTTGATTTTCTATTATTTCTCTTGTGTTTTTTCCCAATCAGCTAAGAATTTCTCAATTCCTTGATCTGTTAATGGGTGCTTCACTAATGAAGCAATTACGTTTGCTGGGATTGTTGCAATATGTGCACCATTTAATGCTGCATCAGTTACGTGAACACTGTGACGTACAGATGCTGCGATGATTTCTGTTTCGATTCCGTGAATTGCAAAGATTTCTGCGATTTGGCGGATTAAGTCCATACCGTTATGACCGATATCATCTAAGCGACCTAAGAATGGTGATACATATGTTGCACCAGCACGAGCTGCAAGTAATGCTTGAACTGCTGAGAATACTAATGTAACGTTTGTACGAATCCCTAAATCAGAGAATGCTTTTACTGCTTTTAAACCTTCTGTTGTCATTGGTACTTTTACAACAACGTTTGGAGCAATCTTCGCTAATTCTTTTCCTTCTTCAATCATTTTATCAGCTTCTAAGCTAATTACTTCTGCGCTTACAGGTCCTTCTATAAAGCTGCAAATTTCACGAATACGCTCATGGAAATCTACGCCTTCTTTTGCTACAAGTGATGGGTTTGTCGTTACTCCAGCTACTACGCCTAATGCATTTGCCTCTTTAATTTCGTTAATGTTTGCTGTATCAATAAAGAATTTCATTTGTTATTCTTCCTTCCTAATTTTCAATTTATATTTATTTGTTTTTCTTAATAAGCTCTAATTCAATCGGAATAGATTTGTCCACTTTTTTACCTTGTGTGATTTCTTTTGCTGTTTGCATCGCCTTCTCCCCGATTAATTCCGGTTTTTGAGCAACTGTTGCAGCCATACGCCCATCTTTAACCGCTTTTACAGCATCTTCTGTTGCATCAAACCCAACAACGACTACATCCGTTTTTCCGGCAGACTTCAATGCTTCAAGTGCCCCTAATGCCATCTCATCGTTATGCGCAAACACCGCTTTAATATCACCATTTGCTTGCAAAATGTTTTCCATAACAGATAATCCTTTTGCTCTATCAAAATCAGCTGCTTGTTTGGCAACTACTTTTAAAGACTTATCAGCTACCTTATGGAATCCTTTCCCGCGCTCACGAGCAGCAGAAGAGCCAGGGATTCCTTCTAATTCAGCAACGTTTGCTCCCTCGCCGACTAATTCACGAATGTAATCACTAGCCATTTGACCACCTTCAATGTTATTAGAGGCAATGTGAGAAACAACTTTACCTGAATTTGCAACGCGGTCTACTGTAATAACAGGGACATTCGCTGCATTTGCCGCACTTACTGCTGAGGCAACAGCATCTGAATCGGTTGGATTAATAACAACTACATCGACACCTTTTTGAATTAAATCTTCAACATCGTTCGTTTGCTTTGCTGCATCATTTTGTGCATCAACAGCAATCAATTCAATGCCGCTTTCTTTCGCTTTCTTTTCTGCTCCTTTTTTCAAAGTCACAAAAAATGGATTGTTTAAAGTTGAAACAGAGAATCCAACTTTAATAGTTTTATTTCGACCTTTATCGCTAGAATCCTTTGCCCATTCTGGTGGTTCCATTGAACAACCAGCAGTAATGACCATAATACATGCAACGAGTATAAGTAACCATTTCTTCATGAACTGTCCCTCCATTACGCTTCTTTTCGACGATCAATTAATACAGCTAGTAAGATTACAAGTCCTTTTACAACTTGTTGGAAGAAAGAAGATACGCCTAATAAATTTAAACCGTTATTTAATACACCGATAATAAGCACACCGATGAATGTGCCAACAATCCATCCTCTTCCTCCAGAAAGACTTGTTCCACCTAATACAACTGCTGCGATTGCATCTAATTCGTAAGAAGTACCTGCAGTTGGCTGTGCAGAATCTAGTCGTGATGTTAAGACAATACCTGCAAGCGCTGCCAAAATTCCGGAAAGACCGTAAATCATTACTTTAATTCTCGTAACATTAATACCTGATAATGCTGCTGCTTCTTCATTTCCACCAATTGCAAATGTACGGCGACCAAATGTCGTTTTCTTCAAAATGAAGTACAGTACTGCGAAAGCGATCATCATTGTAACAGCTGGTACCGGAATACCGAGAAAATAACCGCGGCCAAACATTTGGAACATTAAATGATCACCAAGACCAGTGATCGGACGTCCGTCCATATAAACAAGCGTCAACCCACGAAAAATAGTCATTGTTGCTAAAGTCGCAATAAATGGAGCTACTTTTCCCTTCGCTATGATGATACCGTTTAAAATTCCCATTACAAGACCCGCCAATAATCCAACTGCCATTGCAAGAAACGGGTCCATGCCACTTGCCATCATTCCAGCAACAAGTGCACTTGATAATGCTAAAATAGAACCTACCGATAAGTCAATACCCCCTGTTAAAATTACAAAGGTCATTCCGAATGCAATAAGCGCATTAATCGATACTTGACGCAGTATATTAAATAAATTTGGAATTTCAATAAATGCTGGATTTAAAGCTGTAATTACTACAATAATTAATACTAGTCCAATTAAAGACCCAAGTTGTTGTAATACATTCCCCTTCTTAGCCATCCTTACTCTCCCCCTGTAGCTAGTGCCATAATAGACTCTTGTGATGCCTCATCTTTCTCTAAAATGCCGCCGACTTTTCCTTCATGAATAACAAGAACGCGATCACTCATCCCTAAAACTTCTGGAAGCTCAGATGATACCATAATAACGGCATCTCCTTGCTCGGTAAGCTTATTCATAATAGAGTAAATTTCTTTTTTCGCTCCAACATCAACACCCCTTGTTGGCTCATCTAAAATGAGTAGCTGCGGGTGGATACCTAACCATTTTGCAATAACTACCTTTTGCTGATTTCCACCAGAAAGAGATTTCACTGTTTGCTCTCCACTAGCTGCTTTCACATTAAGAAGTTTCATCATGTCCGCTGTAAACTGTTGTTCTAGTCCGTTACTTAAGACACTTCCCTTTGAAAGACTTTCTAAATTCGGTAAGGCTAAATTTTCTCGAATTGAGAAATCTAACACTAACCCTTCAGATTTTCTATCCTCTGTAATGAATGCTATTCTTTGTCTAATCGCATCTATCGGACTGTCAATCTTTACTTCTTGTCCATTTATAAAAATTTGGCCAGAATCTAAAGGCTCGTATCCAAATATCGCTTTCATAATATCCGTGCGGCCGGCTCCCATCAAGCCAGCAACACCAAGGATTTCACCTTTTCTAACTTGAAACGAAACATTTTCAAACTTCCCTTTTTTCGTTCCGTTACGCATTTCAAAAATAACATCGCCAATTTGACTATTTCGTTCTGGGTAACGATCACCAATGCTGCGCCCCACCATCATACTCACTACTTCATCAAACGATGTTTCCGGAATGGATCTCTTTCCGACGTATTCCCCATCACGTAAAATCGTAATGGCATCACATATTGAAAAAATTTCTTCCATTCGGTGTGAGATATAAACAAACGAAACGCCTTCTTTACGTAATTTATTAATGACAGTAAACAACGTTTCAATTTCACGATCTGTTAATGCAGCTGTAGGTTCGTCCATAATAATAACGCTCGCGTTTGTCATTAACGCTTTCGCAATTTCGATAATTTGCTGTTGTCCAACCGATAACTCTCCTGCCAACATAGCACCTTTTACATGTAACCCTAACTCCGCTAGTTGCTGCTGCGCAATCGCGTTCATTTGACGCGTACGCAAAATACCTGTCTTCCCATACATTAACTCTTTACCGAGAAACATATTTTCAGCTACTGTTAAGTTCGATAATATATTCAATTCTTGATGTATAAATGCAATACCGTACTCTTCTGCTTCTTTCGCATTTTTAAAAGTTCGTTCTTGTCCATCAATCGTGATTGTTCCACCATCTTTTTTGTATACACCTGTTAAAATCTTCATGAGCGTTGATTTACCCGCTCCATTTTCCCCCATCAATGCATGGACTTCTCCTGTTTCAATCATAAACTGTGCATTCTTCAAAACAGAATTGCCATTGAACGCCTTTGAAATGTTTTTCATTTCAATACGCATTCCCATCACTTCCTTTTATTAAAAAATCACGCCTGCATGTAAAATTACATTGGCATAAGGAGTAGCCTCTCCTGTACGAATAATTGCTTTCGCTTTCTTCGTGTGCTCTTTAAATTGTTCATGCGATACATATTCAAATGCTGGCTCTATTAATTTCAGTTCGATTTCTTTATTTACTTCCGCATTCTTGTTAATGACTTCTTCTGCTAACGTTACTTTTTCAATTTCCATATCATCAGCTACCACTTGCAATACGTCTAAAAAGCTAGGTTTTCCAATCTCAACAGTTAAATCAATTCGTTTTACTCCGTCAGGAATTGGTAACCCGCAGTCTGCGATTACAATCGTATCTGTATGTCCAAGTGAAGCAAGGACTGATGCAATCTCACTGTTTAATACACCGTGCTTTTTCATCCGACAATCACCTGTACTTCACGTACTCTATCTCTCGTTGGCATACCGCCCTGTGCTCCAAGTTTCGTTACAGAAAGGCCACCAGCAATATTCGCAAAACGAATTGCTTTTTGAAGTGTTTCTCCTTCAGAAAGCGCAACTGCTAATGCACCATTAAATGTATCACCAGCTCCAGTCGTATCTACTACATCAACAGCAATGCTAGGAACATGTACAATCTCCGTACCATTATGGAAACGCACACCATTAGAACCTTCTGTCATCAATAGTTTATTTGGATATTTAGCCAGTAACTCTTCAATTGGTGATGTGAAATCATCTAATACGATGCGGCACTCATGTTCATTTGGCGTAATATAAGTTGCCTTTTCTAAAATATCTTCTGATAACACTTGTGCTGGCGCTGGATTTAACATAACCGGAATTTTGTGTTCCTCACAAATAGCCAATACATATTTTACTGTTTCAAGTGGAATCTCTAGTTGAAGAACAACCATATTTGCTTTTATAAGAAGATCTTTTGAACGATCTACAATCGACTCATTTACAAGAGCATTCGCCCCTTGCACGACAACAATACTGTTATCCTCTTCTGCTAAAACGATATGAGCAATTCCTGTCGCTGCATCTGTAACCGGTACCACATAGTCGATAAAAACACGTTCGTTCTCTAAATTTTTCTTAACTACAGTTCCATAATTATCGTCTCCTACCGCACCAACCATCGCTACATTTGCGCCTAATCTAGCTGCAGCAACCGCTTGGTTGGCTCCTTTCCCTCCTGGAATTGTATGAAATGCTTCACCAATTACTGTTTCCCCTGCTTTCGGACGTTTTTTTGAAACGGCTACTAAGTCCATTGAAATACTACCTACTACTGCAATATTTGGCATCTGTTTCATCTCCTTACTTCGTTGTATTTCGTTCTATAATTTCAATCGGTAAACGATAGTGTTTCTCTTCTAATACGTTTCCTTCCATCTGCTCTAATAACAGCTCTGTTGCAATTTTCCCCATTTCATAAATTGGCTGTGCAACAGTTGTAATAGATGGATACATCATCTCTGTTAAAGAAATTCCATCGAATCCGATAATTTGTAAATCATCTGGAATAGAAATCCCCTTTTGAAGCGCAGCCTTTACAATACCTATTGCAATTAAATCATTCCCTGCAACAATTCCATCAATATGTGGGTATTCTTCTAATAATTCCACCGCTACACGCTCACTATTAGCTGGATCAAATGTACTCTCTGCAATCATATAAGAAAGATTATTTTGCGTAATAACGTCTACAAAACCTTCAAAACGTTCATTAGCCGTGCTTACGTCACGCGGTCCGCGAATATGCGCAATATGTTTACAGCCTTTATCTATTAATAACTTTGTCGCTGCCTGACTCCCTGCATAGTTATCTGCATATACAGTAGGAATACGCTCATTAAACATACGGTCAATTGCAACAACTGGAACAGACAACTTCATGTAATTAACACTATTTTGTGGATTGGTTGCTACAATAAATCCATCCACATTATTTTGCCTAAGTACATCAATATATTGCTTTTCTTTCTCTAAACTCTCATCAGAGTTACAAAGGACAACTGTGTATCCTTGCTTATGCGCTACATCTTCTACGGCACGTGCAACTTCTGGAAAGAATGGATTCACGATATTTGGAACAACTAAGCCAATTAAACGAGATTTTTTATTATACAGTGAACGCGCTACTGTACTAGGTTTATAATCTAGCATCTCAATTGCTCGCTCTACTTTCTTTAATGTATCTTCATGAACATATCCATTTTTATTTAACACTCTGGAAACGGTCGCAACAGATACTCCCGCTAATTTTGCAACGTCTTTAATCGTACTCATTCTCTTTCCTCTCCATTTCATGTAACCGTTTACAGAAAATAATATAACGTATTTCTAGAAATACGTCAATCATTTCTCACAAAAAAGCTTTTAAGGTTATACTCAAAAAAGCACCGCCATAAGGCGATGCTTTTTCATTACGAATAGGATACAGTTTGTTCTTTTTCTTCTACAGAAGGCTCTTCAGCGTCTTTTTTACGATCTGATAGTTTAATCTTCTGTAAGAAAATCGTAAAGATAGCACCCACTACAATGAATACTAATCCTGTTAGGAAGACAGTATGAAGTGAGTCTACTAAGGAATTTTTCAAAATTGGTACAATGCTGTTAGCAAAAGCTTCTGGCATTTGTTTTAATGCCTCTGGACTAAATAACATCGAATATAAACCTTGTGGGTCTGTATGAATCATATCTTTAAATTTCGTTACCATTTGTCCCGCTTCTTTCGGGAACGTATCTAATACAGGTACTAAATTCTTTGTTAATGTTGTACCTGAAGTGTTATTCATAATTGACCCTAAAATTGTAATACCAAATGTTCCACCGATTTGACGGAAGAACTGACTTGATGATGTTACGACACCAAGGTCTTTTTTCGGGAAGCTTTCTTGTAACGCTAATGTTAATGTTGGCATTACAAGACCCATGCCTAAACCGATAACCATCATATAAGACGTTGCAGTTAATTTAGTTGTATGCATATCCATCGTTGTTAATAACCAGAATCCTCCAGCCATTATAAGCATTCCTGTAATAATTTGTGGTTTTACACCAACTTTTAATACAAGTTGCCCACCGATAATACTCATCACAATCATTGTAATCATCATTGGCGTCATAATTGTTCCTGATTCAGCAGCACTTACTCCTACAATTCCTTGCATAAAGAATGGTACGAACATAATCGCACCGAACATGCCAATACTCATAAAGAATCCAATCGCATTCAGTAATGTAAATGTGCGATTTTTAAAGAAATGCATCGGTAAAATCGGTTCTTCAGCTTTCGTTTCAACGATAATAAATCCTACAATACCAATTACAGCTAGTGCAAATAACCCGATAATTTGCCAAGAATCCCATGGATAATCTTTCCCGCCAAATGTTAATGCAAGTAATAAACTTACAACACCGAGAATCATTGTAAATATTCCAGCAATATCAATTTTAATTGGTCCTGTTTGTTTATGTGATTTTAATCCCATTGCAATAAAGATTGTTGCTAAAATACCAACTGGTAAGTTAATGTAGAATACCCATCTCCAGTTCACTGCGTCTACAATCCAACCACCAACTTGTGGTCCAATTACAGAAGCAAGACCGTATAACGCACCAAAAACACCTTGCCATTTTGCACGTTCTTTTCCCGTGAACATATCTCCGATAATAATCATAGCCATTGGCATCATAATACCGCCACCAAGACCTTGAATACCACGGAAAATAATTAACTCTGTCATACCATTTGCCATACCACATAACGCAGAACCAACCATAAAGATAACTAGCCCTGTTATATATACGTTACGACGACCAAGTAAATCCGCTAATTTACCTGCAATTGGTACAACTGTCGTTGATGTTAACATATAAGCTGTTGTTAACCACGTCATTAAGCTTAATCCGCCTAGTTCACCGACGATACGCGGCATTGCTGTACCAACGATTGTTCCATCTAATGCAGCAAATAGCATCGCGATTATTAAACCAATTAACAGCAACTTTCTATTTATATTTTCTTGTTGCTCCATGTAATCTCCTCAATTCCTCTTAGTTATTCTCTTTTTTCTCTTGTGTCCCGCAAATAATTGTTTCTAGCTTCTCAAAGAGACGTAACAAATCTTCTCTTTCTTGTAATTCTAAATGTGAGAAATATTTTGCAATGTGCTCATTACGAGCGATCATTGCCTCTTCTACTCTAGATTTCCCCTTTTTTGTTAACTCAATGATGACAACACGGCGATCATCTTTGTCGTGATAGCGTTCTACAAGCTCTTGGTCAATTAAGCGATCAATCATCACTGTAATTGCACTAGGCTTTACATACATCTTTTTTGCTAATTTTGTCGCTCTTGAAGCACCGTAATGATCTAAAATCTTTAAAATATAAAACTGCGGTGGTGTAAGTCCTGTTGCTTGCATTTGTTCTAATAACTCCGTCTGCATTTTCTTTCCAATCGAAAAGGCAAGAGCTTGAATTTTATCGATATGCGTCATATCATTTGGCATGTTATCCACCTCTTATTTAAGCAATAAAATATTTAATGTATTTAAATATTAATCCTACGAATAAAATCCGTCAACACTTTTTATTTATAAAAACGTTTACAATTTTGTCACAAAGTTGTATAATTTTCGACGAAGTTAATATTGACAGTCACGGAGAATCGGAGTACACGGCTATGAATCATAAAAAAGGAAACTTTTTTATATTTCATGGCCTTTTTATATTCTCTCTGCCTTACAACACTTCGAATTAATTAGGGGAGGATTTTCATTTTATGTTTTTCACACAATTATTTAAGCCTGCGCCCCACGCGGAACGCTTACCAGCTGATCGCGTTGATAGCGAATACCGTAAATTACGTTTACAAGTATTCTTAGGTATCTTCATCGGTTATGCAGGTTACTACTTTGTTCGAAAAAACTTTTCACTAGCAATGCCATACTTAATCGAACAAGGCTTTAGTAAAGGCGAACTTGGGGTTATCCTTTCAGCAGTATCTATCGCTTACGGATTAAGTAAATTTCTTATGGGTATCGTATCCGACCGTTGTAATCCTCGCTACTTTTTAGCAGCTGGGCTATTTTTATCAGGTATCATTAATATTATTTTCGGCTCATTCTCTTTCATTACAACGAGCATCATACTTATGTTTGTACTTCAGTTTTTAAATGGGTGGGTACAAGGTATGGGATGGCCTCCTTGTGGTCGTACGATGGTTCACTGGTTCTCTATTAGTGAACGTGGTACAAAAATGTCTATTTGGAACGTCGCTCATAATGTCGGCGGCGCACTTATGCCTTCTCTTGTAACATTAGGATTATACTTCTTTGCAAATGACTGGAAGAGTATTTTTTACTTCCCAGGTATTCTTTCAATTTTAGTTGGTATTTATGTGTTAATTACGATGAGAGATACACCTCAATCTTGTGGATTACCTTCTATCGAGGAACATACTGGAGAATATCCAACAGATGAAAAAGTACAAGATCGCGAACGCGAACTTTCGGTAAAGGAAATTTTATTTAAATACGTACTAAACAATAAATTTTTATGGTACATCGCTATCGCGAACGTTTTCGTATATTTCGTACGTTACGGCGTTGTAGACTGGGCTCCTACTTATTTAGTAGAGGAAAAAAGCTTTACTCATAGTAGCTCACGTACCGCTTACGCTCTATATGAATGGGCTGGTATTCCAGGTACGCTTCTTTGCGGATGGATGAGTGATAAACTATTTAAAGGACGCCGCGCACCTGCTGGTATTTTATTTATGGTTGGTGTATTTATCGCCGTTCTTGTTTACTGGCTAAACCCTCCTGGTAATCCAATGGTTGATAGTATCGCACTTGTCGCGATTGGATTTTTAATTTACGGACCTGTTATGTTAATTGGTCTACACGCTCTTGACTTAGCACCAAAGAAAGCGGCTGGAACTGCAGCAGGCTTAACTGGCTTCTTCGGTTACTTAGGTGGAGCAACTTTCGCCAGTGCCGCTATGGGCTTTATCGTAGATGCATTCGGATGGGATGGCGGATTCATCTTATTACTTGCATCTTGTGTACTTGCAATGTTCTTCCTTGCTCTTACTTTAAATACAGGGTCAGTAAAACAAAAGCAAGCTTAAGCACTAATATTATTCTTATCAAAAAAAGAGAGACTGTTCTTTCGAGAACACCTCTCTTTTTTCTACATATAAATCTTTTTTCCTACAAAAGATTTATTTCCCTACCCTATACATGTTAGCGTTTTCAAAGCACTCCAACTACTTATATAAATGCATCCAATCTTTATATAAAAAGATTTTTGAATATTTTTTCAACTTGTGCTTGTCAAACATTGTCAATTTATATTAAAATAACAACAACATACAAAATATTTAGTCTTTTCAGAAAGATGGAGGGATAGCCATGAAGAATCCACTTCTTCGCATTGAAAACTTACAGACTTCCTTTCGTATACAAGATCAATATCATGCCGCAGTTGATGATGTTTCGTTAACTGTCCATGAAAATGAAATTGTCGCGATAGTTGGTGAATCAGGTTGCGGAAAAAGTGCACTTGCCCTTTCTATTATGCGACTGCATAATGAAGCAAATACAAAGTTACAAGGGCAGCTTAACTATAGAGATAAGGATTTGCTAACTATGTCAGCCGCAGAGATGAATAAAGTACGCGGCTCAAACATCGGCATGATTTTCCAAGAACCTCTTACAGCACTCGATCCTCTTATGACAGTTGGAAAACAAATCGAAGAAAACTTAGACTACCACACAAGCCTTTCAAAAGTTGAAAAGAAAGAACGCACCTTAGAACTACTTCATCAAGTTGGTATTCCAAAACCAGAACTTACATATAAACAATACCCACACGAATTATCTGGCGGAATGAGACAAAGAATTGTTATCGCAATTGCAATTGCTTGTAACCCAGCACTCATTATTGCAGATGAGCCAACAACGGCTCTTGACGTAACCATCCAAGCACAAATTTTAGACTTACTAAAATCTATTCAAGAACAAACGAAAATGGGCATCATTTTAATTACTCATGATTTAAGTGTTGTTGCAGAAACAGCTGATCGTATCGTCGTTATGTACGCTGGACAAGTTGTAGAAACAGGAAAAGTTGAAGAGATTTTTAACAATCCTCTTCACCCATATACTCGTTCTCTATTAAACTCCATTCCATCTGCGTATGCTGAAAAAGAAAAATTGCATGTAATTCAAGGGGTAGTTCCTTCGTTAGCGAAACTTCCTCGCACAGGTTGCCGTTTCCAAGCTCGAATTCCATGGATTAGACCTGATCAACACGAGGAAAATCCAATTTTACATGAAGTAAAACCAGACCATTGGGTACGTTGTACTTGCTACAAGCATTTCAACTTCCAAGATAAGAAAGGAGATGACGTAACTCATGGCACTGCTTAAAGTAGAAGATTTAAAAGTACATTTTCCAATTAAAGGTGGTTTCTTCGGACGCACATTAGATTACGTGCGCGCTGTCGATGGTGTAAGTTTTGAATTACAACCAGGTGAAACATACGGGATTGTTGGTGAATCAGGAAGTGGCAAATCAACAACGGGTAAAGCAATTATGCATTTAACGAAAGCAACAGAGGGTAGCATTCATTTTAATAATAGAGATTTAACAAAATTAAGTCGCTCTGAGCTACGTGAACAACGAAAAGATATTCAAATGATTTTCCAAGATCCTTATTCATCATTAAATCCGAAGAAACGTGTTCTCGACATTATTGCTGAGCCTCTCCGAAATTTTGAGAAGCTCTCACCTGATGAAGAACGTAGAGCAGTTCAAGAATATCTTGATAAAGTTGGTCTAAATCCAGAGTCTATTTATAAATATCCACATGAATTTTCCGGTGGACAAAGGCAGCGGATTGGTATTGCACGCGCTCTTACTTTAAAACCGAAGCTTATTATTGCGGATGAGCCAGTATCTGCGCTTGACGTGTCTGTACAGGCACAAGTGTTAAACTTCTTGCAAGATTTACAAGCTGAACTCGGACTAACATACTTATTCATTAGTCATGATTTAGGTGTAATTCGTCATATGTGTGACCGTATCGGTGTTATGTATCGCGGACGCATTGTCGAAGAAGCAACTAGTACAGAAATTTATAATAATCCGCAACATATTTATACGAAACGCCTAATATCAGCAATTCCTGATATTCGTCCTGAAAAAAGAGAACAACAGCGTAAGCTCCGTCAACAAGTAAGCTCTGAGTACGAGAAATCATACGAAAATTATTTCAATGAAAACGGTCGGGCTTATGACTTAAAAGCAATCTCGCCAACGCACCGGGTGGCATTACCATAAGGGAGTGATAAAACATGTGGAAGTTTATATTACGGAGATTTTTAGTGATGATCCCGCAATTATTCGTGTTAAGTATACTTGTCTTTCTACTAGCTAAAGCAATGCCTGGCGATGCCTTAACCGGCAGAGCGATGAATCCAAAAGCGGATCCAAAAGTGATTGAAGAACAACGTGAAAAGCTTGGATTAAATGACCCAGTTGCAACACAATATGTTCGCTGGATTAAAAATGCCGTCCAAGGTGACTTCGGTATTTCCTATGCACATAAAATGAAGGTAACCGATTTAATTGGAGAACGACTTGGAAATACAGTATCTTTAGCACTTGTCATTCTTATTCTTACTTATTTAATTGCCATACCACTAGGAGTTATAAGTGGGCGGTGGAATGATACCTGGGCTGATCGACTCATTACCATTTACAACTATCTAGGTTTTGCTACACCACTATTTATATTTGCATTAATTATGCTCTTCCTATTCGGATTTAAGTTTGCAATATTCCCAACCGGCGGTAGCGTTGATCCTCAAGTTGCAACAGGTACATTTGCTTATTATTTAAGTAAATTGAATCACATGCTATTACCAGCTTTATCTGGTGCATTAATTGCGACAGTTGGTACGGTTCAATATTTACGAAGCGAAATTATTGATACGAAGCATAAAGATTTTGTGCGTACAGTAAGAGCAAAAGGTGTTCCAGAATCAAAAATCTATTCTAGACATATTTTACGAAATTCATTCTTACCAATTGCAGCCTTCTTAGGCTATGAAATTACAGGATTAGTTGGCGGTGCCATCTTTTTAGAAAGTATTTTTAGCTATCCAGGCATTGGACAACTATTTATACAATCTATCTCTCAACGTGATTTTAGTGTAATAACTGCACTCGTTATGTTTACTGGATTTGCAACGTTACTTGGAACTCTCCTTTCAGATATTATTCTAAGCATCGTCGATCCACGTATTCGTATTGATTAAAGAAAGGAGATGACGTTATGTTAGCAAACCCTGAAAAACAAACTGAAGTTATTCATTACGAAAAAAGCCCTTCTGGTTTCTCTATTATGTGGCGAGAACTTCGTAAAGATAAATTAGCAATGTTTTCACTTATTTTCCTAGCAATCTTATTACTAGCAGTCTACACAACATCTTTTATTATGAAACAAGAAGATATTGTACGAGTTGATTTATTCGCTATTTATGCTCCTCCCTCTGCTGAACATTGGTTAGGAACAGATTACGGAGGACGCGACATTTTCGGCCAACTTATTATTGGTACACGTAACTCCTTTACAATTGGATTAGCAATTACTATTCTTTCTTGTTTAATTGGTCTTTCAATTGGATTAATTGCCGGGTATTTTGGAGGAGCTATTGATAATATCATTATGCGCATTATCGACTTTGTTATGGTTTTACCATTTTTAATGCTTGTAATTGTATTTATTACACTTGTTCCTACATTCAATATTTTTACTTTCATTTTAATTATGAGCGTGTTCTTATGGACAGGAAAGGCCAGATTAATTCGCTCAAAAGTATTAACTGAAAAAGAACTAGATTATGTCTCTGCATCTAAAACTTTAGGAACACCAAACTGGAAAATCATCCTTTTCCAAGTACTACCTAACTTAAGTTCAATTATCATCGTTAGTATTACATTAAATCTTGCTGGAAACATTGGTATTGAATCTGGTCTAACTTTCTTAGGATTTGGTCTACCAGAAAGTACACCAAGCCTTGGTACACTTGTTAGTTATGCTAGAAATCCAGATGTATTACAAGAAAAATGGTGGATTTGGTTACCCGCATCAGTCATGATTTTAACATTGATGCTGTGTATAAATTTTATTGGTCAAGCGTTACGCCGCTCGGCCGACGCAAGACAAAGAAAAGGATAAGGGGTGGAAGAAATGACGAATAAGCCAAAGTTTTTCAAAGTATTAAGTACACTTGCGGTTTCAACATTACTACTTTCAGCATGTGGGGGCAGTGGTGGTAGTGAAAAAACGAGCAGCACAAAAAAAGTAGATACAAATAAATTTAGTGCATCTGTTAAAAATGATAAAAAGGAAATTAAAGATGGTTCATTAACTTATGGTCTTGTTTCTAACACACCATTTGAAGGACTTTTGAACTTCGCTGTATATGAAGGAGATCCTGATAACCAGGTCATTACAATTTTCGATGAGTCTTTATTATCAAATGACGAAAACTGGGAATACACGAATGATGGTGCTGCTACATATGAAATTTCTAAAGATAAAAAGACAATTACACTAAAAATTAAAGATAATGTAAAATGGCATGATGGAAACCCTGTTACTGCTGAGGATTTAGAATACTCTTATCTAGTAATTGGTAGCAAACAATATGCTGGTTCTCGCTATGACACTCAAATGCAAATGATTGAAGGTATGGAAGATTACCACAATGGAAAAGCCGATAAAATTTCAGGTATAAAGGTAACGGATCCAAAAACAATTTCGATTACATTTAAAACAGAGAATCCTTCAGTGAAAACTGGGCTTTGGGCATACCCTCTTCATAAGAAATACTTAGGAGATGTACCAATCGATAAATTAGCAGAATCTGATAAAATCCGTAAAAACCCAATTGGTTTCGGACCTTTTAAAGTGAAGAAAATTACGCCAGGAGAATCCGTTGAATTTGAACGTTTTGATGACTATTATGGTGGAAAACCAAAACTGAAAAGCATGGTTTTAAAAGTTGTTAACCCTTCCGTTGTTAACGCGTCCTTAAAAAATGGTGATATTGATATCGCTGAAGTAAGTGCAGATCAATATCCAAATGTAAGTAAATTAAAAAATGCACAATTAGTCGGTAAAACCGATTTATACTATAGCTATATCGGTTTTAAATTAGGCCATATGGATAAAGAAAAAGAAGAAGTAGTGATGGATAAGGAGAAATTTAAAGATGTTCGTGTACGTCAAGCAATGGCGTATGCTATCGATCGAAAAGAAATTGGTGAAAAATTATATCACGGCCTACGTTATCCAGCTAACTCACCAATCCCACCATCTCTACCAAAATATCATAACAATAAAGTTGGTGCCTATGATAAAGATGTAGAGAAAGCTAAAAAGTTATTAGATGAAGCTGGCTATAAAGATACGAACGGAGATGGATTCCGTGAAGATCCGAATGGTAAAGAATTTAAAGCTAATTTCTTATCAATGAGTGGTAGCGATGTAAGTGAACCACTCGCAAAATTCTTTATCCAATCTTGGAAAGACATCGGCCTAAAAGTAGAGCTTCTTGATGGCCGCTTACATGAATTTAACTCATTCTACGATATGATTAAAAAAGATGATCCAAAAGTTGATCTTTTCGCTGCAGCTTGGGGAACTGCATCTGATCCAGACCCTTCTGGTATTTGGGCTAAAAACGCGCCGTTCAATTACACACGTTGGGCTACTGACAAAAACACAGAATTATTAAAACAAGGTATTTCTCCAAAAGCTGCTGATGAAAAGTACCGTAAAGATGTATACGATAAATGGCAAAAATTAGTTCATGATGAAGTACCATTAATTCCACTTCATTATAAATTTGACCTAAAAGGTGTAAATAATCGCGTAAAAGATTATAAATATACACCAGAAGATCAATATAAATGGGGTAACGTTAGCGTAACAAGCGATAAAGCAGAAACAGAGAAATAAGAAAATAGCTCCTGGCGCTGAGATACATGCCAGGAGCTATTTTTTCTTTACAATCCTTTTCTTGCTATTTATAATAACCAATTCCTTCCCTACTCTAAGATTAAAAGATTTGATGAATCATCTTTATTAAAATAGCTAACGTAACAGATGCAGCAAATCCCCCTAAACAAATTAAGCTTACCCCTTGACTATATGATAAATTTTGAAATGATTTCATTGCTTCCATCCTCCCTATCTCCCCTTTGATACTCTTATTTTACCAATGGGAAAAATTTCATAACATCGATTTTCCTAACAACTAACTTACAAATTTGTAAGTTAGTATTTTTTAAAACTTATATATCTAGTATGCCCACCCACTCTCCCTTTATACGTCAAAAAAGACCTCGAATTATATCAAGGTCTTAGTTACGTTCTATTTCGTTTTACTTTATAATCATCACCGGACATTTCACACGCTTTGCTATTTTATGACTGACACTACCAAGTACCATTTCTTGTAATGTATTTAATCCTCTACTCCCAGCAATAACAAGATCTATATCTCCTGTATTTACATATTGAACAATCGTATCTCCTGGATCGCCATGTAATATCGTAATTTTATAAGAAATGTTCTCTTTCTTTAATAAACCTTCAATCTCTTTTAATTTATCTTTTCGACTAGCTGATACTGTTTCTAAATCCGTTTGACCTTGTATAATATCTGACTTTGCCGTTCTATTATCTACAACATACACGACTTCAACATTTGTTTCTTCGTTAAATTTTGCAATATGTGTCGCGTGCTCAGCTGCTCGAAGTGCATGTTCAGAACCGTCACACGCTAATATAATTTGTTTATACATATGCTGAATCCCCTTTTCGTTATCCTACTCGTATTATATAATAAAGCCCCCTAAAAAGGAGGCTTCTAACTAGCAATTCTTTTATTATAAGTAGCTAAATTTGTAACAAGTTTTGCGCTACGTTCATTTAATCCTGTTATACTTACTTTCACACCAATTTGTTCATACTTCATGATAACTTTATCAATTGATGCCACTGCTGAGTCATCCCATACATGCGCATGAGTAAAGTTCATCTCAATTTCTTTCACATCTTCATTAAATGAAAAAGCATTTATAAAATCTGCCGTAGACGCAAAGAAAAGTTGACCGTGAATTTCGTATATTTTCTTATTTTCAATATATAAATGTTTCACGTGAATCTTTGCCATATTGAATGCAAATAATACAGCACTAATTACTGTACCAATAACTACGCCTAATCCTAAATTGTGAGTGATAAGAACGACTACTACTGTTACGATCATAACGAATGCATTCCCTTTTGGTACTTTATGAATCGTTGTTACAGAGTTCCAATCAAATGTTCCGATTGAAACCATAATCATAACTGCAACTAATGCTGCCATCGGAATATGAACAACATAATCACCTAAAACGAATAGTAATACGATTAAAAATCCGCCCGCTACAAACGTCGATAATCGTCCGCGTCCACCTGATTTAATATTAATAACAGATTGACCAATCATTGCACATCCTGCCATACCTCCGAAGAAACCAGCAACAACGTTTGCAATCCCTTGCCCACGTGCCTCCTTATGCTTATTACTTTCCGTATGCGTCATATCATCTAAAACTGAAGCTGTTAATAATGACTCTAATAAACCAATAATTGCAAGCATAACTGCATACGGTAAAATAATACCTAATGTCTCAAGTGTAAAAGGCACGTCAGGAATGCTAAAGAACGGTAATTCTTTCGGCAAGCTTCCCATATCCCCTACTGTTTTCAACTGTAATCCGCTCATAAGTGCAATACTTGTCACAATAATAATGGAAATAAGTGTAGACGGAACAGCCGTCGTAATACGTGGAAATACATATATAATTACAAGACCTAATGCGACAAGTGCATACATTTGCCAATTTGCATTTTTAAAATGCGGTAATTGCGCTGTAAAAACTAAAATGCCAAGGGCATTTAAAAAACCACTCATAACTGACTTAGGGACAAACTTCATAAATGAACTCAGTTTGAACATGCCAAAAATAATTTGGACAATACCTGTTAATATTGTTGTAGCAAATAAATATTGCAAACCGTGATCCTTAACGAGCGTTACCATTAATAATGCCATTGCACCTGTTGCAGCTGAAATCATCCCAGTTCTTCCGCCAACAAATGAAATGGTAACTGCGATACAAAAAGCTGCATACAATCCAACGGTCGGATCTACACCTGCAATAACGGAGAAAGCTATCGCTTCAGGAATTAATGCTAAAGCAACGACAATTCCTGATAACACGTCCCCTTTCACATTGGAAAACCAGTCATTTTTTATCGTCTGAAACAAAATATCACTCCTCTACTCTTTTATCATTTGATTTTCTCCGTAAGAAAATCAAGGCCGACTGCACGAAGGTTATTATATAACGAGTAGAGGATTTTGTGCTATGTAAAAGTTTCCTAAAGAAAAAGGCACTACCTTAGTAGCGCCCTTGTCCATTATATTAATGTCCACCGTGTCCTTGACCACTTTCTTGTACAATCTCTAACCTCTCATCCAATATACCTTGTGTTTCAAATGAAATATCACTCGTACTTCCTAATAAGAAACCGTGATTATACGGTCCAATCGTTGGGTCATCTTTAAAATTCGGTTGAATACTAGCAAGGAAGTCATACACTGGTTGTGAGGCTTTACCTTCTTCTAACACTACAACAGGTGCGTGTTTACCCATATGTGAAAATGGTGCTCCTGCAACTGCTAAGTCTGGTGTTTTGCTTGAAACAAATGATAAACCGTGGCCTGGTTTTGTGAACCCCCAGCCAAATTTCGTTTTCTCATCTTTAAATTTTGCAAATGCAATAGAATTTTCTGTTGGAGTCTCACCACTAATACGCGTTACTTTCCCGTATTTGCTTAACTCTTTTTCTACTTCTTTTGAAACGATTTTTTCTGGTCCTAATACATATATATTCGCTTTATCTTTTCTCATCTTTAATGCCTCTATCGTCGCTTCTGGCACCTTATCTTTCCCTGTATATAAAAGCGGTTCTGGCATATGAGAAATCCAGTTTACAGCTGGTGTTGTGTATAAACGTCCTTCTTCTTCAGACGAACCGATAATAACACTATTTGGGTAGCTTCCTGTTATATCAGCATATTCTTTATCCACATTTTTTGCAAATGTAGCTGGATCCGTTTCTTTTATTTGCTTTACTTTATACTCTTTTAATTGCTCCAGGATTGATGCACCGACATCCCCCATCATCATAATTTGTGTTCCATCTTTCGTTCCGAGCGGATTTAGCCGTTTTATTTCTTTTAACGTCATTTCAGGTACCTTTTCTTTTTCTATAAATAAGATCGGCCCGTTATTCGGATGATGAATAAGATCCGCACTTGCAATCCCTAATTGCCACTCGCTCACTGGCACTAAAATAACAGCGCCTGGCTGATTCTCCTTATGAGTTGCTGGCCATATCGTTTGTGAAGTTAATACAGCCATTTGCAATGGATCATTTGTGTTTAACCTCGTCACATTTTTTAAACTTGTCGTTAATAAATCATTCGATGCCCCTTCGTTCATATCTTTCGGCGCAGTTACTTCCTGCTTCATTTTCATTTCCTTTTGCTCTGTTTTCTTCTCTTCTTTAGATTCATGATTTTTATGATCTGTATTCGTTTGTCCACATGCTGCAAGACCAACTGCTGTAATTATTGTTATCCCAAAAACCCGGGTCATCTTTTTCACTATACCGCCTCCGTATGAATCATTTTCGAGCCAATATGATTATCTAAAATGGAATTTCAACTTTACAATAACAAGCAATTCTGAAGAAATTATGCAGATGAATTATAATCTGCACCATTTCTTCATGATTTTGCATTAAACTTTAAGTAACGATTATAACTATGGAGGGCTCTCTATGATTGATATACTGCTCGTAGACGATGAACCGAGAATGCTTGAATTATTAACACTTTACCTTACTCCAATTGGATATAATTGCATATGTGCACAATCCGGAGAAGAAGCTATTTCACATATAGAAAATCAAAACTTTAAATTTATTTTACTCGATATTATGATGCCAAAGATGGACGGATGGGAAACGTGCAAAAAAATCCGTTCATTTAGTAACGTTCCTATTATTATGGTTACCGCGCGTGATCAAACAGTAGATGTCGTCCAAGGATTAAAAATCGGAGCCGATGATTACGTAACGAAACCTTTCCATGAGGAGGAACTTTTCGCAAGAATTGAAGCTGTTTTACGGCGTACGAATCAAGATGCGCAAATCGAATATCACGGCATTTTATGGGATGAGGCAAAACATTTTGTGTCTGTCCATGATGAAGAACTTCTTCTCACTCCAATCGAATTTTCTTTGCTCGGATTATTTTTACGCCATGTGAACTACGTATTAAGCCGTGATCAGCTCATTGAACGAATTTGGGGATTAAATACAAATACAGAAGATAGAACTGTCGATTCACATATTCGTAATTTGCGTGATAAATTACGAAAAGTAAATTTCCCTATCGATCACCATTTAAAAACAGTTTATGGCGTCGGATATCGATGGATTGATACTCTAGATTAAGGAGCAAAGCAATGAAGCGAATTTCTATTCAGCTCGGATTTTATTTTTTGATTGTTACACTTTTAATCGAAAGTGTTCTATTTGTCTCGCTTTATTATAGCCTTGTCAACAATAGAGTAAATGAAGAAATGACAGCTTTATTAAAGCGCGGAAATAGTCACAGAGATGTCCTTGAAAAGTATTTTGATAAGCAAACAATCTCCCATGTTGCACTAATGGAATCCGAAGCCGAAACCACTGTTGTTATTACAAATGCAAATAAGGATATACTAGCTAAATCCAATGAAATAAATACTACTATAAAAAAGCATATTGAAAAGATGCAAACACGGACAGATCATGACGGAGCAATTATAGAGAATCATTGGAAAACATCTAATTATATATGTACAGTTAGTCCAATTATAGTCACAGGAAAAACAGAAGGCTATGTATATATGTTTCTCGGAACAGCATCAATAGAAGAAATGGTGAATGGGCTAACGAGACAATTCATTATTGCCGGAGTCATTACTTTTCTATTAACAGCCATCACCATCTTTCTCTTATCACGGTTGTTAACAAAACCATTGTTACACATGAAACATGCCACTGAAAAAATGAGCAAAGGCGATTTATCTGTTTCATTAACAACTAGTCGAAATGACGAAATTGGTGAACTAGCATCGTCTATTCAAACGCTTGCTAATGATTTACATTATATGAAAACAGAGCGAAGTGAATTTCTAGCGAGTGTTGCTCATGAATTACGAACACCGTTAACATACGTAAGAGGTTACGCTGATATCGCTTTAAAAGAAAGCACATCTCCCGAGCAACGTTTGCGATATTTATCTATTATAAAAGATGAGTCTGATTACATTACAAACTTAGTTCAAGATTTATTTTCACTTGCACAAATGGAACAACATAACTTTTCTATTCAAGTAAAAGAAGTACATTTACACACCTTCCTTACTCGTATAACCGAAAAAGTAAATGCCATATATAAAGAAAAATACATTAAAGTTTCTTTCTCTTGCCCTTCCACACTGCTAGTAAGCTTAGATGAGCAGCGATTTGAACAAGTTATAGTGAACATTTTGAATAACGCTTATAGACACTCAAAAGAATATTCTCATATCCACATCTCTGTTATAGAAGAAAATAAACGTATCTCCATTACAATTGAAGATGAAGGCGAAGGGATTCCGCCTGAAGACCTTCCTCACATTTTCGACCGCTTTTACCGCGTCGATAAAGCAAGAACACGCGCTACAGGTGGAACTGGCTTAGGACTCTCTATCGTGAAGGAAATTGTAGAACTACACGGCGGGAATATTACAGTCACAAGTGAAGTTGATCATGGGTCTTTTTTCACCATTTCATTACCATCTATAAACAAACACGGCTACTATCAGTAGTCGTGTTTGTTTATCCTTTAAGATTTTACTTTATAATATAAATTTACAAATTGCCCAAAACGTTTCGTATCCGTTAAAGTTAAATTGATTTCCGGGTTCTTGTCTTGAAATAACGGAACTCCAGAACCTAATATATGCGGTGTAATCGTAACGATATATTCATCAATTAGATTATTTTTAAAGAACTCTCTTAATAGACTTCCTCCACCGACCATCCATATTTTAGATCCTTCTTGTGCTTTTAACCTTTTTGTAAACTCCACTACATCTTCATTTACAAACTCTACATGTCCGTTCGTGCCTTTTTCTGAATTAGAAAAAACATAACATTTTTTGTCTAAGTACGGGAATGTTTCCGTATGCTCTACTACATAATCGTACGTTCTTTTTCCCATGATTATTGTATCAATCGTTTCATACATTTCTGTATAACCGTTATCTCCCTCTCCTTCCGTTTCCATTAACCACTGTAAATCATCATCTTCTTTCGCAATATATCCATCCAAACTAGCTGCAATAAATAAAACTATTTCACGTGACATATCTTTTCCTCCTTGCATCTCATCTTGATAACATATGATGTAAACAATATACTAACAGTAAAACATGACAATTTATGTCATGTTAAAAAGAAAAAAGGTGATACATTTGTCAAAAGCTAAACGCTTATTAGATATTCTTATATTTGCTTCTGCCAAAAAGACATTTACAGCTCAAGAAATAGCTGATGAATTTAATATTTCCGTTCGTACTGTCCATAGATACATTTTAGATTTAAGTGATATGGGATTACCCATTTATGCTGAGCAAGGTCGTAACGGCGGCTATAAAGTATTAACGAATAGAGTTATTCCCCCTATTTTATTTACGGAAGAAGAAGCAGTCTCCATCTTTTTTGCTTTTCAGTCTTTAAGCTACTACCGAGACTTACCTTTTAATACCGAAATCAATTCTGTTACTCATAAACTGTATGGTTCTCTACAAGATGATGCGAAAGCGAAAGTTGATACAATACGTTCTTATATCGCTTTTTGGAATCCGAAAAGAACAATTGATACACCTCTTTTAAACGAAGTGTTAACAGCGGCTATCGAAAATAAAAATTTACACTTCCAATACGAATCTAAATCGGGGATAAAAACAAAGCATGTTCATCCGATCGGTGTATATGCTCACGACGGTTTATGGTATTTGCCCTCCTATGATTTTAGTAGAAAAAAAGTATTACTGTATCGCGTCGATCGTATTCTTTCCATATTATCAATGGAAGAAAATAAGGATACATTCATGAATTTAGAAGAGTGGTTTACCTCTAACTCTAACGTAGTATACAGTCCTATTCAGTTACATGTTTTACTGACAACAGAAGGTGTGCGCCAATGTAAAAGCGTGCCTTACCTTGAAGAATTCGTGGTAATAAACGAAGACGGGACAGGATATATACATTCAACAATTGATAAAGGAGAAATCAATTTTATTACGCCTTTATTTTATAGGCTTGGAAAAGATGCACGAGTTTTAGAACCGAAAGAACTAATAGATGGTTTGCGTATTCGTGCGAAAGAAGTTTTACATATGTATGAAGACGAAAAAAGCTGCTAAATGTAAGCAGCTTTTAGTGTATTTGTTCCTACTGTTTTACTATTGACGAATATCAAACCACCAACGATTTTTCGAATTCATGTTTTCAGTGTCACCAATCCCTCTGTAATTGAAAGCATCCAAAAAGATTGAATCTAGTTTATCTTCATCTACAAAATAACCTAAGTTAACTTTTACCGTTTCTCCTGGTCGAATACTGCCAATATTGTAGAAACTTTTCCCATCTCCGTGAGGCTCTAAATAATCAACTTCGCCCGTCATAATATTTTTCTCGGCAATTCCATCTTCTTTAGCGTAGTTCCATGCATTAGCTTTAGATTTAAGCAGTTTTATAGATGGATGCATATAAATTTCTTCTGTCGCCTGCTTACCTATATTTTTCACTGTTGTTGTTAGATAAATAAATTTAGGATGAACTAATTTTGACTCTACTAATTGATCAATTGAATCTTTACCATTTCCAATTTTATATTTATCCCTTCTATATGGTATCAATCGTCCAGCTTGATCCAAAGCCTGATTCCTGCTTAGTATTCCTAAGCCCATTTCATAAAAGTTCTCTTGTTTAAAATCTTTGATTGAATCAAAGACTTCAACTTTTTCTATCACATATTCAATTTGGCTGTTATCCATAGATATCGTTACTGGAACCTTTTGCCCTATATGAAATAGTCGTTTGCTATCTTTTTTCAAAGGAATCACCTTAGTTTTTTTAGGTTCATCTGCTTCGCTAAAATACTTTTTATCATAATCCGTTATATATGATGCCTTTTCTTTTGAAGTAAGCTCAAGTGAAATATTCCCTAACACATCTATCATTTGTTCTTCGTTTATATCTGACCCAATAAAACTTTCTAACATAATCCCTTCTTTCTCAAAAAAGAGAAAGACCTTCCTATCAAACATTACATTGTTGTTTCCAGTTTCTTTATGAACAATTACTGCTTTCCTACCATTTATCTCTTTTTCTTCATAGCTTTTTGAATACAAAGTTTGAAAATCTGCATTTTCTCCTATTCTCCAAAGAGCAAATGAAAAACCACCCATTACGTCGTTATCTTTAAATGAATATTTCATAGCACTATCATCAATTGCTTCCATATTTTCTGGCAATTTACCAACCTTCAACTTATACCACTTATTACTCTTTTTCGGATCCTTATTTGTTACTGAAACATTTACTTCGTAATTTTGTTTTTGGACAATCATATTGTAGACTTTTACTGCACCAAAAACGGTTGTCGGCATACCAATCAATAAGCAAGCAGCAGCGATTAACATACGATGTCTTTTACGCTTTTTCTGCGGTTGTCCATCTTTCAGCTTCATTTCCTCCATAAACAATTTCTTTTTACGTGTATATGTATGTGAAAATTCATGTCGTTCTTCGAGTTTATCAAAATCATCTAAAGCAATTTTTTCAGCAAGTTCATACATTTCTTTGGAGTTCTTTGAATTCGTCATGTTGTATACCTCCTATCATATTTTGGACTCGTTTTCGAGCGCGTTCAAACTGCTTGCGGACATTAGCCTCCGTAATCCCCATTACACTTGAAATTTCTTGATACGTTAAGTTATAGAAGACTTTGTACTTAAACACCTGTCTGTTAGATTCATTTAACTCTTTTAGCAATGTATCAATTTGAACCTCAGACATTTTACGTTTTTCCCACTCTTCAATATTTTCATCTACTGCTTCTATTGATTCTCTTTGATATTCTTCTAAAAATGTTTCATGTCGTTTATTTTTCCGGTAGCTATCAATCGCCTTATTTTTCGCGACCCTCAAAATGTAGCGTTTAAGCTCTTGCATGTTCAAGCTATGGAGATTTTCCAAGTTCTTATAAAGAGTAATAAACGTCTCTTGAACTGCATCTTCAGCCTGCTGAATATTATTTAAAATAGAATACGCTACATAATAAACTTTTTGTTCGTACAACTCGTATAGCTCTTCCATCTTTTCGTAATCGTTGTTTGTAACTTTCATATAATTCCTCCTCTCACTCTATATAACGAATGAACGATATACTTTGTGACACTGCAAAATCTTTTTATAGATAAAATTTAATAATAGAATAAACAAAAGCCCAATTTCTCTATTGTAACTAAGAAATTGGGCTTTTGTTTATTAGAATTTTCCTCACTGTTCCATTAAGAACATCCCTCTTATGCCTTTTCAGTAAGCCGTATTTGCTCTATCGCTTCTTTTAACAAATTTCTTGTCTCTTCAAAGTTATGATTCTTCTTTTCCCCCGGTTGCACCGTATAAAACTCAGCAAATGAGCGCTCTTTATATCTTGGTACCACATGCATATGGTAATGTGTTAACTCGTTAAAGATTCCACTATTTTGACAAATTGTAATTCCATCTGGTTTATATAATGCCTTAATCGCTTTTACAATAATCTTAGAAGCATCCATAATCGATTTCGCTACAACGTCATCTAATTCGTCTACTTCTACAACATGCTGCTTCGGCACAATTAAAGTATGGCCTGGATAAAAAGGTTCATGATCTAAAAAGCATGTTACATATTCATCTTCATATACTTTATATATTTTTTCTTATTCGTTTGCTAATTTACAACCTAAACAATCCATTACACTTTCCCCTCTCTCTAAAACATAAAAACGTGAGAACCGTATTCTCACGTTTTTATATTTCACTTTATTAGTTCAATTGTTTCCGTAACTTTTATACTATCTTTTACAGATTGAACAATCGTGCAATTTTTCACTGCAAGTTGCAACGCCTTGTCCAACTGCTCCTCTGTAATGTTTTGTGCTTTAATTTTATAGTGCAAATGAACACTTTCAACTGGTTTTGATAAAGCTTCACTTCTACCAATTTCCGTTTCAATTGTAAACGTATCGTATGGAATACGTTTCTTTTCTAAAATTGTTCGAAAGACAATTGCACTACACCCTGCGATAGAGGAAACGAGTAATTGTAACGGTGAATATCCGTTTTCTTTTCCAATCGCTAATTGACCATACGATAAATCTGCCTCTATATCATGGTGTTTGATTATTAGTTTCATTTGTTTTTTCCATCTCCACTTTCATCGGTTTCTGCCGTTTCTTACTCATATAATAATATATATAGCAGAAAATGATAAATGGAATACCACAGTATAACGCCATTCTTTGTTCTGGAATAAACGCTAAACTAATAACAACGATACTATTTGTAATTAAAGCTAAAATAGGAACAATTGGATATAACGGTGTTCTATACTTTAAGTCCTCTAACTTTCCTCCGCCTTTTATATACTGGCTTCTAAAGCGTAGTTGCGATAGAGCAATAATGATCCAACTTGATACAGCTGATAAACCAGCTATAGATAATAAATACATGTATACTGTATCTTCTGCAAGGAAGCTTGTGAATAAAGAAAGACCAGCTACAGCAATCGTTACGACTAGCGCTGTAATTGGAATACCACGCTTATTTACTTTCTGGAAGGAAGTTGGTGCCATTCCTTCATTTGCAAGTGACCATAATATACGAGTTGCCGCATATAATCCTGAATTCGCTACAGATAGTAACGCTGTAATAATAACGAAGTTCATAATATCAGCTGCGTATGGAATACCGATTTTATCAAATACGACTACGAATGGACTTTCAATTACGCCTGCTTCTTTCCAAGAAATTAATCCTACTAAAATTGTCATTGTTAAAATGAAGAATAACATAATGCGCCATACTGTATTACGGATCGCACGTGGAATTGTTTTTTCTGGATTTTCACTTTCTCCCGCTGCAATTCCGATTAACTCTGTTCCTTGGAATGAGAAGTTAACTGTAATCATTGTAAGTAATACGGCAGCTAATCCATTGGGGAATAACCCGCCATCGCTTACAAAGTTAGAGAAAAGAGGTGCCGCTTCTTTTCCATCGTATGGTAAAAATCCTAGCAATGCACTACCACCAAGAACAACAAATGCAAGAATTGTAACTACTTTAATACTAGAGAACCAAAATTCTAATTCAGCATAACTTTTCGCCGAAATTGCGTTTGAAGCATATAAAATAACGCCGAATACAAGACACCATACCCAAACATCAACATTCGGAAACCATCTTTTCATCATTAAACCGATTGACGTTAATTCTAGTCCTACTGTTACAGCCCAGCCAAGCCAGTATAACCAGCCAATCATAAAGCCAGTTCCTGGTCCAATAAACTTCGTCGCATACTTTTGGAAAGATCCTGAAACCGGCATCGCTACCGTTAATTCTCCAAGACAAAGCATTGTTAAATACATAATAAATCCGCCCACTAAATATGAAAGGATGGCTCCCCCTGGTCCAGCCTGATTAATGGTGTAACCTGAACCTAAGAAAAAACCTGTCCCGATTACACCACCAAGTGCGATCATAAATAAATGTCTACTCTTCATCGTACGATGTAATTTCTCATTCGTTGGTTGCTGCATCTAAATCCTCCCCCTACCGATACCCCTATATCTTGTTAAAATTTTCTGATAATAAAAATATACACGAAAGCGATTACAATTTCTATATAAAATTAAAACTTTTCTGATAAAATAATATAAAAAATTGAATTATCACGAGATTTAGATTCTAATTAGAGGAAAATAAGGTTAAACAAGGAAAAAACCTTTACATATATTGTAAAGGTTAACGAAGTTCTAATCTTCTCGATAAAATTGATAAACTATAATTTACGATAAAGTACATACAAGCTACTACTATAAACGTTGGAATCATATAATTCACATTCTGTCCGCTAATAATTTGAGCATTATGCATAAGCTCTGGCAGTGATATAACAACTGCTAATGCTGTATCTTTCAGCAATGAAATAAACTGACTAACAAGCGGCGGGACCATTCTTCTTAATGCTTGTGGTAAAATGATATGCCAAAGCGCTTGAACATACGTTAATCCTGAAGATCTTGCGGCTTCAATCTGTCCTTTTTCAATAGATAATAGACCACTTCGAACAATTTCAGATATCATTGCCGCTTCAAATATTGTTAACGCAACAATTACAGCTGTTATAATTTCTAATTTCAATCCTGCTTCTGGAAGTGCAAAATAAGTGAAAAATATAATTAAAAGTAGTGGTAAATTTCGAATCACTTCAACGATAATTCCTAATATTTGTGAGACGACAGGTATTTTCATGTAGCGCAATATCCCTATTACACTCCCAATAATAAAGCTAAGTACAATCGCTACAAGCGCTACCTCTAACGTTATGAGTAATCCTTTTAATAAAAAGAGGATATGATCCCCTGTTATAGCTCCCTTAAAATCCATTTACACCGCCTCCTTTGCCAAGCGTTTTTCTAAATAACGCACTAGCATACTGAGCGGAATTGTTAATATTAAATAAAACATCCCGACAAATATATAAACATCAAACGTAACAAACGTCTTCGTTGAAATTAAATCTCCTTGATACATTAAATCAGCACCAGCGATAATTCCGAGTATGGAAGAGTTTTTTACTAAATTAAGAAATTGATTTCCTAGAGGAGGGATTACGATTTTCATCGCTTGAGGTAAAACGACATGGTACATCGCTTGCGTATAAGTCAATCCTGAGGAACGCGCTGCTTCCATTTGACCTTTCGCGACTGATAAAATACCAGCGCGAATAACCTCGGCAATAAACGCTGCAGTATATACCGTAAGCGTAACTGTTCCTGCTACAAAACCATTTAAAGTAACTCCTATTACAGGTAAAGCGAAATAGAATATAAATGCAATTAATACGAGTGGAATATTTCTTACAAACTCCACAAAAGCTGATCCTACCCAGTTTAAAATACGAATCGGTGCAATACGCATTACTGCCAAAATTACTCCTAAAATAAAACTGCCTATTAATGCAATTACACTAGACATAACTGTATATTTAAACCCTTCTAAATACATATCAATGTTATTCGTTAATATAGAAAAATCAGGCACATATTCTCCCCTCTTTCTTTACAAGAAGAGGATGAGTACTCTCATCCTCTCACTTTTACTATCTACTTTTCTGGTTTTTGTCCAATCCACTTCTCATATAATTTGTCATACTCCCCGCTTGCTTTCATGTCTTTAATTAAAGTATTAATCTCTTTCGTTAAATCATCTGCCCCTTTTTGCACTGCAATTCCGTACGGTTCATCTGTGAAAATTTTTCCTACTACTTCATAATTAGAATCTTGTTTTGCCATTCCGTAAAGGATCGCATTATCTGTCGTTAACACATCACCTTTCCCTGCTTTTAACGCTGTAAATGCCTCACTATAATTTTCAAATTCTAATACAGTCGCTTCTGGTGACTTTTGACGAATGTTATTTGTAGATGTTGAACCTTTTACAGCTAACACCTTCACGCCTTTTTTCACATCATCAATACTTTTAATATCGCTCCCTTTTTTCACAAGTAACGATTGCCCCGCTTTAAAATATACATCTGAAAAATCAACTTCTTTTTTACGTTCTTCCGTAATTGTCATTGTTGCAATAATTGCATCAATATCACCATTTTTCAGCATTGGAATACGTGTTTTAGACGTTACTTCTTTTAATTCTAGCTTCTTTTCATCTCCGAGAATCTTTTTCGCAAGTGCCTTCGCAACATCAACATCGAATCCTTCTACCTGCCCTGTTGAAGGATTTTTCAATCCAAATAAATTCGTATCATTCTTCACCCCAACTACTAGTTTCCCGCGCTTTTTAATTTGCTCAATGGCCCCGCCTTGCTTCGTATTCGTTTCTTTTGCCTCATCTGTTTTACTTCCGCACCCAGCAACGACAAGTACGAATAAACATGAAAATACGATTACGGTAAGCAACTTTTTCATTTTAAACATGAAATTCCTCCTTTAATGATTTAACACTCGGCTTAAAAATAGACGCGCTCTTTCTTGTTCAGGACTCGCAAAAAATTGCGCCGGTGTTGTATCCTCAATGATCTTGCCATCATCCATAAATAAAATCCGATCTGCTACCTCTCGTGCAAATCCCATCTCATGTGTGACAACGACCATCGTCATCCCTTCTTTAGCTAGCGTTTTCATAACATCAAGTACTTCCCCGATCATCTCTGGATCAAGAGCAGACGTAGGCTCATCAAATAGCATAATTTCAGGCTGCATCGCGAGTCCTCTAGCAATTGCTACCCTTTGCTGTTGTCCCCCCGATAATTGGTGTGGGTATACATTGGCCTTCTCCGGAATTCCTACTTTCTCTAAATAAAACATCGCTGTTTTCTCAGCTTCTTCTTTTGAAACTTTATTTACTTTAATAGGTGCTAGTGTAATATTTTGAAGAACCGTTTTATGTGGATATAAATAAAAATGTTGAAAGACCATCCCAATATTGCGGCGTAATTTATTCATATCTGTTTTGACATTGTGTACCTCCGTATTTTGTACAATTAACTCTCCATCTGTAATTGTCTCTAATTGATTTATACACCGAAGTAACGTGCTTTTTCCTGATCCTGAAGGCCCAACAACTACTACCACTTCACCTTTTTTCACTTGCACATTAATGTCTTTTAAAACTTGAAAATTGCCATAATATTTATTTACATTACGAAACTCTATCAACATACTCCCCCCTTCCACTAACAAAGCATGTACATTCTTTTTATATTCAAAAATAGGCAAAAAAATAACTTCCAGCTTCATTTTGTCCATAAAAAAAGCAAAGGGATTTTCCCTTTGCTTTTTCATTCCTATTCTATTAAGATACTTCTTCTTTCTTATCTTTTCCGTATTCATGCTCCCAGAAATCAGCATTTTTAATGCCTAATGGTCCTGGATCGAATACTGGATCTTTTCCTTCTTTTTTCTGCTTTTCATAATCCTTTAATGCGACTAATGCAGGTTTTTGTAATAGTAAAATCGCAATGATATTTACCCATGCCATAATTCCTACACCGATATCACCTAAAGCCCACGCCGTTGCTGCTGTTTTGATACAGCCGTAGAATACAGCTCCTAAAAAGACAAATTTTAGTACCATAGACAACCAAGGACGGTCTTTATCTCGATTTAAGTACGCGATATTCGTTTCTGCAATGTAGTAATATGCCATAATTGTTGTAAACGCGAAGAATAATAACGAGATTGCAACGAAACCGTTTCCAAATCCAGGGAAAACAGATTCTACCGCCGCCTGTGTATACCCTGGTCCTGGCTGAGCACCATTTAATTTATTAACGATAAAGTTTTTTCCGCTTGCATCAAATACGTTATACATGCCTGTAATAATCATCATAAATGCTGTTGCTGAACAAACAAATAATGTATCAATGTAAACGGAAAATGCTTGCACTAAACCTTGTTTAGCTGGATGTGATACTTCAGCTGCTGCTGCTGCATGTGGTCCAGTTCCTTGCCCTGCTTCATTGGAATAAATACCACGCTTTACTCCCCAAGAGATTGCCAAACCGATAATACCACCGAAAGCAGCTTCTAATGCAAACGCGCTTCTTATAATTAACATAAATGCTTCTGGTAATTTTTCAATATTCATAGCAACAATGACGCAAGCTACTAAAATATAGCCAACAGCCATAAACGGTACGACAACTTGCGCCACATTAACAATTCGCTTTACCCCACCAAAGATAATAAGAGCTAATACAACAACTAATAAAGCCCCTGATACAGTAGTGTTAATCCCAAAAGCCGTTTCTAAACTTACAGCAATACTATTAGCCTGCACACCTGGTAGTAAAAGCCCCGTTGCAAGAATTGTAGCTGCAACGAATACTAAAGCATACCATTTCACACCTAAACCTTTTTCAATGTAATAAGCAGGTCCACCGCGAAACTGTCCTTGGTGTTTCGTCTTATATATTTGCGCGAGTGTTGATTCTACATAAGCTGATCCTGCTCCTAAAAAGGCTACTGCCCACATCCAAAATACAGCTCCTGGTCCACCGAAGGCAACCGCTGTTGCTACCCCGGCGATATTCCCTGTCCCAACGCGCCCTGATAACGAAAGTGCTAACGCTTGGAATGAAGAAACACCAGCCTCTGATTTTTCTCCTTGAAATGTCAGCTTCACCATTTCTCCTACGTGCCTTACTTGTAAAAACCTCGTTCGAATAGAAAAATATAAACCTACTCCTAAACATAAATAAACAAGTGCTGGACTCCAAACAATATTATTTAACCAATTTACGAAAGCTTCCAATATTCCCCCTCCTTTTTATCAAGAATATTCAGAATATATAAAAATTATAAATGTATACCGAATCTATGACAATATTATTTTAATAAAACAAACATATTTTTGTATAAAAAAACAAAGTATACATTTATTTTGTATACTTTGTTTTGAACAAAATGTATTATATATTCACAATTGCTTCTTCGCTTATAATTCTTTCATATAACTCTTCAGATAATTTTCGGAAGTTATCTGGCATATCTTTCCCCTTGAACTTCTTTTGGAGTGTGCCGTATAGACCTATGTCACGCAAACGTAAAAATAGCGGTAATGATTCATACCAACTATCCGCCAGCCTGTGCTCATACTCATATCCTTTTCGTAAAACTTGTAATTGTTTACGAGCAAAATCTGTCTTCTCTTCCGCTGTCCACGGTGTAAATAGAACAGAGTAATAGAGAACCATCGCTAAATCATGTATAAAGTAATTATAAGCCGCATCATCAAAATCAAAGATTGTTAGCTCTTTTCCATCATAATGAAAATTACCGGGATGGATATCACCGTGCATAAGGCCGAATGTTTCTCTTTCAATTGGAAGAGCCTTTATTTCATCCATTAATACCGCAGCAATCTTTTTCACTTGATCATCTTCTAATTCATTAACAATCCCGCTCTCATCTTCTTCCCACGTATCACGATAATCTGTTTTAGGATAGTTCATTGTTAGGCGATGCAGTTGGCCAATCGCTTTTCCCCACGCTTCAAAGTAAGCATCTCCCCAATAATGCGATCCTTCTCCTTTTACTTGCTCACCTTTTGCATATGTAAATAAGGAAGCGAAAAAGAAAGTTCCATCCTCTGCTCTGATTTCTTCTACAAGGTTTTGAGACGTTGAATAAAGAGGTCCTGCTACCTTTGCTCCGTTCTCCGCAACATATCGTAAAAAATCTAGTTCAGCCTCGACTTCTTTTTTAGAGCGATGCGACGAATGCGTTAAACGTAATACATAGTCTTCGCCATTATCACCCTTCGCCTTAAAAATATAATTCTCAAAATCTCCAAGCGGCTTGTCTTCCACTGTTACATGAAATGCCTTTGCTGCGCTTGCTAAAATCTCTTTTGTAAAAACTCGTTCTACAGCTATTTCCATATGTATCCCTCCTATATATCTTCTTAATTCGACACAAATGTTAGAAGTACTGCTATGAAATTGAATAATGTACAAAAGACAATATAACGTAACTTTCAATCCTCTTTTTAAAAAAATAATTCAAGCATAAATTTCTCACAAACGACAAAAATTAACAGAAGTGACTTTATTCTAAAAGAGGTGGAAATTATGGAAAATTACAAGGACCAACAAGAAAGTAAGAATCAAAAGCATATGTTTCCATCCCTTCCGGAGAACATTAATTACATTGAAAATAAACTTTCCCATTCTGATGATATAAAAAAATTAGATCTCCCATTTCAAAACGGCAAAGGAACAATCTTATATATCGAATCTTTAGCAGATCCAAATCTAATTCATCAATTAGCTCTTGAGCCATTATTAACACGGTCGGATTTATCTTTAGATAAAGTTTTTTCTACGTTAAATATGAAAAAAGAAACGAATTTAAATTATGGGATACAACTTTTATTACAAGGTAAATCCTTATATTTTCATGAACAAGTCGACAGTTTTTGTATTTTTGAAACAGCTCTTTCTTTAAAGCGAGATATAACAGAACCTGATAATGAAGGGGTTGTCCGTGGACCGCATTCTGGTTTTGTAGAAGATTTAGCAACTAATTTAGCTTCGATTCGTAAACTCATAAAAAGTCCAAATGTCGTCGTTAAATATTTCACACTTGGTGAAGAAATGCATACAAAAGTGGCAATTGCTTATATGCAAAACATAGCGAATGACGATCTCGTTACAGAAGTGAAAAGAAGGTTAGAAACGATTAAAACGGACGCACTCATATCTCCAGGATACATACAAGAATTTATAGAAGATACGTCTTTCTCACCCTTCCCGCAGCAATTAAATACAGAGCGTCCAGATAGAGTCGCAGCAAATTTAATGGAAGGACGAGTTGCTATTTTATCTGACGGAGATCCAACAGCGCTCATCGTACCTGTTACGTTATTCGCTTTTTATCAATCACCAGATGATTATAATAACCGCTGGATCGTTGGATCTTTCGTCCGAATGATTCGCTTAGTTAGTTTCTTGATTGCTTTTCTCTTACCAGCTATATATATCGCAACCGTAGCCTTTCATCCTGATGTATTGCCGCTCGAACTTGTGTATACAATTAAAGCCTCATTAGAGAAAGTACCACTTCCTCCTATTTTCGAAGCTCTCTTAATGGAGCTAATTTTCGAGTTATTGCGGGAAGCTGGCATTCGCTTGCCGAGCCGAGTTGGACAAACAATCGGTATTGTAGGTGGTTTAGTAATTGGTGATGCAATTGTAAAAGCCGGACTCGTTTCTTACACAATGATTATCGTTGTAGCTTTAACTGCAATCTCATCTTTTCTTGTTCCATCGAACGATATGAGTTCAGCAGTTCGAATTCTTCGTTTTCCATTAATGCTCCTTGCTGCTATATTCGGATATGTAGGAATATCATTCGGTCTCATTATAACTTTTGTTCATTTATGCCAGTTACATTCATTTCATACACCATATCTTTCTCCTGTTGCTCCGATGCGGATTAAAGATATGAAAGATTCTTTTGTAAGACTACCAATTTGGTCTTTTTGGGAACGACCACATGATCCAAAACCGAAAAAAATGCAGCGCCAACATGTAACGAGAGAGGATGAGGACGGTGACAAACACGCAAAGTAAAATTTCGCTTGTTCAATTTACCTTTTTCGTTATTCAATGCCAAATTGGGGTCGGTATACTATCTCTACCTAACCGTCTTCATCCGATAGCAAAAGGTGGTGGATGGATTTCCGCTCTCATCGCTGGGCTTGCAATTCAACTTATTATTTTACTTATGTGGCTTTTCTTAAAACGATTTCCTGATGCAGATATGTATGAAAGTGTTTGTATGCTATTTGGTAATAAGTTTGGAAAACTATTAGGCTTTGCTTATGTTTTTTATTTTACTCTTATCGGTATGACAGTTATGTTAAATGCTTGTAATGTCATTAAAGTATGGGTTTTGCAAGCGACCCCATGGTACGCAATTCTCTTACTATTTACGATAGCTTGTTGCTATATAGCCTATAACACATTCAAAGTTATTGTACGATTTTATGTCATGGCTTCTATTCTCATTTTGCCCATGGCTCTTTTAATTGCACTAGGGTTTTCACGAGCTGATTTTTCTTATATTTTTCCAATTACAGAAGCCGGATGGTGGAATATTATTCAAGCATCAAAAGAAACAATTACAGCTATGTATGGTTTTGAAATTATTCTTATCGCTTTCCCAAAAGTAAACGGGAGTTCTGTAGCAAAACTAAAGGCAATTTCTATCGCTAATGGATTTGTAACCCTTTTTTATACTTTTACTGTTTGGATTTGCTTTATCGTATTTAGTCCCAAACAAATTGAGCTTATTCCAGAACCAGTTGCTTACTTATTACGCTCCTTGCATATCGGGATTATAGACCGAACTGATTTACTATTCATACCAATTTGGATGATAACAGTTGTAGCTTCTATCGCTAGTTATTACTGCGCTGCTTCTATAGGAATTGGACATATATTCAATCTTGCTAACCATAAAAAAGCTGTTCCAATCGTTGGTATTATTGCTTTTAGTGTAGCTTTATTTATCGATACACCTGAAGAATTAAAGGTAATTTCAACTTTCACTGATAAGTTCACCTATATTTTCATCGTTGTCCTCCCTCTTTTATTTCTACTTTATTCAGTAATAAGAAATAAGAAAGGAGAACAGTATGTTCAAAAAAAGAGTTAAATTACTTTTTGTATTATGTACTAGTGCATTCCTTTCTGGCTGCTGGGATCAAGAACCATTAAGGGAAGCAAGGTTAGCTTATAGTATTGGATCTGATATTACGGAAGAGAATAAACTCCAGCAAACAATTGAGCTCGTAAAAAGTTCAAGCGGAGAACAAGCTTCATTCGAGAATGAAATACATTCAGCAACTGGGCATAACATAAGAGATACAAGCGATGCACTGAAAAAAAATGTAACCGGAAATATTCGTTATTTCAAATATGGTGTTCAATTACTAGGAACCAAAATTCTAAAAAAAGGTGTACTACCTTATTTAGATGTCAGCTTTCGGGACCCAACAAACCCAACTGCTTTAGTAAAACTTATTGCAGTAGATGGTGAAACATCCGAGATACTAGAAAAAAAGAAAGTAGGAAATTTACTAATTGGAGATTTTCTAAAGAAAAAAGTGAAAAGCTTAGAAGATATGAGTGTATTTCCAAAAGAAACTTTAGAAACAGCTGCTACAAAAATGTTAGATCCCGGTAAAGACTTTACCCTCCCTTCTATAAAAATAAAAGGAAATGAAGTAATTACAAACGGATTAGCTTTATTTAACAATGATAAATTAACTGGGCATTTACCTTTGAAACAATCTGTTTTATTCGTATTATTAACCGGAAAAATGGGAACAAGTGCCCGTATAACCCAAAAACTTACTAGTGATGAATCTGAGAAGACATCTGATTATTTAACAATGGAAATTAGCAATCGAAAGTTAAAACGAGACTTAAAAATAACAACAGATAAAAAAGGAAATGTTTATGCTCACATTAAGCTTCAATTAAAAGTTATAGCACTTGAGGCTCCAAGAGATAATCTTTATAAAATGAGTGCAAGAAAAAAACTAAATAAAGAATTATCAAAGCAACTTACAAAAGAAGCAAAACAAATAACAAAAAAGCTACAAAAAGCAAACTGTGATGCTTTCGGTATCGGCAGACACCTTATCGCTTATCATCCTGATTTATGGAAGAAAAAAAATTGGAATAAAGATTATGCAAAGGTAAAATTCAAACCAGAGGTAGAAGTAAATATTTTATACAGCGGTGTCTTAAAATAAAAAGGTTGTATGCCATGCGGGCATACAACCTTTTTATTTCGTATATCGATACACAATTGATTCATATGGTCTTAAGTTAAGTTTTGTAATATCCTTGCTGGAATCTTTATAATTCGACAGTAGTACTTCTTGTTTCATTCCATCTACTTGAACATGGACTGGTACAGAATACGTTATTTCTTCTCCATAGAAGTTATTGATAACAAGTAATACCTCTTCATTTACAATACGTGTATATGCCCAAATCTTAGGGTGATTTTCATCTAAAATAGCATATTTTCCTTCTGTAATTACATCATATGTTTTTCTTAGTTCAATTAGTTTTTTGTAATGATAAAATACAGACTCTTTATCTTCTAGTGCCTTCTCTACATTTATCTCTTTAAAGTTTTCAGCAACTGTAATCCAAGGTGTATTTGTTGTAAATCCGCTATTCACCTCTTCATTCCACTGCATTGGAGTACGGGAGTTATCACGAGATTTTTGTTTTAAAATCCCGATAATCTCTTCTTTTGATAATCCTTCTTCTAGCTTTATATCATATATATTTAACGATTCCACATCGCGATATTGCTCGATAGACTCGAATTTAGGATTCGTCATACCGATTTCTTCGCCTTGATAAATGTAAGGTGTGCCTTGCAACATATGCATAGCTGTCGCTAACATTTTTGCAGATTCATTTCTATACTTCTCATCATTACCGAAGCGTGACACAATACGAGGTTGGTCATGATTACACCAGAATAACGCATTCCATCCTCCGCCCTTTTGCATTTCAATTTGCCAATTAGACATAATTTCTTTTAATTTAATGAAATCAAAATCAGCCTTCGTCCACTTATCACCATTCGGATAATCTACTTTTAAATGGTGGAAACTAAATGTCATGCTCAGTTCATTACGATCCGGATTCGAATATTTAATACAATTATCAATTGTCGTAGATGACATTTCTCCAACTGTAATGACATCTTTCCCTTCAAAAACATTTCGGTTCATCTCTTGTAAATATTCATGAACGCGCGGGCCATCTGTATAATATTTACGGCCATCGCTTGTCGCCGTACTTCCGTCATCATTTAAGAACTGTTGATTTTTTGAAATTAAATTAATAACATCTAATCGGAATCCAGTTACCCCTTTATCTAGCCAAAAACGCATCATATCATATACTTCTTCACGAAGCTTTTCATTTTCCCAATTTAAATCAGCTTGTGTCTCATCAAATAGATGTAAAAAATATTGCTCTGTCTTCTCATCGTATTTCCAAGCAGATCCGCCAAACTTAGATTGCCAATTATTTTTTTCATCACGCCAAATATAGTAATTACGATATGGACTATTTTTGTCTTCTTTCGCTTCCTTAAACCACTTATGCTCCGTCGAGCTATGATTTACAACGATATCTAGCATAATTTCAATGTTACGCGCTTTCGCTTCTTCTAAAAGCTCTTCAAACTCTTCCATCGTCCCGTAAGATGGATCAATGCTGTAATAATCACTTACATCGTATCCATTATCATTTTGTGGTGATTGGTATATCGGTGTTAACCAAATATAATCTACTCCGAGTTCTTTTAAGTAATCTAGTTTTTCTGTAACGCCTTTTATATCACCGGTTTCTTTATTGTAATAGCTATTAAAGCTCTTCGGATAAATTTGATAAACTACACTTTTATGCCAATCCTTCATGTTTAACTTCCTCCTACTTCTGTTTAACTCTTTTTGCAAATAACCACGTTAACGTAAACGGGATTACAACTGCGATAACCATTCCTACAATAAACATTGGAATCGATTTCGGAATGATAGAAATAAATGCTGGTAATCCGCCAATTCCAATAGCAGGTGCTAATACACCATTTAACGTAATGAATATCGCTGCCACAGCCGATCCTATAATTGCTGCATAGAACGGGAATTTATTTCGTAAGTTCACACCAAACATAGCTGGCTCTGTAATACCGAAATATGCTGAAATTGCTGATGTGGATGCCATACTTTTATCATTTTGATTTTTAGAAATCCAGAACATCGCAAGTGCTGCACTACCTTGTGCAATGTTAGAAAGAGCAATCATTGGCCAAATGAATGTACCACCGTGCTGTGCAATTAATTGTAAGTCAATTGCAATAAACATATGATGCATACCTGTAATTACGAGCGGTGCATATAATGCTCCAAACAATACTGCTCCAACTACTGGCACAGTTTCATATACACCTACTAATCCAGCTGTTAATAAATCTCCAATATGACGTGTAACTGGACCAATAATCCCTAACGCCAACACACCTGTTACGACAATCGTTGTAATTGGTACAACTAATAATTGTATTGCATTTGGTACATGTTTCTTTAAGAAGATTTCCACTTTACTTAATACAAATGCTGCTACTAAGACAGGTAAGATTTGACCTTGATACCCTACCTTTTCAATTTGAAATAATCCTAAAATATCGAAGTACTCAATCTTTTGTCCATCTAAACCAGTCGCTGCTTTTCCATAATCCCACGCATTTAATAAGGCAGGATGCACAAGCATTAACCCCATAACAATCCCTAATATCGGACTACCACCAAACCGCTTCGTTGCTGACCAACCGACAAGTGCTGGTAAGAATACGAATGCTGTATTCGCCATCATATTAATTAAATCCCAAAGTCCACTTAAGTTTGGATACACATCTAATAAATTTTTACCTTCAAAAAATAAGTCCTTTGCCCCTAATAGATTGTTAATTCCCATTAGTAAACCAGCTGTTACGATTGCTGGTAATATCGGCATAAATACATCTGAAAATACTTTTACAAACTTTTGAGCTGGATTTAACTTTTGGTTTCCGGAATCTTTTACGTCAGCTACTGTCGCTTCCTTCATACCTGCAAGCGTTATCAATTCGGCATATACTCGATCAACATCTCCTGGACCGATTACAATTTGAAATACCCCAGCATTATGAAACGCTCCCTTCACTAATGAAACAGACTGCAATTTATCGTTATCTATTTTACTTTCATCTTTTAAAGCGATACGGAGCCTCGTTACACAGTGCGCAGCTTGTTCAATATTGTCTTTCCCACCAATATACTGCAACACTTCCTCAGCTGTTTTACGATAGTCTTTCCCCATATTCCCGTCCCTCTTTTCTTTTTTTGATACCGTTTACACTTACATATTAACTCGTATATATAAGTTAGTCAACACTCGTATATACGAGTTTGTATTTTTTTTATAAAAAAAGAGATGAAACAATAGTTTGTTCCACCTCTTTACTTTCTCCGCGCCACATCCGAAAAATGAAAAATATCTAAACGGTGGCGGGATTCTGTATATTCGAACTGACTTCCATCATAAAAATGTGTAAAGTTTTTCACAACAACAACATAGTCTGTCCCATTTAAATCTAAATACTTTCTATCGTCTTCTGTACATGGTTGCACTTCAATTACCCTCTGTGAGTAACTAATATGAAGCCCTAGTTCTTTCTCAATGTATTTATAAATGGACTTCGCCGCAATTTCACTCGTTAATCCTGGAATATATTCCGACACAAAATGATTGATATCCAAAATTACTTTTTCTCCATCAATATTTCGTACGCGTTTAATATGATCTATTTCTGTTTTTTCTTTCACGTTTAATAGTTTTGCAACTTCTTTTGTCGCTTTTACTTTTTCTATTTCTACGACTTCTGTAATACAATGACGTCCTAAACGTTCATTTTCTTCTTGGAAACTTACAATACCACCAAAGTTGAATTCAATGTTTTTTCTCTTTAAAACAAAAACACCTTTTCCGTGTATTTTTTGAACATATCCACGCTCTTGCAATAAATCTACTGCTTTTCTTACAGTACCTCGACTTGCTTCATACTGCTTCATTAATTCAGTTTCTGATGGGATTTTGCATCCCTCTTTTAATTGTTTATTATCAATAGACTTACTGATTTCTGTATAAATTTGCTCATACTTACTCATCATCTACAATAGCCCCTTGTCACCTTCTAATTCTATATGTATTATACCATGCTATACTCTTCTGCCAATCTCTCACTTATTTTCCAGTATAGGAAAAATACAGGTAAATATTTAATCTCTAAAGCGTATTTTTATAAAAATTTTTATATTTTTCTTTTCATTCAAAAAAACATGTAGTATACTAACTTCAAAATCAGAGGAGAAAGGGAGCAAAGAACTATGCTTACTTATACAACAATTGTAGTTACATTTGCACAAAAACATCATCATCATACGTAACCCTTGAAACCTAGCGGAAAAATTACGCGTAGGTACAAGGGTTATTCCCGTTGTACCTACGTTAGGCGAAGAGCCATGTAGGTATTTTTTATCTACATGGCTCTTTTTTTATTGCCAAAAAGCTAGTAAAAAATGATGTTTAAGCAAATCTTACTACAAAGGAGTTAACAAAAATGGAAACGAAAAAATGGGGATTATGGATTTTAACAGCTTTTGTTATCGGGAATATGGTTGGCGGTGGCGTATTTATGCTTCCAGCAAATTTAGCACACGTATCAGGTCCAATGGGTTCTACACTTGCATGGAGTATTACAGGCCTTGGCGTATTTATGATTGCACTCGTATTTGGAAATTTAGCAATTCGCAAGCCAGAATTAAAAGCAGGACCACAAAGTTACGCGCAAGCGATGTTTCCTTCAAAAAAAGCGGGTAAAGTTGCTGGATATAGTATGGCATGGGGATATTGGGCTGCGAACTGGGCTGCAACAGCATCTGTTATTATTTCCTTTGCTGGATATTTATCAACATTCTTTCCAGTGTTACAAAGTAAGCAAATTCTCTTTTCAACGAACGGATTTTCACTAGAACTCGGAAAAGGATTAACTTTCCTCGTATGTAGCCTTATGTTATGGGGAATTCAATACATTCTTTCTCAAAATATTGACCGAGCTGGAAATATGAATCTTCTTGCTACCATTGCAAAAATTATCGGATTTACAATGTTTATTGTAATCACATTATTCATTTTCAATGCCTCTAATTTCGGAGACGGTCAAACATTTATGAATGAAGCAGGACAATCAATTTCGTTAGGTGGACAAATCAATTCAGCTGCTATTGCAACGCTTTGGGCATTTATCGGTATTGAATCTGCTGTAATGCTTTCTAACCGTGCAAAATCTCAGCGTGATGTAAAAAAAGCTACTATTTTCGGATTAATTATCGCTCTTCTTATTTACATGTCAATTACGCTACTTACAATGGGAGCTCTTCCACAAGATGCTTTAAAAGAATCTCAAAAACCATTAGTAGACGCATTAAATTTAGCAATTGGCAATAAAGGTGCATATATAATGGCTTTACTTGCACTTGTATCTTTATTTGGATCTACAGTTGGCTGGATCGTTGTTAGTTCAGAAGTACCTTATCAGGCAGCAAAGAATGGACTTTTCCCTAAGTTGTTCGCAAAAACAAATAAAAAAGGTAGTCCTTCAAAATCATTATTTATTACAAATGTGATGACACAAATTTTCTTATTCTCAACGATTTCTGGTACTGTATCAGAAGCTTATAATTTCGCTATCGTTGTAGCAACATTAGCTTATTTAATTCCATACCTTGTTTCGACGCTGTACCAATTTAAATTGGTTATTACAGGGGAAACTTATGATATAATGCCTGGCTCTCGAATAAAGGATGGAATCATTACTACATTAGCATTTGTATACTCTATTTGGGTTATCAAAACGGGAACTGCTGATTTAAAAACGTTCTTCTTAGGAATCGGATTGTTCGTATTAGGTCTTATTCTTTATCCTGTACTAATGAAAGACTCACAAAAAATGAATTAAAAAAGGAGAAGCTTCTGGCTTCTCTTTTTTATTAGAAATCTATAATTAACTTTTCTTTTAACTCTCCTACCGATAAAGGTTTCGCATAATAAAAACCTTGTACATAATCACAGCCCATAGATTGTAATAAGCTTTCTTGCTCTACTGTTTCTACCCCTTCAGCAACTACTGCTAAATTTAAGCTATGGGCAATTTCAATAACAGACTTTACAATCGTTCGCTCTGGCTGTGCGTGATCATAATGAAATTCACGAATAAAATTACGATCAATTTTCACTATATCCAGTGGCAGTTGTTTTAAATAGTATAAGGAAGAATAGCCCGTTCCGAAGTCATCTAAAGCAATTAAAACGCCCATACTTCTTAATTCTTGTAATGTAGCAATAATATAATCAAAATGACGAACAGCAGTGCTTTCCGTTATTTCTAAAATTAAACGATTTGGAGAAAAGCCAGTTCTCTTTAAAATACTACGTACAGATAAAATAAAATGCTTTTGCATTAATTGTTGTATAGATAAATTCACAGATAACTTTAGTCCTTCTTCGTACTCTGGCAATGTTTTAAATAAGCGACATGACTTTTCTAATACCCAGTCCCCTAATTTTATAATAAGTCCAGATTCTTCAGCTATAGGGATAAATTCGCTTGGGGAAATAGGCCCTTCTTCTGTCGTACAACGTACTAAAGCCTCGATACCAGTATATTTCTTCGTTTTCAAATCAATAATAGGCTGCAGTGCCACCTCTAACTCTTCATCACGAATTGCCTTTTGCAAAGTAAATTCAATTTTCATTCTACGATTTATTTTCGCACGTAATTCATCTGTAAAGAAACACGCTGCATTTCTGCCCTGTTCTTTTGCGCTATACATAGCTAAATCCGAATTCTTCAATAACGTTTCTACATCTTGTCCGTCTTGCGGATATGAACAAAGTCCTAGACTAGCTGAAATATATACTTCATGACCTTCAAGCATGAATGGTGCTTGAAAACACGACAACACAGATGTCGCTAGTTGCCTCATCTCATCTTGTGTATGATTTTTTGTTAACAGCACAAATTCGTCGCCACCCAGCCTAGCCAGAACGTCTTTCTCTCCTAGCACATAATGCAACCGTGAAGCAACTTCGCTTAAAAGTAAATCTCCTATCATATGACCTAGCGTATCGTTTACTAATTTAAAACGATCCAAATCAAAATAAATCATACCAAACTCTTTTTTATCTGCAATCAATTCGTTAACAGTCGTTATTAATTGTAAGCGGTTCGGTAAACTTGTTAAAGCATCATGATACGCAAGCTCTCTATAACGACTTTCGCTTAACCGCAACCTCTGTTCTGCTTCTTTCCTACTACTAATATCATTTCGGATCGCAATAAATTGATATGGCTCTCCTTTTTCATTTAAAAATGGAACAATTGTTGTTTTAACCCAATAATATGTACCATCTTTTGCTTGATTTCGAATCTCACCTCTCCATACTTTTCCGCTTAAAATACGCTTCCATAGCATTTGAAAAAATGTTTTTGGGTGATATCCTGAATTTAAAATACGATGATCTTTCCCTATTAACTCTTCTCGTGTATATTTGGAGATTTCACAAAACTTATCATTTACATATGTAATACGACCATTTCGGTCTGTAATCGCAACAATTGAAGACTCATCTAATGCTAACTTTAAATCTCGCAATGAAGAGTCATATAATGCATGACCTCTTTGTTCTAGCATGCGCATCTCTCCTTGCTTCCTATCTGACTAAAACACAACTTGTTTCTTTTCATAGAAATAGAGATATTTCATTTCCTAATAATCGTCCTTTACATAAATCACATTTTGAAATATGTCGATTAAAATAACATAATATTATTTGTAATAAAAAGCAATATAATACCGTTTCAATTATACATAGTAGCTTCTTATCGCTATAATTAGCTGACTTTATTATACCTTATTCATTCTCTTACATTCCTTTATAAAACTAGCTCTATACGACCTCTGTTTCCTACTAATTCTGCTCACATCTAACCTTTTACTAGCGAAATAGAAGTTCGAGCACACTATACAACTATTCACGAATAATAATATAAAATTAGTATATATGTCTTTGAATTACAATAACAAAATATTAACATATTCCCACCTTTATTTTGGAAGTATTTTAGAAATAAATGCTTCATTAAACTAAAAAAAGAGGAAAGCCTCTTTTTTTAGTTTAATAAGGATATGGTATTTGCTGATAACCCGGATATGGTGCTGGGTATGGCGCTGGGTAAGTTACTGGGTACGGCGCTGGATAGTAGCCTCCACTTGCTGCACCCGTTAATGCGCCAGCTGTAAGCCCACCTAACACGCCTCCAGCAAAACTTCCTGGGAAAAATCCACCGCCCCATGAGCCGCCACCCCAGCCCCATCCACCTCCGTGATGGTGATGATGATCATGGTGATTGTGCCCTCCATGGTGGTGATGTCCGCCGTTATGATGGTGCCCTCCATGATGATGATTACGATAATACAATCCGTTATTTTCTATATAATTCATGTTTCCCCGCTCCTTTTCCATTTTCTTATCTTAATAGATATTGTATGAATAGTACGGACCTTGTTGGCAACCTATATAATAGGAAGAATCCACGTAATATGGTTATCCCCTTTCCTATATAAGGGGCAAGGATTTTGTCCCCCTACACTGTTTATTAACCAGCAAATAGCGGGCTAATAACGTAACAATATACTGTATGTAGGACAAATGCGGAAAGCATGGAGAAAATGTCTATATTTTGTAAAAAAAACAAAACACTTTATAATAAGAATGTCGGATTGTACCTTTTTATATAAGAAGTCTATATTTAAGAAAGATTAGAGGAATTTTATAGCAATGAAGAAGCCTATCGTTCAATTATTATTGGTATTTATAATTGTATCTATCGTACTCTTACTTTTAGATACGTCTATCCTCTCACTATATACCTTTTTCGGTGTATTATGGTCTCTTACAATCATAGGAATATCTTTCGTTATTTTTATCGAAAATAGATCTCCACAAAGCACTTTAGCATGGTTTTTAGTATTAGCACTTCTTCCCGTTGTAGGTGTGCTTTTATACTCTATTTTCGGGCGTAGCCGTTGGAGAAGAAAAAAACATCTCCATCGTTCAGAAGAACAAAGAAAATTATTCCGTGAAATATTAGAAGGAAGACGAGTAGAATTATCACTCACAGTCCCCTTACATGAGCGTTCTACACATTTAACAAAAGTTATACAAAAATTTGGAGGCGGACCTGCCGCAGATAGAACAACTACAAAACTTTTAACAAACGGAGATCAAACATTCTCAGAAATTTTGCAAGCTATCGAGCAAGCAAAACATCACATACATATTCAATACTATATTTATAAATCTGATGAGATTGGTACAAAAGTTCGGGATGCGTTAATAAAAAAAGCAAAATCTGGTGTTATTGTACGCTTCCTTTATGATGGATTAGGAAGTAATACGTTAAGAAGACGCTTTTTAAAGCCTATGAAAGAAGCTGGGATTGAAATTGTTGAATTTGACCCTATTTTTTCAGCTTGGTTACTTGAAACAGTTAATTATCGTAACCACCGTAAAATCGTCATTGTAGATGGAGAAATCGGTTTTACTGGTGGACTCAACGTTGGTGATGAATATCTTGGCCGTTCAAAAAAATTTCCCGTTTGGCGTGATAGTCATTTAAAAATAGAAGGAAAAGCGCTATATAAATTACAAGCAATTTTTCTAGAGGATTGGCTCTATGCATCTAGTGGATTGAATACTTATTCTTGGGATCAATTTATGAATAGACAATACTTCCCAGGTAAAGAAATTTCAAGTGCAGAAGGTGCTGTGCAAATTGTAGCGAGCGGACCAAGCTCAGATGATAAAAGCATTCGCAATACATTATTAGCTGTTATGGGATCTGCAAAAAAGTCGATTTGGATTGCTACACCATACTTTATTCCAGATCAAGAAACTTTAACATTATTACGCTTAAGTGCGATTTCTGGCATAGATGTACGCATTTTATATCCCGGTAAAAGTGATAGTATTATTAGTGATCAAGCATCGCAGTCCTACTTCACTCCACTTTTAAAAGCTGGTGCCTCCATTTATAGTTATAAAGATGGTTTTATGCATGCAAAAATTGTACTCGTTGATGATAAAATCGCGACAATCGGAACAGCAAATATGGACGTACGTAGCTTTGAATTAAATTACGAACTTATTAGCGTACTATATGAATCAGAAACCGTTCATGATATTAAACGTGATTTTGAAGATGACTTTAAACATTCCACTGAAATTAAATGGAACGCATTCCAAAAAAGAAGTATCAAAAAACGAATACTAGAGTCTTTCATGCGACTCATTTCTCCTTTACTGTAAGCAATCAATGTAACTTTGATTGCTTTTTCTTTTCCATTACTCCCCTCTCCTTTTCTTTGCATACCATATTAAAACAAGTTATCATAAGATGTATTACTTTATGAAAATAATGTTAGGTGGGAAATACATGTTAGAACAATTTCATATACATGCTGATTTAAAACAGCAGCTTTCTACAATTCACGAAAAGAATAAGCAAGAAGCTGGTGAAAATGCACATTTAATTGGAAAGAAAATATATAAAGCATCTGATAACAGCATTATTGAAGATGCTATTACAGCACTTCTTCTTGGCAAAAACATTCTATTAAAAGGGCCGACTGGTAGTGGTAAAACAGTACTAGCTGAAACTCTTTCTTCTTTATTCCAAAAACCAATGCATAGCATTAACTGTTCTGTCGACCTAGATGTAGAAGGTATTTTAGGATACAACACACTACAAACGAGAGATGGCGCATCTGAAGTTACATTCGTTAACGGTCCTCTTATGAAAGCAATGAAGAACGGTCATTTCCTATATATTGATGAAATCAATATGGCAAAGCCTGAAACATTACCACTTCTTCACGGTGCATTAGATTACCGTAAAATGATTACAAATCCATTTACACAAGAAGTTGTATACGGTGATGACGAATATCGCGTAATTGCAGCAATTAATGAAGGTTACGTTGGAACAAGCGAACTAAACGAAGCGTTAAAAAACCGTTTCGTTATTATTGAAGTTCCTTACATTCAAGGTGATACATTAAAAGAACTATTATTAGCTGAATCAAAATTAAAAGATGTTGCAACAATTGAAAAGTTCGTTGCATTTGCAAGCGACCTTATGCCTTTAGCTCGTGATGGACGTGTAAGTGAAGAAGCAGCAAGTATTCGTGGTATTCTCGACGCATGTGATTTAGGTGTGTATATTCCTGTTATGCGCGCTATCGAACGAAGCATTATCGCAAAATTAAACGATGAAACAGAACAAATGACTGTCCGTGAATTAGCAGAAAGTTATTTCTTTGAGGGATAATTCATGAGACAAATTTTTAGTGACAAAAAAATTGATGCGTCGCTGTTTCTACAAATGGAAAACTTAATGTATGCTCTTCTAAAAGAAGACGATGCCTACCTTGAGTATGGCTATAAAGCATACTACGACGAAATTGAAAAAAAGGTTGTCATTAGTCACTTTTGGGATGATCGAAAAGAAGAGGATACAGTAATCGGATTAAAAAGCGAAGTGTTTTTAAAAGCACTTGGTAATAAACATTACTCGGACATGACTTTAATTCGTTCTTATGCGATTGAATTACAAGAATCACCCTTAAAAAAGTTTTTAACACAACTATTTGTTCTATTAGAAGATTTACGTGTTGAGGAAATCGTAAAAAACTTACGCCCTGGCACAAAGCATGTTTTTAAAAGAAGAAAAGAAATGTATCGCAACTACTTCGGCTCACAAAATGAAATCAATCGCGTTCGTAACTATCATGGTGATCGTCTATTTTGTCTATGTTATCTTTCGTTAACGAGCGATAAATATGAAATGTTTAATAATGAATATTTCGAGCAAATTGAAGCAATTTTGCATGAAACATTCCAAGCTCGTAATACGGAAGATATTATGTATATCGTTGAGAAAATTCGCTATCGCTTAGAGGAGCTTCTTGAAAGTGACATGCTGAACAATTATTTCGGACATGCTCCGCTCTACTTATCTGTTATTGCAGATGAGAAAGACAGTCGTCCTGAAAAATTAGCAAATGATGATACGCAGCTCATAGATAACGATGAAAATAAAAACAAAATGGATGAAAGTTTCTCCACATGGCATCGTGAAAATAAAAATAACGAAAACGAGAACTTTTTACGCTTTGAATTAGAAAGTGGAACAAAAACAAATATGATGGGTGATACTGCTCGTGAATCAGAGGATGGCGACCAAGCACTTGGTTCTGTACAGGGTACTTCTCAAAAAAGTACACAATCTAACTTTGATGGTGCTGATACAGAGGAAGCAAGAGCTTCCCATGCTTCTAGTCAAAACGACGGTGTATATGGCAAGTATAACGTTGGTGCCTCTCATACATTTAAAGAAGCTCGCAAATCAAACCCTGACGAGAAAAAAGATTACCAAGCTATCAAATCTGTCGTTAATAAAGATGTAAAAGAATTAAAGAAAATTATCGAAAAAACGATTGAAAATAAAACGAATGCAAATAGTGATAAATACTACGGAAGACTTCGTAAGAAATTCCTTCGTATTTATACTGAAAAGCAACCGCGCATGTTTTATAAAAAAGGACAAGAATCGCAAGAGCTCGATGTTGCATTCCAACTATTAGTGGACTGTTCTGGTTCTATGTATAACAAAATGGAAGAAACGAAGAAGAGTGTTGTCCTATTCCATGAAGCATTGAAATCTTTAAAAATCCCGCACGCTATTAGCGGATTTTGGGAAGATGCTTCTAGTGCTAAGCCTGAAGATAAACCGAACGTTATCCATGAAGTTGTGACATATAAAAACTCAACGTTACCAAACGTTGGTCCCGAAATTATGCAACTTCGCGAAGAAGAAGATAATCGCGACGGATATATTATTCGTATCGTTTCTGAAAAGCTTGCAAAAAGACCAGAAAAGCATAAATTCTTACTTGTCTTCACAGACGGTGAGCCTTCTGCACTAGACTATCAACAAGACGGTATTTTAGATACGCATGAAGCTGTCAAACTTGCTCGTAAAAGTGGCATGGAAGTAATTGGGATATTTATCGAAGAAGGCGAAGCGAAAGAAGCAACTTATCAATTAATGAAGAACATTTATAACCATCACTTCTTAGTTGCAAATCACGCTGAAGATTTACGTTTGAAGATTAAACCACTATTGAAAAAGTTATTACTGAAGACGATTGAATAGAAAAAACAGGAGCGTTGTCGCTCCTGTTTTTTTCTTTCAATCACTTTGTTTCTGGCTGAAACTTGTATGGAATGGCTACTTCTAATAATGACTCGAATCCTCCATCGTAGAATGGGAATCGTTCATTTGCGATTGTTCGATCTAACCACTCTATTGCGGAAATTTCCTCTTCATCTTCTGCCATAAGTTCACCTTTTACTACATTCGCTCGGAATGTAAATAATAGTGCATGATTCGTGGATTCTTCAAAGAATTTTTCATTGATCGCAACAAGTCCACCTGCCATAACCGTTAAACCTGTCTCTTCTTTTACTTCCCTTACTAAAGCTTCCTCTAACGTTTCGCCCTTTTCAACTGCCCCGCCTGGCAATGACCAAACATTTTGTTCTACATTATGTACCATTAATATTTTATCTGTTTCTTCGTCATGTATTAGTGCATATACGACATCAACTCTTTGCATGTTGCTTTTCTCCTTCAATTAACTCATCCATTGTAAATAAAGAATGTAGTTGTAAGCCATCTTCTAATAAGTTTTCTCTTCCCTCTTTTGTTCGTTCGATTACACCTAGAACATGATGTACTTTCGCACCTAGTTCTCTTAAATCTTTCGTGCTTAATAATATTTGACCACCTGTCGTAATAACATCTTCAACAACACAAATATTTTTCCCAGTAATATCAATACCTTCTGCTAACTTACATGTACCGTACTTCTTCGCTTCTTTTCTTACAAATACAACTGGTATACCCGTTTGTAAAGATAATGCTGTTGCTACTGGAATACCTCCCATTTCTAAACCTGCGAGTACTTCTGTTTCAGGAGGAATGAGCTCTTTCAATTGTTTAGCAACTTCTAATAATAATACTGGATTAGATTCAAATAAGTACTTATCAAAGTATTGATTTGATACTTGTCCCGATCGAAGCTTAAATGTTCCCGTTAAACGTGACGCATTGTAAATTCCCTTTGCTAACTCCCATTTATCCATTCTCTGTCGCCCCTTTATACACAAATTAACTCATTTTATCACGTTTGTAATTATTTGTATATTCTTAAAATAAAAACAAAAAAGGGTCAATTCCTAAGAATCGACCCTTCCTATTAATTCATCACTAACTCAGCTGCGAACTTTTTTTTTAACTTCGCCAGCATGTCCGTTGTCATTTTGTCTAAATCGTATTCTGCTTTAAAGCCCCACTCTTTCATTGCCGCTGTTGCGTCAATAGAGTTTGGCCAGCTATCAGCGATTGTTTGACGAGCTGGATCTACAGCGTAGTCCATTGTAAACGTCGGAATGTGTTTACGAATTGATGCTGCGATTTGCTCTGGCTCAAAGCTCATTGCTGTAATATTAAATGCATTTCTATGCACTAGCTTACTTGGATCAGCTTCCATTAATGAAATGATCGCTTGTAAAGCATCTGGCATGTACATCATATCCATGTATGTTCCTTCTGCAATGTATGAGGTGTATGTGCCTTTTTTAATTGCCTCATAATAAATTTCAACTGCATAATCAGTTGTTCCGCCTCCTGGAGGAGCTACGTAAGAAATTAAACCAGGGAAACGTACGCCGCGCGTATCAACGCCAAACTTTTGATGATAATAATCACATAGTAATTCTCCTGCTACTTTGTTTACCCCATACATCGTAGTAGGTCGCTGAATTGTATCTTGTGGCGTATTATCTTTCGGCGTTGATGGACCGAATGCACCGATAGAACTTGGCGTGAAGAACTTACAGTTTAATTCACGAGCTGCTTCTAATGCATTTACAAGTCCGCCCATATTTAAATTCCATGCAAATAACGGATTTTTTTCTGCTGTTGCCGAAAGTAAAGCTGCTAAATGAATAATTGTATCTACTTCATTACGCTTTGCGATATCATGTAGTTTTTGTCCATCTGTTACATCTAACGTTTCAAATGGACCAGACGTTACTACTTCACTATCTGTTTCACGAATATCTGTTGCAATAACATTTGATGCGCCGTATACATCACGAAGTTTCATTACTAGTTCAGAACCAATCTGCCCTAAAGAACCGGTTACTAGAATTTTTTTCATTTTCCCCACTCCTCATTTGCAAGCTATTCAAAAGATGTCGTTACTTAAATGATGCCCATTTCTTTCCCTACTTTTTCATACTTACGAATTGCTTCATCTAACATTTCTTTCGTATGAGCTGCTGTAGGCATATTACGAACGCGTCCGGTTCCTTTTGCTACAGTTGGGAACACGATAGATTTTGCGTATACACCTTCTTCATTTAGACGTTTACTAAATTCTTGTGTTAACACTTCATCCCCAATAATACAAGGTGTAATTGGCGTTTCACTTTCTCCGATGTTAAAGCCAAGTTCTTTTAATCCTTGTTTTAAATAGCGACCATTTTCCCACAGGCGATCATGTAACTCTGTGCTTTCCATTAAGATTTCAATTGATCTCATGCAAGCTGCTGCATCAGCTGGTGTTAATGCTGTAGAGAATAAGAATGGACGTGAACGAACTTTTAACCAGTCAATTAAGTTTTGTTTCCCAGCTACATATCCACCAATTACCCCAATTGCTTTTGATAATGTACCAATTTGGAAATCAACTTTATCCGACAGACCGAAGTGCTTTACAGTTCCTGCACCTTTTCCAAGTACACCTGAACCGTGTGCATCATCTACGTATGTCATTAAATCTAACTCTTCTGCAATTTCAACGATTTCTGGTAGTTTTGCAACATCTCCATCCATTGAAAAGACACCGTCTGTAATTACCATTAATTTATTGTAAAGACCTGATTCTTTCGCCGCGATTGCTTTTTGGCGTAAATCTTCCATATCAGAATGTTTATAAACGATAATTTTTGCTTTTGATAGACGACTACCATCGATAATAGAAGCATGGTTTAATTCGTCTGAAAGAATCGCATCATTTTTATCCATAACGGCTGAAATCGCTGCCATATTACAGTTAAATCCTGATTGGTAAGCAATTGCTGCTTCTGTATGTTTAAACTTTGCAATTGTTTCTTCTAATTTAATATGCAAATCTAAAGTACCGTTAATTGTACGAACAGCTCCTGCTCCAACGCCGTACTTATGAATAGCACCAATTGCTGCTTCTTGCAAACGGCTATCTGTTGCTAATCCAAGATAGTTGTTTGAAGATAAGTTAATATATTCTTTTCCGCCAATTGTAATGATCGGTCCATTTGAACTCTCAAGCGGATCAATTACGTTATAAAGCCCCTTTGATTTTAAATCCTCTAAATTTTCTTCTAAAAATTTTGCAAGTGTTTTACTAGACATCGTGAAGCCTCCCATCGTTCATGTAAGCGGATTATTATCTTAATAGTTCTAATAATCCCTCTACTAGCTTAACACGTTTTCAGAATTTATTATAGAAAAATAGCTTAAAGTAACCGCTTACAATTTTAGATTATATATGATTCATTACAAGAAATCTATCATTTACTTTTCATATTTGGTAGAATAAAAAAAATATTTAAGGGGGCTTCAATCATGGCATTTACTGAATCTGATGTATATAATAACGAAGCATTTTTTGAACAATATATGAAACGAAGGTACCGAGAAAATAGCCCAAATGAGTCACTTGAAAAACCAGCCTTCTTTCAACTCATTGGTGATGTTAAAGGAAAGCAAATCCTCGATTTAGGCTGTGGTGATGCTAAGTTTGGCGAGGAATTATTAGAAAACGGATGCTCCTCTTACACCGGTATTGAAGGCTCTCAGCTTATGTATGAAAAAGCTAAAAAACAACTAGAAAATAAAAATGGATTTGTTCATTTTATAAACCTCAAAGATTATACCTATCCCTCTTCCACTTTTGATTTAGTAACATCTAGACTCGCTTTACATTATATTGAACATCTTGATATCATTTTTCAAAATGTGTTTCAAACTTTAAAAACAAATGGAATCTTTACCTTTAGCGTTCAACATCCCGTTATTACCTCTTCATTTGAAAGCTTACAAATGAGTGGTAAAAGAACTAGCTGGCTCGTCGATGATTATTTTAAACTAGGCAAACGGGTTGAACCATGGATTGACCAGGTGGTTATTAAATATCATCGCACAACAGAAGAGTATTTCACATTGTTACAACAAGCCGGATTTACAATTACATCCTTAAAAGAAGCTACACCAAATCAGACTTACTTTCAAAATGATGAAGAATATGAACGTCGTTTACGAATTCCTCTCTTCCTCCTATTCTCTTGTACCAAATAAAAAAACGATGAATCACTCATCGTTTTTTTTATTATCTCATTGCCTGAACAACTTCTTTAACTAACCGTCTCCCTCTTCCGTGCGGGATACAAAGTGGCGTCCCAAATAACGGATCCGTACTAATTTGACATTCCATTCGGAATACATCACGTACTAGTTTCTCATCTACTACTTCTTCTGGCTTACCTTGTGCATATATTTGTTTATCTTGAATGGCTACAATATTATCTGCATAACGGCATGCTAAATTTAAATCGTGTAGTACCATAACAATTGTTCTTTTTTCTGTTTCATTTAATTCGAATAATAAATCTAGCACTTCAATTTGGTGAGTCATATCTAAATAGGTAGTAGGCTCATCCAATAAAATAATATCTGTATCTTGTGCAAGCGTCATTGCAATCCAAGCACGTTGACGTTGCCCACCTGAAAGAGCATGCACATCACGCTCAGCAAATTCTGTCATACCTGTTGCTTCAAGTGCTTTCTGTACCATTTCCTCATCTTTTTCTGACCATTGCTTCAGCCATGTTTGATACGGATAACGTCCTTGCTTTACAAGTTGCAATACTGTAAGCCCTTCTGGCGCTTGTGGTCCTTGCGGTAAAATTGCCATTTGACGAGCAATTTGCTTCGTTTGCATACTTTGAATGGCTTGATTATCTAACAAAATGTCACCAGTTGTTGGTTTTAATAATCTAGCTAGTGAACGCAATAAAGTTGATTTCCCGCAACCGTTAGAGCCGATGAAGATTGTAATTTCGCCTTTTGGAATTTCTAAATTCAACTCATCAATAATAATTGTTTCACCATAAGACAACGTCAAACGTTTCGTCTCCAATGCTTTTTGCATATTCATCTCCCTTTATGAATTCCGACTTTTATAAAGTAAATAAATAAAATAAGGTGCACCAATTGCTGATGTAAATACCCCTGCTGGAATTTCAAGTGGGGTGAAAACTGTACGCCCAATTAAATCTGCAGCAAGTACTAAAATTGCACCAACAATAGCCGCAACTGGGAGTAATGCACCGTATAAAGAACCAATTAGTCTTCGTGAAATATGAGGTGCCATTAAACCGACAAATCCAATTCCTCCAGCAAAAGCAACCGCACCGCCAATTAAAGCTGTACTAAGTAATAACATAAATATGCGTGACTTCGTTAAAGGAACACCAAGTCCTATCGCAATATCATCCCCTAGCTCTTGCGCATTTAAATGTCTAGCAGCTATAAATGATATTACCGTTAAAATGAGAACCCACGGCGCAAGCACCATAACGTTTTGCCATGAAGACCCGTAAACAGTGCCTGTAATCCATACATTCGCTTGACTCGCTTGGTAAATTGGCGCTAACAACATAAACAAAGTCGTTGCCGCTTTCGTTAATGCCCAAAAGCCAACACCAATTAAAACAAGACTAATCGGTGATAATCCGTCATTTCTCCATGCAAATAAATATACAAAAAGTGCTACAATCGTTGCCCCAGCAAAAGCTGCTAACGGCATATAATGAATGCTTACAGTTAGCGCATTATTTTTATCACTAAATATAGCTAAAAATAATACAACTGCAACACTTGCACCACCTGTAATCCCGATGATATCAGGAGAAGCCAGTGGATTTCGAACGAGACCTTGTAAAATACATCCTGCTACAGCAAGTGCGATTCCTACAAGGATGGCAATTAAAATACGCGGCATACGAAACTTATTTACAACCATATTGGACATCGCATCGCCATTTCCAGTGATTGCTTGCCATACATCATAAGGAGCAATTTTCATGTCTCCCATACCTGCACTCGCAAAAAATAATCCTATTAAAACAACTAGTAAACTGAATAAGACGAGACAAGCTCGTTTATACATTAAAAACGAGAGCCCGCCTTTTCCTATACGAAACGGAATATACTTCTTCATTTGCTAAGCCCTCTCTTACGTGCAATATAAATAAAGAACGGTGCACCAATAAATGCTGTCATAACTCCTACTGGTACTTCTTGTGGCATAATGACATATCTTGCTGCTATATCAGCCAAGATTAGTAGTATTGCTCCTAACAAGCCGCTATACGGTACTCTCCATCTGTGATCTACTCCAACAAGAAATCTGGCAAAATGCGGGATAATAATTCCAATAAATCCAATTGGACCAGCAACCGCAACTGAACCACCAGACAACAGGACAATAATAAGTAACACGAATGATTTCATTAAAATTGTTCGTTGTCCAAGCCCCTTCGCGACGTCTTCCCCCATCATCAATGTATTTACTTTCCCTGCCATCATAATAGATGCGATCCAGCCTATTAATAAATATGGGAATACAGATTGTAAAATTTCTAACTTTCTTCCTTGCACAGATCCGGCAAGCCAAAATAATACTTCTTCAAGCGCCTTTTCATTTAACACAAGTAATCCTTGTGTTAATGATGAAAATAACGCACTAATTGCGACCCCTGCTAATGTTAACTTAAGAGGCGTTGTCCCTTCTTTTCCTAAAGAACTAGAAGCAAATACAAGTACAGCTGCAACTGCTGCTCCTAAAAAGGCAATCCACGTGAAAGCTGATAATGATGTCACGGAAAAAATAACAATTGCTACAACTATGAAGAAGGCAGCACCTGAATTTAATCCAATAAAATCTGGAGAAGCAAGCGGATTCTTCGTTAAAGTTTGCATAAGACAACCCGCAATGGCTAAACTAGCACCAACACTAGCTGCAATTAATGCCCTTGGTAGACGTACATTTTGAATAATAATATGTTCATTGGAACCATTGAAATGAAAAAAAGCATCTAATGCTAATTTCCAGCTCGTATTTGTATATCCGAAAATAATACTTCCCCAAATACAAATAATGACTGCAATGATCCCAACAAATAATCCAATCCATTTTGCTTGATTTGTTTTTAATAACATGCAGCGTTTCCCCTTCAATGTATAATGATACGTTGTAAGTGTATTTCAACTTAATTCTCATTGTCAACGGAAATGAGAATTATTTTCAGCCGTATATATTGACAATCAAAAGATAAAGGCTTAATATCATGCTTGCTATTGAAAAAAATTCTCAGTATGTAGGGGGTACATAATGAAATTCATGCAAAAGAAATCGTTTACAGTATTTGTATTTTTACTAGCCTTTTCATTACTTTTAAGTGCTTGCGGAAAGTCAAATACGAAAGAAGAATCAAAAGAAGATACGAAAAAAGAAATGATAACTGTGGAACATGCAATGGGTAAAACAGAAGTTCCTGCTAATCCAAAACGTGTAGTTATTTTAACAAATGAAGGTACTGAAGCTTTACTTGAATTAGGTGTGAAACCAGTTGGAGCTGTAAAATCTTGGACTGGTGATCCATGGTATCCACATATTAAAGATAAAATGAAAGATGTAAAAGTTGTTGGTGATGAAGGACAAGTGAATGTGGAAACAATCGCTTCTTTAAAACCAGACTTAATTATCGGTAACAAAATGCGTCACGAGAAAGTGTATGAGCAACTAAAAGCAATTGCACCTACTGTGTTCTCTGAAACATTACGTGGTGAATGGAAAGATAACTTCAAGTTTTATACAAAAGCATTAAATAAAGAAAAAGAAGGTCAAAAGGTTTTAGCTGATTACGATAAACGTATGAAAGATTTAAAAGCCAAACTAGGTGATAAAGTAAATCAAGAAATCTCTATGGTTCGCTTCATGCCTGGTGATGTTCGTATTTATCATGGTGATACATTCTCTGGTGTTATTTTAAAAGAACTTGGATTTAAACGTCCTGGTGATCAAAATAAAGATGACTTCGCAGAGCGTAACGTATCTAAAGAACGTATTTCTGCAATGGATGGTGACGTATTATTCTACTTCACATTCGATAAAGGAAACGAGAAAAAAGGCTCTGAATTAGAAAAAGAATATATCAATGATCCTCTATTTAAAAATTTAAATGCAGTGAAAAATGGTAAAGCATACAAAGTTGACGACGTTATTTGGAATACAGCTGGTGGTGTAATGGCTGCTAACCTACTATTAGATGATATCGAAAAACGCTTTGTTAAATAATATTTCCCTAACCAGCTCCCCTTCTATGGAGCTGGTTTTTTTTCAATTCACTTAAATGTCACATTATTTCATTTTGTATTTTTATTCCCAATATGTTATATTATAAAAGTAAATAGAATATATTTTCTCTATATCAGAATAAATATTTTAATCTAAATTTTCTGATTAATCACTATTTTATTTTCTTTTAGAATTCAATTATTACATTTGAAAACGCTTATCATCTCGTTTTCAGGGTAAAATACAGTAACGGTCGAAGAAAAATAGAACTTTTTTAGAAATTTTCTTTCTATTTCCATATAATTCTATTGACTTCTAAATATTTTGTAAATTAAAATGATTACATAAATATCCGTTATACAGGATTAGGGGGAAACAAAAATGGATGCAGCTTTAAAATTAGAAAAAGCTGGAGAGCAACAATCACCAAAAAAACATCCACCAGGGTTATACTTGTTGTTCTTTACAGAAGCATGGGAAAGATTTAGTTATTACGGAATGCGCGGCTTATTAGTTCTTTATTTAACAACGAGCTTAGTAAGCGGCGGTTTAGGATTTGATAAAGCAGTTGCAGTTCAAATTTACGGTATTTTCACAATGTTAGTATACTTCACACCAATTATCGGTGGTTGGTTAACTGACCATTTCATTACGAAGCGACACGCCATTACTATTGGTGGTATCATCATGGCAATTGGTAACTTTGTACTATTTTCAATGAACACGAAAACTGGACTATTTTTAGGATTAGGATTATTAGTTATTGGTAACGGATTCTTCAAACCAAATATTTCGACTTTATTAGGTCAATTATATAGCGAAAACGATTCTCGTCGTGATAGTGCCTTCACTATCTTCTACATGGGAATTAACTTAGGAGCTCTTATCGCTCCATTCATTTGTGGTTATTTCGCAGATTATAGATACGGTTTCTTAACAGCTTGTATCGGTATGATTATTGGGCAGCTTGCCTTTAATTTCTTAGCACCTCGTTACTTAGGGTCTATCGGAACAACTGTTGTAGGTAAAAAGTCTAAAGAAAAAAATGCAAAAGCAATTGAGAAAAAACCTTTAACAACACAAGAGAAAAAGCGTACAACTGCAATTTTAATTTTAACTTGTTTCGTTGTATTCTTCTGGGCAGGATTTGAACAAGCTGGTAGTTCTTTAACACTTTACACGGATAAGTTCGTAGATCGTACAATTGGTGGATTTACAATCCCAACACCTTGGTTCCAATCTGTAAACCCACTATTCATTATCTTACTAGCATTACCGGTTTCAGCATTATGGATTAAACTTTCAAAAACGAAAAATGGTGACTTAAAAATCCCAACAAAAATGGCATTTGGTATGATCTTACTAGGGATTGGATATTTAGTTCTAACTTTAGCTGTATTAAAAACTGGTAGCGATGAAGGTAATATTACAATGAAAGCAAACTTACTATTCATTGTATTCACTTACATGTTCCATACAATTGGTGAATTATTCTTATCACCGATCGGATTATCTATGGTAAGTGCAATCGCTCCTGTTAAATTAGCATCATTATTAATGGGTGTATGGTTAGCTGGTACTGGCTTCGCAAACTTATTAGCAGGACAATTAGCTGCTTTCACTCAATCTTTAGGATATTTAGAAGTATTCGCAAGCATCGGTGTTATCGTAATCGTACTCGGATTAGTACTTCTTATGTTCTCTAAGAAAATTGCACATATGATGGAATAAATAAGAAGACGCTTCTAAAATTAGAAGCGTCTTTTCTATTACTTCTCCTCTAAAGCCGTCACGTTCACGTGAACGCTTTCTCCAGGATTAGATACATCATACACTTGAGCAACTCCACTCTGCTCGTCACAGCTCTCAATCCATACTGGTACGCCCTCATATGTAACGTCAACTCTACTTGAAGAAGATAAGATTTGTTTCACACGTTTTACATCCATACTACTATCCCTCCTTTTACTTACTACACTCCTTTCTATCTTTTCTTTTCCCTTTAGAATATATTCCATATAACAACATGTTAATTGATAGCCCTTTCTTCCTTACATGCTAACATCTACTCTCATATCACCTTTCCGACAAATAAAAAAAGACGTATATTCCACACGTCTTTTTCCATAATATTCAAATTTTAAGAAAATAATGTTTTTACAACTTCACTTACTTTATCATTATGAATTTGATAATACACTTCTAATCCTCGTCTTTCAAAGCGCACTACTTTATTTTGTTTTAATTTTGTTAAATGTTGCGAAACTGTTGATTGCGGAATTTCTAACACTTCCTGTAATTGTGTTACATTACAAGTTCCACGTTGCATTAGTTCCATTACTAGACGCAGACGCAATGGATGTGCCAACGCTCTTAGCATTTGTACATCTTCTTCTGAAATACGACATTCGAATTGATTTTGGCTCATAAAGTTCCCCTCATTTTCGTTTTTATTTTCTTTTTATTTATTTATATATCTGTTCTTATATTTCCTGTTACGACATAACTTTATCAACTTATAAAGCCGAAATTTTTTTCCATCTTAACCAGCAAAGAACTCAGGAAAAAATCCCTGCTGATTTTGAATATTATACTATATGATATAACGAAAAAGCAAAACAACGGACTGCAAATACTTTGCTTGCAAACGTTGTTTTATCAAGCTTTTTGTTATATTTTCACCTCATTGAAACGTACGGTAATGATATCGTAAAATATCATCTATAATTGATAACCTTTCGTAAAGTGGTTGGAGCATTTTTAACCTCTTTGTTACACTAAAAGGAATTTTCAGTAAAAAGAGCTAATGTAATATTAAAAATTGACTTATTGTTTTTTTAATTATTATCGTAATCACTTGGACTGTTATTCGAGACTTCTTATTAAAGATACATGATTTCCCTTTCCAACTAGATCAAATGGGATAAGCATGTCACACCTATCAAATCTTAAGTATTCCAACACCCTATATACTCGATACCAAGACATCAGCTAATAAAAAGAATATGTAAATAATTTATACAATGCACTCAAATAAACTTGAGTGCGCTTTTTGTCTACTTTATGAACAAAGTATTTCTTTTAATACTATTATGGAATAATTATACTTTTTTACGTTGACAATAGTGTTGAAGGAGAATATACTAAGCATGTAAGTTGATTGTGAATCATTTCACAAATAATGTGAATTTCTTCACATAAAATAGATAGGAGTTGTCATCATTATGAGTACTTGGACACAAATTTATGACCCCTTAAACAATATTTGGTTATCTGCTTTAATTGCAGCACTTCCAATTTTTTGCTTCATTATTTGTTTAGTGGGATTCAAAATGAAAGGTTACATGGCTGGTCTTTACAGTGTAATTGTTGCTATTATTCTTGCTATATTTGTTTATAAAATGCCTACAACTGCAGCAGTAGCATCTGCCGGATTTGGTGTTTTATCTGGATTTTATCCAATTTGTACTATCGTTATCGCAGCTATCTTCCTTTACAAATTAACTGTTAAAACAGAACAATTCAATGTCATTCGTGATAGCATTTCAAGTATTACAAATGATCAACGTTTACAAGTATTATTAATCGCTTATTCTTTCGGCGCTTTCTTAGAAGGCGCAGCTGGTTTCGGTGTTCCGGTTGCTATTACAGCTGCATTACTTGTAGGTATGGGCTTTAATCCATTAAAAGCAGCGGGTATTTGCTTAGTAGCTAATATCGCTGGTGGTGCTATGGGGGCTATGGGTATTCCAGTTACAGTACCTGCACAATTAACTGAGCTAGATGCATTAACTATCGGTCGTCAAACTGTTCTTATTTTACCATTCATTAGTATTGTATTACCTTTCTTACTTGTTTCAATGGTCGATGGAATTAAAGGTATTAAAGAAACTTGGCAAGGTATTCTTGTAAGTGGTGTTTCTTTCGCAATTACTCAGTTCGTTGTAACTTACTTCTTAGGCGCTGAACTTACTAATATTTTCGCAGCCGTTGTAAGTATGGTCGCTCTTGCATTATTCTTACGTGTTTGGCAACCAAAATCTTCTGCTAAAGAAGAAAAACAAGAAGAAAAAGAATCTCATACATTCAATCAAATTTTATATGCTTGGTCTCCATTCGTATTCTTAACTGCATTTGTAACAATCTTTAATTTAAAACCAATTAAAGCTTTATTTGCTCCGGATGGTCCATTAGCAAACTTAGTATTTAACATTCAATTCCCTGGTCTTCATAATCAAGTTATAAAAACTGCACCAATCACAAAAGCTGATACACCTTTCGCAGCGATTTTCAAACTAGATGTATTCTCTTCTACAACTACTGCGATTGTATTAGCAATTATCGTTTCACTTATCGTCTACCGTGTAAACGGCAAAATGATTAAAGAATTAATGATTGAAACAATAAAAGAATTAAAGGTTCCAGTATATACAATTTGTAGCGTTATCGCTTTAGCTTACGTAGAGAACTACTCTGGTATGTCATCTACACTTGGACTTGCATTCTCTTCTACTGGAAATGCATTCCCTATTCTTTCTCCAATCTTAGGATGGATTGGCGTATTCATTACTGGTTCAGTAGTATCTAGTGGTTCACTATTCGCACCACTTCAAGCAGTAACTGCCGATCAATTAAACATTGTCCCATCTACTCTCGTTTCATTAAACGTAGTTGGTGGCACAATAGCAAAAATGGTTTCACCACAATCTGTAGCAGTTGCTTGTGCGGCAGTTGGACTAGTTGGTAAAGAATCTGCTCTATTTAAAACAGTGATGAAATATAGTTTAATCTTCTTAGCTATTATTAGCTTACTTCAATTAAATGCTGTATTTAATATCTTTTAAAAATAAAACACCGATCCAAATGGATCGGTGTTTTTTCACATTACATCTTCTTATTCTTTAGTAAAGAAGCTCCAGCAATTTCAGGATGCGTCATTTCGAATGGATCTAAAATAATATCCAATTCTTCTTCTGTCAGTACACCATGCTCTAAACATAGCTCCCTAACAGATTTTCCTGTTTCAATCGCTTCACGTGCAATACGAGATGCTGCTTCATAACCAATATGAGGGTTAACTGCTGTAATAATTCCAACACTTTTCTCAACATATTGCTTCAGCAATTCTTCATTTGCTGTAATTCCTTTAATACAATATTCACGGAATACACGGAATCCGTTATTCATAATACTAATAGATTGAATTAAATTAAACACGAGTACAGGCTCCATTACGTTTAGCTCTAATTGTCCTGCTTCTGAAGCTAAGCAAATTGTATGATCATTACCAATTACTTGGAAAGCAACTTGATTAATTACTTCTGCCATAACAGGATTTACTTTACCTGGCATAATAGATGAACCTGGTTGACGAGCTGGTAATTGAATTTCCGCCAATCCAACACGTGGACCAGATGCCATAATACGAAGGTCATTCGCAATTTTAGACATATTCATCATACATACTTTTAATGCCGCAGATACTTCTGTGTATGCATCTGTGTTTTGCGTTGCATCAACTAAATGCTCTGCACCAACAAGTGGGAATCCGCTAAATGTACGCAAGTGTTTAACCACTTGTTCAATGTACGTAGGGTTTGCATTTAATCCCGTACCAACAGCTGTCGCCCCCATGTTCACTTCATATAAATGTTGGCGAGACTGTTTAATTCTTTTTATGTCACGCGCAAGCACTCGGCTATACGCTTCAAATTCTTGTCCAAGACGAATCGGAACAGCATCTTGTAAATGTGTACGCCCCATTTTAATGACGTGATCGAACTCTTTTGCTTTTGTACGGAAAGCAGAATGAAGTTCTTCCATTGTAATAAGAAGTTCTTCTAACATCATAAGAGTTGCAATATGAATTCCCGTTGGAAACGCATCATTCGTCGATTGAGCCATGTTCACATGCGTGTTCGGGCTAATTTTTGCATACTCGCCTTTTTCATATCCCATACGTTCTAATGCTCGATTAGCGATTACTTCATTTGTATTCATATTAATAGAAGTTCCAGCACCGCCTTGAATTGGATCCACAATAAATTGATCATGGAACTTTCCATCAACAATCTCTTGCGCTGCCTCTGCAATTTCATGTCCAATGTCTTTCGCTAAGTAACCAGTATCCATATTTGCAAGTGCTGCCGCTTTTTTCACAATTGCCATTGCCGTAATGAGTGACGGATGAATGCGATATCCTGTAATCGGGAAGTTTTCTACAGCACGTAATGTTTGTACACCGTAATAAGCTATACTTGGTACTTCTTTTTCGCCTAAAAAATCTTTTTCTATACGTATATCCTTCGTTGCTATCATTTTCATCACCTATACTTTTCATTCTAAATCCCTATCTAAAAAATTCGCCCTCTAAAAATACGAGTATCATCCAGAAGAATTTTTCAGTATCCACCTTCACTATATAGCACCTCTTTTGAAAGCGCAAACATTTAATTTTCTATATATAACTTTTATAGAAAATCATTCTTCTCCCTTCTTTATTTCTACTCGTTTAATTTGATGCATATCTTTTTCCAGAACTTTAAAAGAAAAGCCATGTTTCTCAATAATATCTCCTTCAGCAACGATTTGCTTTTGTACCATAATCCAGCCACCAATTGTATCTACATCATCAGCGATTAAGTGAATGCCAAATAAATCATTCACTTCACTAATAAGCACTTTTCCTTCTACAATTTTACACCCTTCACTTATATGCTCTATAGGCGGGTGTTCATCTTCATCGTATTCATCTCGGATTTCTCCAACAATTTCTTCTAAAATATCTTCTAATGTAACAATCCCTGCTGTACCTCCATATTCATCATACAACACAGCTAATGGAATGTGTTTTCTTTGCATTTGCAATAGCAAATCATGTATAGGAATATTTTCTAGCACTTCAATAACTGGTCTTGTATATGGCGTAATCGAGCATTCCTCCTCTCGATTACCATCCATATAACGAATAAATAAATCCTTTACATTAACCATCCCAATGATTTCATCTTTATCTTCACCGAATACAGGATACCTCGTATATTTTTCTTGTGCGATTATTTTAATATGTGTTTCAAATGGTTCGTCCTCATATAAACCTACAATTTCCGTACGCGGCACCATAATTTCCTTTGCTACTCTATTATCAAATTCAAAAATGTTATTTACATATTTAAATTCCCTTTGATTAATCTCTCCGCTCTCATAACTCTCAGATAAGATTAATCGTAATTCTTCTTCTGAATGAGCTACTTCATGTTCAGAAGCTGGATGTAAACCAAATAATCCGGTTACAAGCCTTGCCGAACCATTTAAAGCCCAAATAAACGGATACATTACACGGTAAAAGTAAATAAGTGGCTTCGATAATAATAAGCTAACTTGCTCCGCTCTTTGTATGGCGAACGTCTTTGGAGCAAGTTCACCAATAACAACATGTAAAAACGTAATAACTGCAAATGCAATAATAAATGAAACGGTACTTGCAATTGCAGGAGATAAGTGTAGTTTTAAAAACAACGGCTCAAGTAAATGTTTTATAGTCGGCTCGCCTAACCACCCAAGCCCTAAAGCAGTAATTGTAATACCTAACTGACATGCTGATAAATACTCATCTAAGTTCGAAGTTACTTTTTTCGCTGCCAATGCTCCTCGTCGTTTTTCACTAACGAGTTGATCAATACGACTGCTACGCACCTTAATAATTGCAAACTCAACAGCTACAAAAAAACCTGTTAATCCAATAAGGACGGCTACCATCAGTAATTTTAAAATATCCACATATACCCTTTAGCTTTCTTAGCTAAAGTTACACCTCCTTTTAAAAAGAAGTTTCACTTTAGTTTCTTCATTTACTCAAAAGCAACCCTATATAAAATTCACCAATTTCAAACCTCATACAATTCTAAAGGTAGACCGTCAGGGTCTTGGAAAAAAACAAATTTTTTTCCAGTTATCTCATCAATACGTATCGCCTCAGTTTCAATGCCACATTGACTTAAATGTTGCACAGCTTCTTCTATATTTGTAACAGCAAATGCTAAATGTCTAAGTCCAGCTGCCTCTGGGAAACTTGGCCGCTTCGGCGGATTTGGAAATGAAAATAATTCAATTTGATACTCTTGTCCTATACATAAATCTAACTTATAAGAATCTCTTTCCTTTCTATATACTTCATTTATCGCTTTAAAACCTAATATCCTAGTATAAAAATCCTTTGACACTTCATAATTCGAACAAATAATTGCAACGTGATGCACTTTACTTATATTCATGACTTCTCTATTCCTTTCTTTACCAAAGATGCATATTCTCCCTTGAAATGAAAAACATATATAGCAGAATATCTCTTTTAGGGGGCTTACTATGAAATTTATTACCTTTTTCGTGGGACTTATCGTTGTTTTCTTCCTTGCTTATATCGCTAGCAATAATAAGAAACATATTAAATTTAAACCAATTTTCATCATGCTTATTATACAGTTAATTTTAACTTATTTATTATTAAATACAGAAATCGGCCTCATACTTATTCGAGTCATTTCCAGTCTGTTTACAAAGCTACTTGAGTATGCTGCTGATGGTATAAACTTCGTATTTGGCGGTCTTGCCAATAAAGGTGAAATGCCATTTTTCCTTACTGTCTTATTACCAATTGTCTTCATTTCCGTCTTAATTGGTATACTACAACATTTCAAAATACTACCATTTTTCATTCGTTGGATCGGTTACTTCCTCAGTAAAATAAATGGTCTTGGGAAATTAGAATCTTATAATGCTATCGCATCTGCCATTGTCGGCCAATCAGAAGTTTTTATTACGGTAAAAAAACAATTAGCTCAAATTCCGAAACACCGTCTTTATACACTTTGTGCATCTGCCATGTCAACCGTATCTATGTCTATTGTAGGTGCCTATATGACAATGATTGAACCTAAATATGTAGTAACCGCACTCGTTCTCAATTTATTTAGTGGTTTTATTATCGTACTCATCATTAACCCTTACGACGTTAAAGATGACGAAGATATTTTAGAGATTAAAGGCGAAAAGCAAAGCTTTTTTGAAATGCTTGGAGAATACATTCTAGATGGCTTTCGCGTAGCCATCGTTGTCGGCGCTATGCTCATCGGATTCGTCGCATTAATTAGTTGCATTAATGACTTATTCCTCATTATATTCGATATTACTTTCCAACAATTAATCGGCTACGTATTTGCACCTATTGCATTCCTTATCGGTGTACCAAGTTCTGAAATTGTCGCGGCTGGTAGCATTATGGCAACGAAGCTTGTAACAAATGAATTCGTTGCCATGATGGATCTTAGCAAAATTTCCAGTACTCTCTCTACCCGTACGATTGGTATCATTTCTGTGTTCCTCGTTTCTTTTGCCAACTTTTCTTCCATTGGAATTATTTCAGGTGCGGTAAAAGGATTAAACGAAGAACAAGGCAATGTCGTTGCTCGCTTCGGCCTAAAATTACTGTATGGAGCCACTCTCGTTAGTATTTTATCTGCAATTATCGTAAGCATTATGTTGTAATTAGGTAAAATTTTATCATTTTCTTATCCCTATCTTTTGTATACAATAACGAATAGATGTCTTATAAAGTGAAACTTTAATCAGAGCGGGATTTCCCCTTCTGATTATTAGTTGAACCAATCGGGTATTAACGGGCAGTTATCTCCCGCCTAACTTCCTTGCATTCGCTGGACTTTGAGGTGGGAGTTTTACTGCCCGTTAATACGGGATAAATAATCAAGACATCTATTTTTTATACATGTACAATCGCTTTTATTTAGCGTACAATATTTTTTATGTGTTTGAATGCGCTTCTAAGATGTATACACTTTGATAGTTTTAAAGGAGAAAAAATGATGAAATCCGATATGAACAAAGATACTCGAGCCAAAAAAGGACACTCAAAGAAAAAACGCCTACTTTGGTTCCTTCTTATTCCATTACTGATTATAGCACTTGGAGCAGGAGGCTACTCCTTCCATATATACAGTAAAGCAAAATCAATTTTAAGTAATGCCTATTCTGAACTTGGTCGCGGAGATAAATCCAGCAAACGTGAAAAAGCCGTTAAACCTATGACTGATAACATTTCCGTACTTATTATGGGTGTTGATGAAAGTGATATTAGGGACAAGAATTATGGGAAAGCAACTCGTACAGATGCACTATTACTTGCAACAATTAATAAAAACGATAAATCTGTTAAGCTTGTCAGTATTCCACGTGACTCACGTGTCTATATTAAATCACGTGATAAATACGATAAAATTACACATGCGCACGTATTCGGTGGTGTAGACAGTACAATTGATACAGTTGAGAATTTTTTAGACGTTCCGGTTGATTACTATGTAAAATTCAACTTTAAATCCTTTATCAAAATTGTTGATTCCCTTGGTGGTATTACTGTAGATGTTCCAGTGGAGTTTACAGAACAAAATAGTAAAGATGAAGCAGAAGCAATTCACCTTAAAAAAGGACGTCAACATTTAAACGGAGAAGAAGCACTAGCACTAGCGAGAACTCGTCATATCGATAGTGATTATATGCGCGGTCAACGACAACAGCTTGTTTTAGAAGCTATTGCTGAAAAGGCATTATCGCTTAATTCCATTAATAAAATTGGTGGTCTATTAGACGCTGTTGATAAAGACTTAAAAACAAATTTAACTTTTGATGATATGATGACAATTGCCAAAAATTCAATGGGTTCAGACTTAAAAATGGACAAATTGCAAGTAGAAGGTATTGATAAATATATAGGCGGTATTTATTATTACGTTCCAAACGAAAAAAGCGTCAATAATATATCGACAACACTTCAAGAACATCTCGGTGTTACGAATAAAAATCAACATAAAAAATTATAATAAAAAGGCTGCTAGATCTTTCTAGACAGCCTTTTTATTATAATTTTCAACATATTTCTCATGCATATTGTGACAAAAAGAGACAATTATTACATCAGTGTAACAATTTTTATAAAAACATTACACGCGTAGTGAAAATAATAGTATACTAGTACGTACATAATGTTATTTTCATCATTTTTATACAAAAAATGTAATACATATATTTATACAAAAATTTCTGGGGGGAAATAAATGAAGCTAGGTAAAATACTGATCGGTTCTGCAATTGCTGGGGGCATATTACTTTGTGTAGGCGGTGTTAGTGGATATCAATATGTATCCAAACTAAATAATCAATTAGATACTACTGCATTACCAAATACTACATTTGAAGGTATTTCTCTCGATGGAAAAAATAAAAAAGATATTCAAGCAATTATTAATCAAAAGATAACTGAATTAGATCAAAAATCTCTTACCTACATATTCCAAAATGATAAACAAACTTACACATGGAAAGATTTAGGGATAAATTATAAAGAAAAAGATATTATCGACAAGATCTTTAAAGAACAAGAAGGAAACGCAATGAATCGTTACAAAATGCGGAAGCAGGCTGAAAACGGTGAATTGAAACGCGACTATAAATTAACACCTCAATTAAATACAACTACCTACGAAAGCTTTATGAAGGATAAATATAATGAAACATTAAAAAATCCTGTTAATGCAGAATTAAGTATTGAAGGCGCTACAGTAAATATTAGCCAAAGTCAAAATGGAGAAAAAATTGATAAAGGCAAGTTAACCGATTTAACGAAACAGGCCATTACTTCTGGTACATCTGACGTTACGTTGCCAGTTACACTATTAAAACCTGAACGTTCTACAGAAGATATACAGAAAATGGGGATTAAAGAAGTAATCGCTGAATATTCGACTCCAATGGCTGGTCGTAACGGGAATCAATCCTTCAACGTAAATAAGTCGGCTAATACTTTAAGTGGCGTTATTGTCGCACCTGATGAAACGTTTAGTTTTAATGGTCGCGTCGGCGTAACTGATGCTGCACATGGTTATAAATCCGCAGCTGTATATTCACAAGGTAAGGTTATACAAAGTGCTGGCGGAGGCGTTTGCCAAGTTAGTAGTACTTTATATAGCGCAGCTTTAAGGGCAGATCTAGGAATTGTTTCTCGAAGCAATCATTCTATGCCTGTAAATTATTTACCACTTGGGCAAGATGCAGCAGTAGCAGATTATGGTCCAGATTTAAAATTTAAAAACAATACAGGCAATCATATTTATATTCAAGCATTTTCAAATGGAGGTAGTATTACTACACGCATTTTCGGTACCAATACTGGTAAAAATGTTGAAGTTTCTTCTCAAGTAGTTAGTAGGACTGGTGATAAAATAACAGCCGTTACGTATAAAAAAGTAACACAAAACGGTGAAGTAGTATCTAATGGACAAATTTCAAAAAGCGTATATAAAAGCGCTCCAACACAATGAGGTACCATCAAACCAAAAAAAGGCGTGATCTACTCACGCCTTTTTCTTTTGCAATAATAATAAAAAGGTTGCAAGATGGTCTTTCGTTTCTTCTAAAGACCACATACGATTTCCTTGCTTCGCAACTAATACGCACGCCTCTTCCCAAGCGTTCTTTTTCTTCATATATAATAATTCATCGCGTAATTTCAAAACAATTTCTTCGTCTTCTTGCTCTATAAATTCTTCCATCACGCCTACTATTTCATCTTCATGGATACTTAACGTGCAGTACGATTTGAGAAAATATTGTAATGTCGTATACATATTTACTCCCCCTTCTATTTATCAGATGGATAAGAAGTAATAATCTTATATCCTAAATCTCCTGACTTATCTCTCGCTAAAACAGTAACAGTTTTTACTAACTTGTCTTTTACATTCATATTTTTCTTTATTACCGTTTTACCAACCGGGAATGAATGAGTTGTATTTAATACGAGACGAGCCTCTTTAGAATTTTTCAACCAATCTTGAATTTCCTTATCATGCTGCTTCAAACTATCTTTTACAGCTTTCGTCGCTGTTTCCTTATCATAGTATGTACTTGCCGCTGATACTTTATCTGTCTTCAAGCGATTCTTCAAATCCTCTTCTGATTTGCCTACATGTCTTTCAATTGTATGACCATTTTTAGGCAGCCCTTCCATTTCATCTAAAATATTATCACTAATTTTTTCTACTGATGTCGATTGATTCCCTGTTTGTTTCTCTGTTTTTTGTTCTTTTCCTGCACATCCACTTAAGATCAGCATTAATGCCAATAAACTACTCAAGAAAAGACTACTTATTCGTTTCATCATATCACCTCTTTCATGATTATTATCGTAACTTCACTAAAAGTCAATTTCACAACAAAAAAACAAACACATTTTTAAAATTCCTCATCTATTTGCCATATTACCACCCTAGTTTCATTAAATCGCTATTTTCGACCCCCTCCATAAATATACCCCTATATTTTTATGATTATTTCCCAAGTTAAACTACCCATAAAAAAACACCGAATAAACCCTTTAAATAAAGGATTTATTCGGTATTTTTTAATCTAGAAAAATATACCCCTACCTTCATATACCTAATACCCATATAAGGTATATGAAGGTAGTTTTATCAACGTTTTCTACATTATGTAAATTTCCACTTGCCTACACAACAGAAATATGGTGTAATGCAAAAAAAGATAAAGGATTTTAAACAATGGCTGAAACAATTCAAAACTTCTTAACAGACTATTATTCAATTGCAATTCCACTTAGTATCTTAATTAACATCATCATCAGTCTTTTAGGTTTTATCCCTAGTATTTTTTTGACTGCTATTAACATACAACTCTTCGGTGTAACAAACGGAACCATTATTTCGATCGCAGGTGAGGCATTAGGAGCTATTATCTCGTTTTATATTTATCGTATAGGCCTTCAGAAATTCACTCACAGTAAAGTAAATAAGTATCCAAGGGTAGAGCGCCTCCTTTATGTAAAAGGTAGAGAGGCCTTTCTACTTGTCCTATCGTTCCGATTGATACCTTTCATCCCATCCAGCATCGTTACTTTATTTGCAGCTCTAGGTAAAATGTCATTACTATCCTTCAGTATTGCCAGTACAATAGGTAAAATACCGGCTTTATTGATTGAAGTATATTCGGCATATCATGTTATCAATGGAACAAATGAAGCGAAGTGGATTGTAACCATTGCAGGCGCTATTGGGTTGTTTTATTTGTGGAAAAAATGGAGAAAAAAATAAAGAAGGAGCCTATGCTCCTTCTTTATTTTTGAGGTATTTTATTATAACTATCCCTTAAAGCCTTAGTTTACGCCAACAGCACTATATGATTGCTTAACTGCTGCTACTTCTGCAGAGCTAGCACCATATAAGTCAGCTGCAGCTTGTACTAATCCAGCACGAGCTTGACTAAAAGTAGTAGATTGCGTGAAATATTGCGTATTTGCACGGTAATAAATCGCTCCTACTTTATCTTTACCAATACCGTTTACAGTAACACCGTAATGCGTACCACCATTCGCTAATAAATAAGCTGCTTTGTTAATAATACCGCTATTTGTATGAACGCCACCGTTATCACCAGTGCCAGTGTAACGCTTAGAATAATGATCTGGATCACCATATTTCGTTGGATCACTCATAGAGCGAAGTGCATCTCCTGCTTTACCAGGCGTATAAATATCTTCACCAATTTCCCAATCCGGGTTACGGTTATCATAATACTCTACTAATGTACCAAAAACATCTGAAATAGCTTCATTTAATGCTCCTGATTCATTTTGATAAATTAAATCTGAGCTATACTCTGTAACAGCATGTGTTAATTCATGACCAATTACATCAATTCCACCAGACAATGAAGTGAATGTTACACCATCACCATCTCCGTATACCATTTGAGAGCCATTCCAGAATGCATTATTATATCTACTTCCATAATGAACTGTTGATTTTAATGGTGCTCCTGCATCATTAATAGAGTTTCTATTAAATGTAGCTTTATAGTAATCATATGTTTTACCCGCATAGTAATGAGCATCTACTGCTGCTGCATCATACGCTGCATTGAAAACATTATCTGCATCTACCCATAATGTTCCCGGTAATGTAGTACGGTTTTTCGCATCATATGTGAAAATCGTTGCTCCGCGCGTATTATCTTGTAAATAGTAAGATGATGCAGATAACGTTGTATTAAGTGACTTCGTATCTCCTAATACACCTTTACCAGTACCCACTGCATTTGTTCCTGTTACAGGCTTTACAACCGGTTTCGCTTCTTGTTTAGGTGCCTCTTGCTTAACTGGTGACTTATCTTCATTTGCTACATGATCCAATTTATTATATTTATTTAATACTTTACCGCTGTCTGCTTCAATGAAATAGTAGTAGTTTCCTGGGCTTGGCTCTAAGAAGTTTAGATTCACAACGTATGCATATGTTGTTTCCTCACCGTTTTGATATACATATAAGTCCGCTTTTGGTTCTACCTCATATTTAGGTGTTACACCTAAATCTTTTTGCGCAATTTCAATTGCTTTTGCGCCTTCAATCTTATTTTTATTTTTCAACTTTTCTTTTTTGTCTAAATCAGGTGCAACTGTTCCAGACAATACTTTCAAAGAACCATCTTTACTTACGTGAGCTACTTGCGTAGAACCCCATACAGGTACTCCTTCATATACTTGTTGCATACGTACTACTGTTGAATCAGTTACACCATCTTTTTTCACTTGTTTCACTTTGAAAGAATCTTGCGCACTCTTTTCCCCTAACTTGTAATCACCTTTTGCTGCGTTTAAGTAATCAAACACAACAGATTCTGCTTTCTTACCAGTTGCCCCAGTTAAATCACCAGAAATAAACTCAGGTGACTGTACCGTCTCATTGTACTTCTTCGTAGAGAGCACATTTTTAGAATCCGCAAATGCAGATCCTGCCCCTCCAAACGTTGTAACTGCCATTCCTGTCGCTAACACTAACGCTAAACTTTTCTTTTTCATGAATCTTCCCCCTAATAAATTATTTTTTTGAAAAAGAGTAGTTTCATATTAGCATTATGTTTTCACTATTAATATACTAAAAATTCAAATAATTATTTTCTCAAGTATTGTAGAATTTTGGAGAACAAATATTGAAAAAACCCCTTTCCTGTTGGAAAGGGGTTTTTATTACGATTCAATTGTTTCAACTACTTGTGTTCCTTGCGTTAAAACATCTGGCCTTGACGAATATTGTTCAATAAACTGTGTCAAAAACACAACTCCAATAACAAGTCCTAAAAACATCACTTTTTTCATATTATTTCTCCTCCCCTTTTTCTAGTAACGAAATAGTTTTTTTATAATAACGACTACTCTCTTCGAAATTACGGATCCCTTCGAAATAATTCGCAATTTCTAAATACACTTGCTTCAAATAGATTAAATTACCTTCACTTTTAAAAAATGGTATAGCCTCTAATTCTAGAAATTTCTTATATTCATCCGATGTACGGAAATATTTATATTGTAAAATAATTAATAAATATAATGCCCTTTTATACTTTTCTTGTCGCTGAGCAATAGAAATACCTTTTTCTATCCACTGGTTCGCCTCATCCATTTGTTTTAAGTGAATACACTGTAATGCTGTATGATATAAAGTATCTAAGTAATTATCATCTTCATGTTGATGATATTGCAAACTTTTCAAATAAAATTCCTTAGCCTTTTCGTATTGTTGTTGGTTACCGTAGACTTCTGCAATATTACTTAATGCGATACTCATAATTGCCTCATTTTCAGAAAATGAACTCGCTTCACGTAAAATGCTATTGTACATATCCAAAGCCTCTTTGTACTGTCCTTGCCTTACAAAACAAATCGCTATAATAAATTGACAGTTTATCACATTACGGAATTTATACTCATTACGGAATCCCTCTATTGCAATGTTAGCAAAATGCAGAGCTTTATACGGATTTTCTAAATGACTATATGCTAATGCTAAATTATAATAAATACCATTCTCATGATAATTTAGCCCTTTCGCCATTTTTTCCGTTTCAATTAAACTCTCTAATCCTATCTTCCATTTGTTTTGTAAACAATTCAATAACGCAACATTATATGTGAATAACATTTTTTGAAACTGAGATAATTTCTTATACCCTTTTTTTAATTTATTTAATCTTTCCGCTCCATTATCAATATCACGCTTAATCATAAGATAACGTACATATAATAGCTCATAATAATTCATAATTTCAAAATCAGTTACTTGCTCAATTTCTTCTTGTAAATCAACATATATTTGCTCAATTCGTTCTCTTTCTAAATGGACGATAGCTTTATGCCAATCCTCCAGCTTCCCCTTCACATCTTCCTCTACATCCCTCAAATCCGTCACGGCAATTTCTAATCTTGCGCAGAGCAATTGTAGAATTTCTTCTGATGCTTCGATCTTTCCATTTTCGATTTTACTTAAGTATGAGACAGAACAAATGCCCTGACATAATTCTTCTTGTGTCATTTTTTGCTGTAGCCGTTTGTAAAAGACTTGTTTGCCTATTTTTTCTAATGTTTGTTGCATTGTCCTCCTCCATTCTCATTACCCCCATTACTCTAATAATACATAAAATCTTGAGAAATATAAATTGATAAATGTTAATTTTCTAAAAAATATGCATTATTTCATTTTTTTCCCTCTTGACTCTACTTCCATATCCATTCTTTGCTACGAGCGGTGAAAAATTGGTATACTATAACCAAATTATGGAGGTGGTTTCGCGATGACTTATTATAAAGACGATAGCTATGCCTTACATACAGATTTATATCAAATTAATATGGCTTATACATATTGGAAAGATGGTATTCATAATCGCCGCTCGGTGTTTGATTTATACTTTCGAAAACTTCCATTTGAGAACGGTTATGCTGTTTTTGCTGGTCTTGAAAAGATTGTAGAGTACATAGAAAACTTCAGCTTTACCGAAAGCGATATCGCTTATTTAGCAGAATTACAATTTGAAGAAGAATTCCTTCATTATTTACAAAATATGAAATTTACTGGGACGGTTCGAGGTATGCAAGAAGGTGAAGTTGTATTTAATAACGAGCCTTTATTACGTGTTGATGCACCGCTTGGCGAAGCGCAAATTATTGAAACTGCCCTATTAAACATTGTGAATTACCAAACATTAATTGCAACAAAAGCAGCTCGTATGAAGCACGCTGCAAATAATGATGAACTTTTAGAGTTTGGCACAAGACGTGCCCATGAGTTCGATGCAGCCCTTTGGGGCACACGCGCTGCCTTTATTGGTGGTTTCTCCTCTACAAGCAACGTACGGGCTGGGAAACGCTTTGGAATACCTGTAGCCGGCACACATGCTCACTCTTTCGTTCAAGCGTATCGCGATGAATATGTTGCTTTCAAAAAATATGCTGAGACACATAATAAGTGTGTGTTTCTTGTCGATACATACGACACTTTGAAATCTGGTGTTCCAAATGCAATTCGCGTTGCGAAAGAGTTTGGAGATCGTATCGATTTTTACGGCATTCGCCTTGATAGTGGGGATATGGCTTATTTATCTAAAAAAGCAAGAAAATCACTAGATGAAGCTGGGTTTACAAATACAAAAATTATTGCTTCTAGCGATTTAGATGAATACACAATTATGCACTTGAAATCTCAAGGAGCAAAAATTGATGTATGGGGCGTTGGAACAAAATTAATTACGTCCTTTGAGCAACCAGCGTTAGGGGCTGTTTATAAACTAGTTGCGATTGAAGATACTGATGGAAAATTAAATGATACAATTAAAATTTCATCTAACCCTGAAAAAATTACCACTCCAGGACTTAAGCGTATTTATCGCATTATCAATCGAGTGAACAATCATGCAGAAGGCGATTATATTGCATTAGATTCTGAAGAGCCAGGAAAAGAAGAACGTTTAAAAATGTTTCATCCTGTTCACACGTATATAAGTAAATTTGTAACAAACTTTGAAGCACGCGAACTGCATAAAGATATTTTCGTTAACGGTGAAAGAACATATGAATTACCTGGCATATTAGATATTCAAAAATATAATGAACAGAGTCTCGCATTATTTTGGGAAGAATATATGCGAACTTTAAATCCCGAAGAGTACCCTGTCGATCTAAGTCAAGAATGTTGGGATCATAAAATGAATTACATTCAAACTGTTCGAGAACAAGTTGAAAAAAATATACAAAAATAAAACAGAGAAGCTTCTCCTTCTCTGTTTTTTCAATACTATATGTATCTTTGTGGAAAATATATTAAAATAATAAGACAAATATTTTTTATTTGTAAATTTTAATATTACGTTATTTATTTACAGAATAATATTTGTTATTATTTTATTGAGTCAATTTCAACAAAATAACCTAAAAAAGAGGACGCAACCTGCGTCCTCTTTTTTATAAATCTTTCACTCGTAATACACGCATTGCATTTAATACTGCCAGCAGTGTCACACCAACATCTGAGAAGACAGCTTCCCACATTGTTGCAATACCAAAAGCACCAAGTAATAAAACTAATCCTTTTACGCCTAATGCAAAGATGATATTTTGCCATACAATGCGTCGTGTACGTTTTGCAATGTTTACAGCTGTCGCAATTTTTGAAGGCTCATCAGTCATAATAACGATATCTGCCGCTTCAATTGCTGCATCTGATCCTAAACCACCCATTGCAATACCAACATCAGCTCTTGCTAATACCGGTGTATCATTAATACCATCACCAACGAAAGCAACTTTTTCTTTCCCATGCTTCGCTGCATCAATTTTTTCAATCTCTTCTACTTTTTGTTGCGGTAATAGTTCTGCATGAACTTCATCTAAACCTAACTCTTTACCAACAGCTTCACCAACTAGTTTTGCATCACCAGTTAACATGACTGCCTTCTTAATACCTAGTTCTTTTAACTTTTGAATTGCTTGTTTTGAATCTTCTTTTACCTCATCAGAGATAACAATATAACCTGCATATTTTCCATCTACAGCAACGTGAACTAATGTACCTACTGTTTCTGGTTGCTTAAATGTAATGTTTTCTTTTCTCATTAATTTCGCATTACCTGCAAAAATTTCTTTTCCTTGTACTTTTACGACTGTACCGTGACCAGAAATTTCGCTATAATCATCGATTATTTTTTCATCAATTGATTTTCCATATGCATTTCGAATCGACTGTGCAATTGGATGGTTAGAATACACTTCAGCAAATGCTGCATACTCTAATAATTCTTCATTTGTAATGCCTTTGCTTGGTTCCATTTTTGTAACTTTGAAGACACCTTTTGTTAATGTTCCTGTTTTATCAAAAACAATATATTTCACATCATTTAAAGCTTCTAAATAGTTACTTCCTTTTACTAACACACCACTTTTAGATGCACCACCGATACCTCCAAAGAACCCAAGAGGAATAGATACAACTAACGCACATGGACAAGAGATTACTAAGAACACTAAAGCTCTATAAATCCAATCAGCAAATGTAGCTCCTTCTAAAATAAGTGGTGGAATAAACGCCATAATCGCTGCTGTAATAACTACAACTGGAGTGTAATAACGTGCGAACTTCGTAATAAAGTTTTCTGTTGGCGCTTTTTTACTGCTTGCATTTTGAACTAAATCTAAAATTTTTGATACAGTTGATTCACCGAATTCTTTTGTAACTTCAATTGTTAATACACCATTTTGGTTCACAAAACCACTTAGTACATCATTTCCAACTTCAACTTCACGTGGTACAGATTCACCAGTCAACGCTGAAGTATCTACCATTGATGTTCCTTCAACCACTTTTCCGTCTAACGGTACTTTCTCACCAGGTTTCACGATAATATAATCGCCAATTTGTACATCTTCTGGTGATACTTGTTTCGTTTCATTTCCAACTTTTACATTCGCGTAATCAGGACGAATATCCATTAATGAAGTAATTGACTTTCGAGAACGGTTCACCGCAATACTTTGGAATAGTTCTCCTACTTGATAGAATAACATTACTGCAACTGCTTCTGGGTATTGCTGAATCGCAAAAGCTCCTAGTGTTGCAATTGCCATTAAGAAGTTCTCATCGAACACTTGGCCACGAGTTATGTTTCTTACCGCTCTCCAAACGATATCTCCACCTATTAATAAATACGCAAGGACGAATAACGGAATTGTTATCATTTGTGGTAAGCCAGCTAATGCAGCAATTGCTGTCAAAATTCCGCCGATCACTAATCGTCCTACCATCTTTTTCACATTTGCTTCACCATGGTCGTGACTATGCCCGTGGTCATGGCCACCCTTTTCTTCACGAACAACTTTCACATCTGGTTCTAACTTTTGAACGACATTTGTTATATTGGCTACAGTCGCTTCTAATTCTCTTTTATTCGCTACTTCAACTCGTAATTTCTTTGATACGAAATCAACAGTTGCTGCTGAAACAGTCGGCATTTCCTTAACCTTATTTTCAATCTTCATCGCACAGTTCGCGCAATCTAAACCTTCTAATATAAATACTTCTTTTGCCACTTTTGTATTTTTTTCTTCTTGCACTTTAATGTGCGGTTCTAATTTTGTAACGAGTTGTTTTGCTTCTGTAACAACTTCGCTTTCTTTATTTTGTGCTGTCTCTAAAACCATTGTTTTTGTCGCGAAATTTACAGAGCAAGAATTTACTCCTTCTATATTTCCAACACCTTTTTCAATTTTCATTGCACAGTTCGCACAATCTAAACCTTCTAACATCAGTTTCTTTTTCACTAATGCTTCAGCCATCGTTCTCCCTCCTCGCGTTCTTTTTTTATTCTTCCTCGTTTACATGTTCAAACGCTTGCTCGAAGATATGAATTACGTGCTGGTCAGCTAACGAATAATAAACGACCTTTCCTTCTTTACGATTCTTTACAAGTTTCGCTTGCTTTAACACACGAAGCTGATGTGAAATAGATGATTGTGTCATTCCTAATAAATAAGCTAAATCACAAACACACATTTCAGCTTCAAATAATGCATGTAATATTCTCGTACGTGTACGATCGCCTAATACTTTAAATAATTCTGCTACTTTACTTAAACTGTCATCAGTTGGAATTGTTTGTTTTACTTGATCCACAACTTCTTCATGGATTATCGTTTGAGAACATGTCTCTTGTGGTGTTTCTACTTTATTTCCAGCCATTATAGCTCACCTCTTCATTTGAACATATGAACAATTATTCATATGTCTTATACCTTTATTATATGAGCGTCCATTCATATGTGTCAATGAAATCTAATACATTTTTTTGAACATTTCGTTCACATTTTAAAAAGATCTACACATATTTTCCGCATCAATTACATTCTCATACAAAAAAGGATGTACACTTTGCACAAAAGAAAAAGCCTTGCGCGTTCCCTAGACGCACAAGGCTTACTATACTTATATCCCTTTTAATTAGCTTGTTCTAAATTATCCTGCGAACTTCCATCGTCTTTTAAATGACTATGCTTTTTCGAATATACAAAGTATACAACTACTCCAATTGCTAACCAAACACCGAAGTATATCCATGTTTTTAATGGTAAATTTACCATTAAGAATACACAACATGCAACTGAAATAATCGGTAAGATCGGTACAAGTGGTACCATAAATCCACGTTGTAATTTCGGATGCGTTTTACGAAGAATGATAACAGTTACACCAACCATGGCGAATGTTAATAACGCTCCAATATTCGCTAAATTCGACAATTCTTTTAAATCGATAAATCCAGCAATTAAAGCACTACCAATTCCTGTTAACCAAACTGAAAATGTTGGTGCTTCAGTCTTCTTGTTAATTTTCGCGAAAGATTTTGGCAATAAACCGTCACGGCTCATCGCGAAGAATACACGAGTTGTTGCATAAATGTAAGCGAAAATTACAGCCATAATACCGATTACAGCTCCAATAGCAATTACACCAGCCACTTTATCTTGTCCTACAACTTCTAACACATATGCCATAGCTTCAGGTACATCTAATTCCTTATAAGAAACCATACCTGTCATAACGAGACAAACTACAACATAAATGATTGTACAAATAACTAGCGAAGCAATAATACCAATTGGTAGATCACGTTGTGGATTTTTTACTTCTTCAGCAGAAGTTGCTAATGCATCAAATCCTAAGAAAGCAAAGAATACTGCTGCTCCCCCTGCGAACACTCCACTTAAACCGTAAGGTGCAAATGGTATCCAGTTTTCTGGTTTCACGTAGAATACACCAACTGCAATGAATAAAACAACAATACCAATTTTAATTAATACCATTATGTTATTCACACGTTTACTTTCTTTCGTACCTCGTGATAATAACCAAGTTATCACCAACGTAACAATAACTGCTGGTAGGTTTACCATACCACCTTGTGCTGGAATCGTTAGCAATTCTTTTGGAATTTCAAGTCCCAATCCACTCACTAAGTTATGGAAATAACCCGTCCATCCACCAGCTACTGCGGCAGTTGTTACAACATATACGGATAACAATGTCCATCCCATTAAATGGGCAACAAACTCACCAATTGTTGCATACGAATATGTGTACACACTACCTGAAACAGGAAGTGTAGATGCAACTTCTGCGTAACATAAAGCTGCAAATCCACAAACAATTGCTGCAATCATAAATGAAAAAATAACTGCTGGACCAGCATCTCTTGCGGCTACTAATCCAGTTAATACTAGAACTCCTGTACCAATTATCGCACCAATCCCTAGCATTGTTAGGTCAAATGCCCCTAGCGTTTTCGTTAAAGTTTTACTTTTACTTTCCCCTAACAATTGCGTAACGGATTTCTTTTTAAATAGGTTGGCCACGATGAATGCCCCCTTTTACCAAGAAGAGCTAAGAGGTATTATCTCTTAGCTCTTATCATGTTGTTTTATATAGTGTTCGATTTTGTTTTGTATAATGCTTCTATTAGCAAGATACTGTTTCTGCTTCTAGTAATTCTTTAGCACCTTTGTACTCTACACCGTGAGCTTCTGCAACTGCTTCGAATGTTACATAGCCATCTAATGTGTTAATACCTTTTAGTAATGCAGCGTTGCCTAGGCAAGCTTCTTTGTAGCCTTTGTTAGCAATTTGTACTGCATATGGTACTGTTACGTTTGTTAATGCAAGAGTTGATGTACGTGGAACCGCACCTGGCATGTTTGCAACTGCATAATGAACAACGCCGTGTTTTTCGTAAGTTGGGTTATCATGAGTTGTAATACGGTCAGTTGTTTCGAAAATACCACCTTGGTCAATTGCGATATCTACAACAACAGAACCTGGTTCCATTGATTGAATCATTTCTTCTGTTACAAGTTTTGGCGCTTTTGCACCTGGGATTAATACTGCACCGATTACAAGATCAGACTCTTTTACAGCTTCTGCAATATTGTAAGGATTAGACATTAAAGTTTTCACTTGATTTCCGAAAATGTCATCTAATTGACGAAGACGTTCTGCACTTAAGTCGATGATTGTTACATCCGCACCTAGTCCAACTGCAATTTTAGCAGCATTTGTACCAGCTTGTCCACCACCGATAATTGTTACTTTACCACGTTTAACCCCTGGAACACCTGCAAGTAAGATACCTTTACCACCTTTGTTCTTCTCAAGGAATTGTGCACCAATTTGTGCAGCCATACGACCAGCTACTTCACTCATAGGTGCAAGTAATGGTAGAGAACGGTTTTCTAATTGTACTGTTTCATATGCAATAGAAACAACTTTCTTTTCAATTAATGCTTTTGTTAATTCTGGTTCTGGAGCTAAGTGTAAGTATGTGAATAAGATCAAACCTTCGCTGAAGTGTTTGTATTCGCTTTCAATTGGTTCCTTAACTTTCATAACCATTTCCATGTTCCAAGCTTCTTCAGCTGTATCAACAATTTTCGCTCCTGCTTCAACATACTGAGCATCTGTGAAACCAGATCCTAAACCTGCACCCTTTTGAATGAATACTTCGTGATTGTTACGAATTAAATGTACAACACCTGCTGGTGTCATTGCTACACGGTTTTCGTTGTTTTTAATTTCTGCTGGTACCCCAATACGCATAATGAAATGCCCCCTTATAATTAACAGAAAAAAGAAAGTCTTTTTTCTTTTTGTAATAATTAATAACTTATGTCCTTATTCTAGCATAACTTAAAAGTTATGAAAACGCTAACATACTATTTTTTTAAAGTTTATATATTTAGAATAGTGTAAATATATAAAACATTGATTCTATTAAGTTTCTCATTTCATTTCATTATCTATCACTCTATTTTTATTATACTTCTTCAAAACAAACAGTAATCTTTTATTATTCGACAATAATGTAACAATGTAAGAAACCCTACTGATGCCGTATACATATACAGTCATTAATTTACACAATACTTTAGAGATATATTCTTTTCATAAAAAAACAGCTGCGGGCATTTAGCCAGCAGCTGGGTAACTTATAAATAACTTGGAAAATAAATCATCTGTTGTTTCAGTAATTTTATCAAACAAATCACTTTCTTCCGCCTCTTGCTCTTTTAACATCTTAATTGTTTCACGTGCATCTTCAGGATAATCGGTAATGATACCATCTACGTTTAGTTTATAATATCCCTTTAAACTTTCCATATCATTTACCGTCCATACGTAAATTGGCTTGTTTAACTTTCTTGCTTCTTTTACTAATTTCTTATTTAACATGTATTCTTCTGCTACATAAAAATCAGCTTTCACATTTTTTAAGTTAGCTCTACTCGCATACAGTATATATCCTACTTTTATATCTGGATTTGCCCGCTTAAACTCTTTAATAAGCGGATAGTGTAACGTTTGAATTACACATTGTTTCTCAAATTCATTATCTTTAATCGCTTTTAATACTTTGTTTACGAAATCTTTTTCGCCACCATGAAGCTTCACTTCAATATTGAGTTTGATTTTTCCCTTTGCCAGCTTAATGATCTCATCAAGTGTACTTATTTGTCCTGAAAACCCATCTTGACTAAGAGTAAGTTGTCTTAACTCGTCCATCGTTAAATCTGACACATGAACATTAGCATTAGCAAGGCGTTTCAACTTCAAATCATGTATAACTGCTAATTCACCGTCTTTTGTTTGCAGTACATCAATTTCAGCGTAGTCTGCTTTCGCATCAATAGCCCCTTGCAAAGCTTCTTTTGTATTCTCTACACCTTTTGAAATATAACCACGATGAGCCATAATAATTGGTTCTTTATATGTGTTTGTAATAAAGGTCACAATGAAGGCAACAACCATTCCCGCAGTAATAATTCCTACAATATATACGCCAATAAATTTCCAACGATGTTTTTGGAAGAAACATTTATCTGCTTTCGTTTTCGAATAATCCAATCCTTCTTCTAATAAAACGTCTTCAACTGGAACTTTTTGTAAATATAATCGCGTAATCGCCATAATATAAAATGGTGTCACGATAAAGCTAAATAAATACAATGTACTCGTTAAAAATACAGACATTGTTGATTCCGCTAATAATGCAAATGTCCCTGCTGGGTTTGTAAATTCATATACTCCCCACAGACAAAGTAAATAAATTCCTATAAATAAAAGAAAGACAATTCCTACAGATATGAAAAAACCTACTAAAAAGAATAATACTTTAAAAAAGCTTTCTTTTACTAAGTTTGCACTTTTTCGTGCTGCGGTGCGGAACGGCTTTTCCTCTAAAACGATAATAGGTAAAACAAAGATCCAACGAAGATTTAAATAGGCAACTACAGCAAAGAAAGCATAATATCCAACTTGACCCATTGTTGTCTTAAATAGTTCACCTGTAATAAAATTAGGAATTTGAATCTCAGGAATCAATGCAGATTTATACCCCGTACTTAATAGTGGTAATAACACAACTGCGTACAAAACAAATCCTGGTAAGCAATATGTAAAAAGGGAAGGTAAATACGTTACTGTTTTATACAAAATCGGACGTAATCTCACCTTTTGCCTTTTATGAGCAAAGTACGAAATAATAATAAGCACCGCAAATTCCGTAAAGATAAGAAACAGTGCTAACAATGATAAAATTACGATTGCCAATATGCCGTATGGCGTCTTTAAAAACGCTAATAATTCATCATTCGTCGCATTTGCATAACCACCAAAATACAATAACTTATTAAAAATGATCCCAAATAGCGGGACAAATACAATCGCTGCTAATAATTTATAAGCAAGTTGAAAGGTTAATACATTCCAAAAAGCAAATCTAACTGTTTGAAAGGAATGTCCAATTACTCCTGGTATAGATAGTCTTTTACGGTGTTGCATATATTCCTCCACATTCTAAAACGATATTTGAGATGGATTCCACATTTCCATTTCTAATCCATCTTTTTAATAATAATATATTCCGCTTAACATGAACACTCTTATACATACAATGAAAAAAGTGATGGTTACTCCCCATCACCTTTTTCATCTACTCTATTTTTTCTCTAACCCTTGTCCAAATGCTTTCAAGAAGCTAAAACCGAATGTAATGGCTCTATTGATATCTGGATCTTTTAACACTTTAAAGAAATCCATCACTTTTGTTTTTTTACCACTATTTAATTCATCTGTTGCAAATTGTAATCCAGTGACTAAACTCGATGTGATTTGTTTTGTTACTTCTGGGTCAACTGAGGATAGCGCTTCCCCTGCCCCCATCATATTATTGAGTGCATTTTTAACTGGTTCACGATTTAATTGCTCCACAGCGATTTTTGAAACATCTTCCTTCGCAGCAAGTAAACTAATCGCCGCATCTAATATACCAGCCTTTTGCAACTGTGCTAAAAGCTGCATTGTTTCTTCTACTGCTTCACGATTATTAGATAGCTCATTTAGAAGTTCATCTGCTACTTGCTGTTTCTGTTCTTCCTCTGTTATAACTTTCTTTTTAATTAAAGTAATTTCTTTCGCCACTATCTCCGCCCCCTAGTCCACAAGTGATACGTATTGCTTTCTTTGCCACTTTTGCTCGATTTCAACACCATTTTGCGGATTACGCTTTTTATCTCGCGGGTTCGAAGATGGTAACGGGCGGTTTCCTTTTTCACGTAATACACGCATTTTCACCATCGTTTGTTTATACGCCGGTGTACACGTATAAATGTCTGTTGCCGTCCCAGTTAAAATATTAATTGCTTCTTCATTTATCGTTGCATGCATCGGTAAATATAGCTCTTTCCCCGTTACACGATCAGTAATAAGCGCTTGTACTTTAATTTTCCCAAATGGTGACGCTAATTCCACAAGACCACCATCTTTCACATTGCGCTCTATAGCAAGTTCCGGTGAAATTTCAACGAATACTTCAGATACTTTAGATAAAATACCAGCCGACTTATTCGTCATATTCCCTTCATGGAAATGCTCGAGCATGCGTCCATTATTTAAAAGTAAATCATACTCATCTGGTGCTACAACCGGTGGTATCCATTCATCTAATGATAGACGAGCAAGTTTATCTGGGAAGTTAAATCCGTCTACATATAATAGCGGTGTATCGCTACCATCATGACTACCCCAACATAAACTATTCCATCCTTCTAGACGGTCGTACGTTGCTTGAGAATATAATGGTGCAAGTGATGCAATTTCATCCATAATTTCACTCGGACTTTCGTAATTCCAATCCCCACCAAGTGCACGAGCTACTTTTTGTAAAATCCACCAGTCTGGTTTTGACTCACCAAGCGGCTTTAATACTTCATACAACCTTTGGATACGGCGCTCTGTATTCGTAAAGGTTCCTTCTTTTTCTAAACTTGGTGCTGCTGGTAAAATAACATCAGCAAAACGAGCTGTTTTCGATAAGAACATATCTTGAACGATAAGAAAATCTAAATCCGCTAAAATATGTTGCACATGGTTCGCATTTGAATCGACTAAAGCCATTTCTTCACCCATGACATACATACCACGTAGTTTTCCTTCTTCTGCCGCAAGTAACATTGCAATATTATTTAATCCTGGCGCTTTCGGAATAGTTGTACCATATGCTTTTTCAAACTTAGCACGAAGCGTATCATCTGATACTGCTTGATAACCTGGAAGCCAGTTTGGCAATGTTGCCATATCACAAGCACCTTGTACGTTATTATGTCCTCGTAATGGATATGCACCTGCACCAGGACGACGGTAGTTACCCGTAACGAGTAGTAAATTTGAAATTGCAGCGGACGTCGTACTTCCTCCTGTATTTTGAGTTACGCCCATTCCCCAAAGTACACAAGTACCATCTGCTTCATATACCATACGAGCCATTTCTTTTAGATTTTCTTTCGAAATCCCTGTAATTTTCTCTGTATAGTCCAGCGTATATTTCTCTACCATTTTGCTATATTCATCAAAATTCTTTACGTTTTCAGCTATGAACTTTTTATCATGCCAATCTTGATCAATAATATATTTCGTAATACCAGCAAGCCATACGTAATCCGTTCCTTGGCTCGGATGAATAAATAAATCCGCACGCTCTGCCATTTCATGTTTACGAAGGTCTGCTACAATTAGTTTTTGCTCGTGTAATTTATGAGCACGTTTTACACGCGTCGCAAGTACAGGATGTCCTTCTGTTGGATTCGCACCAACAATAATGACAAGTCCTGCTTCAGCTATATCTTTCACTGTTCCAGCATCCCCGCCCATACCGACAGTTTTAAATAAACCATCTGTCGCTGGCGACTGACAGTAACGAGAACAGTTGTCTACATTATTCGTTCCATATATTTGTCGAGCTAGTTTTTGCATAAGGTAATTTTCTTCATTCGTTACTTTTGAAGAAGAAATAAATCCAAACGCATCGCTGCCGTATTCTGATTTAATATGCTGCATATTAGATGCAACCACTTCAAGAGCTTCTTCCCAAGAAGCTTCAACAAACATATCTCCTTGGCGAATTAATGGCTTTGTAATACGATCTTCGCTGTTTACAAAATCCCATCCAAATTTACCTTTTACACATGTGGAAATACCATTAACAGGTGCATCTGAAACAGGTTGCACTTTCAAAATTTGACGATCTTTCGTCCATACTTCGAATGAACAACCGACACCACAAAATGTACAAACTGTTTTTGTTTTATTAACTTTCGTCTTACGCATCGCAGCCTCTACTTCTGAAACCGCTAAAATACTACTATATCCAGGCTCTACATCCTTTACAAAATCAATCATAGGATCTAACACATCTGGTTTTAATCCTGTCATAAATCCAGCTTCACCTAACATTGATTTTTCCATCAACGCATTACATGGACATACTGTTACACATTGCCCACAACTCACACAAGATGAGTCATTTATGCTTATACCATGATCCCATATAACACGTGGACGATCTAAGCTCCAGTCTATCGATATAGTTTCATTAACCTGTAAGTTTTGACATACTTCTACACACTGTCCACAAGCAATACATTGATTTGGATCATACCGATAAAACGGATGTGACATATCCACTTCACAAGCACTTACTTTTGGCTCATACGGATATTTCTGTTCTTCAATTCCCATCATATGCACTGTGTTATGGACTTTACAGTTACCATTATTGTTATCACAAACAGTACAATACAATAAATGATTCTCTAATATTCGATCCATTGCCTCAGTCTGTGCCTCTTTTGCACGCTGTGACTGTCTTTCAATATGCATACCATTCTCAAGCTTCGTTGAACAAGCACGCATTAACTTTCCATCTACTTCTACAATACACGTATCACAAGTTTGAATTGGATCTACTTCTGGTACATGACAAATTTGAGGATGTTCCAAATTACTCTCATTAAATAATTGTAGTATTGTCTTTTCACCTGATGCTGAAAATTCTTTACCATCTACGGTTACACGGACTGTCTGTTCTGCCATAGTTTCCCCTCTCCTTACAACCAACTGTACAACATATTTATGAATCCGTTTTCATAAATAGATTACTGTACATATTTTTGAAACGCTCTGTCCAAATACTTTTCTTATGAAGTCGATTCTAGATGTTTATAAGGTATCACTACGAAAGCTTGAAAATTTCACTATTCTACATTTCTATTATATCGTATATATACAATAATAACCAAAATAATCTGATACCTTTCTTCTAATAGATGTTTTTATTTTTTCAATGTTTTATGATAAATGTGGGAGAGAAATACGTATAAAAGGGGAATTTAATATGGGGCCTACGCAAGAGAATTATACAATTGTACGCTATCAGTCTGGTACATTTTCAAAACAACTTGATGAGATTGTTACAGAATCTCCTATCACTATTAAAATAAATAGCGAAGAGTATGTAACAGTCGTATGTACACCAAATTACATCGAAGATATGGTAATTGGTTTTTTAATTTCTGAAGGAATTATTTCTTCCTATAAAGATGTTGGAGAACTATGGATTCAAAAAGATAATGGAATTGTCCATGTAATATCATCAAAAGTAAATCCGCTCTATCAAAATTTATATAATAAACGATATATCACTTCCTGTTGTGGAAAAGGTAGACAAGGTTTTATTTTCGCTAACGATGCTGCAAAAGCAAAAGATTTACATGATATACATGTGAAAATTAGTCCTGAAGAATGCTTTCACTTAATGAATACTTTACAACAATCTTCCACTACATTTCGCCAAACTGGTGGGGTTCACAATACCGCGCTATGTGATCGAAACAATATCCTCATATCAAGAATGGATATTGGAAGACATAATGCATTAGATAAAATATATGGTCATTGTTTGCGCAACGATATATCCGTTAAAGGAAAAATCATCGCATTTAGCGGGCGTATTTCATCCGAAATTTTACTCAAAGTTTCAAAAATCGGATGTGAAATTGTTCTATCTAAATCCGCTCCAACAAAACTAGCATTGCAACTCGCTCAAGATTTAGGCATTACAGTCGTAGGGTTTATTAGAAATGAATCTTGCAATATTTATACACATCCACATCGAATTGATGGTTATCAATCGAATAACTAAAATAACTCCTCGATCGAGGAGTTATTTTAGTTATAAAAATGTAATATATTAAACACTTGAATAGTTAATAAAGTTAATATATAATTTCATTACATAAAGTGAAACTTTAATCAGTGGGGAGCTTTATTTCCCGTTAATGCGGGGTAATTAAAAATAAAACATTATAGCATATATCTTTTCATTCTTTTACAAATTAAAAGAGACTGCTAACAAAACGCATATACAATCTTATACAAGTAATGGATTTATTTGAAATCAACCAAGGAGGTTACAACGATGGAAATTCGCTTATTAATGACAGAGGATGCAGAAATATATTTAAAAGTTTGTATGGAAGGTTTAACGAAGAACCCGGAAGCTTTTAGCTCTTCTTATGAAGATGTTCTTAAACATGAGGATCCTGTAGCTGCTATGGCAAAACGATTAAGCAATCCGGATAAGTATACTCTAGGTGTCTTCAAAGATAACGATTTAATTGGTATCGCTACTTTAGAAACAAAACCATTTATTAAACAAGAACATAAAGCAAAAATCGGTTCCGTTTTTGTTTCCCCAAGAGCTCGTGGCCTTGGAGCAGGACGAGCGCTTATTAAAGCAATTATTGAAAATGCCGATAAATTACATGTAGAACAACTTATGCTCGATGTTGTAGTTGGTAACGATGCTGCAAAAAAATTATATGAATCATTAGATTTCCAAACTTACGGCGTACAAGAGCGTTCATTAAAACATAACGGTCAATATTGGGACGAGGAACATATGGTTCTGTTCTTAAATGATTAATACTTCAATATAAGTTTTCCAAAAGCACCTTTTTATTAAAAAGGTGCTTTTTTCATTACAACAATGTAATCTTCATGTCACCTTTATCGATCGTACCAAACCTTTCCATTCATTATACTAAAAATATAAAGTGAAACTTTACTTAGTGAGGAAATCCACCCTTAACTGCTCATGAAATGAACGTATAGCATTCAATTGATATGTAGAGGAGAATGTGACATGAAACAAAACAAACGAGCTATGCTTTTAATATTTACTACAGCGATTGTAACTTCTGGGTTAGCAATTTTACCTTGGTTTATTATATAGAACTATTCCCCTAATAATGAAAAAAGCTCATTGCTTCTTACGAAGCAATGAGCTTTTATATATTATAAAATCCCCCAAATTTTATTTACACAACTTATAATAATAACCATAGATACGGCAATGCACATGACAACCGTATTACGATCTTGCTTTTCTTTTTTTGAAATTTCTTCTTTTGGATTCATGTGTATGATCTCCTTTTAAAAAAAGTGTGAGATAGGAAATTTTTCTTATCCGATGCGAGGTGAATACGAAAACCCTCTCTATCTCACATACACAATAGAATGGAATTGTCATTTTATAAATAAAATGACATGACGTTATGTCGCAACATAGGGTATTTTGTGTCGCTACGTTTTCTATTATAAGAAATAGTTGTGCAAAACTAGTGCATTTTTTATGTCAATTACTCTGAGCGAAAAATAACTCTTCCACTCAATCACATAAAAAGAGTTTTTTATTATTTTCATGTAAACTATACAAGTAGAATGAACAGTTTGGGGTGCACAAGATTATGGTAAAAATTTTATTAGTAGACGATGAAGAACGTATGTTACGATTATTAGATCTGTTCTTAAGCCCTCGCGGCTATTTTTGTATGAAAGCTACCTCTGGCCTTGAAGCGCTAAAATTAATAGAACAAAAAGACTTCGATATTATTTTGTTAGATGTCATGATGCCAAATATGGATGGATGGGATACTTGCTATCAAATTCGTCAAATTTCCAACGTTCCAATTATTATGCTAACAGCTCGTAATCAAAATTATGATATGGTGAAAGGTCTTACTATGGGCGCAGATGACTATATTACAAAACCATTTGATGAGCATGTATTAGTTGCACGAATTGAGGCTATATTACGCCGTACAAAGAAAGATGGATTTGTTAGCTTCAATGGTATTGAGTGGGATAAAACGAAACATACTGTCACAGTTTATAATGAGAAAATCTCACTAACACCTATCGAATTTTCGTTACTTGGACTATTTTTACAAAATACAAACCGCGCTTATAGCCGAGATGATTTAATCGAAAAAATTTGGGGTTATGAAACAGACATCGAATATAGAACAATCGATTCACATATTCGCAATATCCGTGATAAATTACGCAAAAAAGGATTTCCAGTTGAAAATTACTTAGAAACTGTTTATAAAGTCGGATATAAATGGAAAAGTGAATAATTACTTCGGTCAGTGGAAATATCATACCACTGACCCTTTATTATGAATAAGGTATGGTGAGAAAATGAGTAAACTTTCACTTAAAATTGGGACATACTTTTTAATATTAGCCTTATGTATTGAAACAATTGCTTTCGTTTCTTTTTACAAAAGTATTTCAACAATGCGGATTGAGGAAGAAACACTTGCTCTTTTAGAAAAGGGTAATCGCTATAGTGACAAAATTACAAAACGCGCAAAGTGGAATACAATTGCTAAAGAAAAGAAACACGTCGAACGCGCTGAATACAATAAAAATCCTAACCGTCCTGTGTACCCAGAGTTCGATATCGCTGATGAGGCTGAACACTTAGTTGAATCAGAAGCAATCGCTAACTCTGATATAGCTATCATTATAACAGACGATAACGGAAAAATTATTTCCACTTCAGAACCAGTAACAAAAGCAATGCAAAAACAACTTACTTGTAAAACAGAACCTATTCCAAAAGGCGGATTGATCGTCGAAAAGAACTGGAAAAAATCAAAATTCATCACAACGGTAAGCCCACTTAACACAGCAGAGTTTCAAGGAAAGTTATATATGTTATTAAAAACATCTTTCTTAGAAAATATGTTACTTAAACTCATGAAGCAATTTCTTATCATTAGTGTTTTGACAATTATTTTAACGACTATTTCTGTCTTTGTTTTTTCTCGTGTTATTACTGAACCGCTTATCAAAATGAAGAGGGCAACAGAAAAAATGTCAAAATTAAATAAGCCAATTCAATTAGGTATTAAACGGAATGATGAACTTGGAAGCTTAGCAAAAACGATTGAAGATTTATCCAGTGAACTGACTTATATGAAAAAAGAAAGAAGCGAATTTCTCGCTAGTGTTGCTCACGAATTATTAACTCCATTAACCTATATGAAAGGTTATGCGAAAGTGGCAAAGAGAGACTCTTTAACGAAAGAAGAGCGTGAAGAATACTTGCAAATTATTGAGGATGAAACAGATAGTGTAACCGATCTCGTCCAAGATTTATTTATGCTGGTGCAATTAGAACAACACCAGTTTGTTATAAAAAAACAAACAGTGCTTCTTAGGCCATTTTTAGAACGAATGGTTGAAAAAACAAAAACTACATTAACAAATAAACAAATGCAACTCCATGTATATTGCAAAGATGATTTAGAAGTTTGCATAGACGAAAGACGTATGGAACAAGTTATGTTAAATTTATTACACAATGCTTATCAACACTCACTAGAAAACACAACTATTACGATACGCGTACTCATAGAAACAGATTCTTTTACAATAAGTGTAGAAGATGAAGGAGAAGGTATTCCTGAAGAAGATATTCCACATATTTTTGATCGTTTTTATCGTGTTGATAAATCCAGAACGAGAGCTACTGGAGGAAAAGGTATCGGGCTAGCTGTTGCAAAAGAAATTATAGAATTGCATAACGGTTCCATTCTAGTAACAAGCCAATTAGGAGTAGGAACAAACTTTATAATCGAACTACCTTTTGAGTAATATGTGTGTGAAAACACCAGTAGTAGTAAACACTACTGGTGTTATTTTGTTCATAAAATCAGCTCATATAAGCTAAGCTTTTGAAATTATTCTTATTTCAATATAAAATAAAGTGAAACTTTAATCCATGGAAAGGTTCACCCCATGGATTATTAGTTGAACCAATCGGGCATTTATAGGCAGTTATCTCCCACCTAAATTCCGCGCATTCGCCGAATTTTAAAGTTGGAGTCTTACTGCCCGTTAATGCAGGGTAAAGATACATTTGTCAAAGATTTGGAGGGTGATATAATTGGATATCCATGTATTAACAAAAGACGAAGCGGAAATTTACTTAGAACTTCGTGTAGAAGGATTAAAGCAAAACCCTGAAGCTTTCAGCTCTTCTTATGAAGATATTATTAATAAAGAGTGTGCGATTGAATATAAAGCACAAAAATTAGCACAAGATGAAAACTATACGCTAGGTGCATTTAAAGATGGGCAATTAATCGGGGTTGCAACGCTGGAAACGAAACCATATGTAAAACAAGAACATAAAGCTAAAATCGGTTCTGTATATGTGTCTCCAAAAGCACGCGGACTTGGAGCAGGAAAAGCACTTATTAAAGAATGTCTTGAACTTGCTAAATCTTTAGAGGTAGAACAAGTTATGCTTGATGTTGTTGTTGGCAACGATGGCGCAAAAAAACTTTATGAATCATTAGGATTTAAAACATTCGGTGTGCAAGAACGTTCATTAAAATATAACGGACAATATTGGGACGAAGAGCATATGGTCTTATTCTTAGATGAAAATAAATAATAAAAAACATCCTCTCATGTATGAGGATGTTTTTTACTTTCTTGTAACCCATGCCTTATGTAATAATTGAATCGCTTTCGCAATTTCTTCTTCTGATAAAATTGCAAACCCAAGTAAAACTACATTTCCAGGTGCAGTACCGTCTTCATAGTACGTAGAAACAGGATATATTTTAATACTATATTTTGCTGCTTCTTTAATTAGTTCTTCTTCGTGCATTCCATTATGCACTTTTAATAAAATGTGTAATCCCGAATCTTCTCCTATCACTTCAACACAATTAGAGAAATACCTCTCTATTTCAAAAACGAGTCTATCTCTCTTCTTTCGATAGACGACACGCATTTTATGAATATGTTTTTCCCAATAGCCTTCATTTAAAAATCTTCTTATCACTTCTTGGTCCATTCTTGAAACACTTTGTGTATAAAACAAATATTCCTTTTGATACTTTATAATTAAATTCTTCGGTAATACTATATAACTCATCCGTAATGAGGGTAACAAAGCTTTTGATAGCGTCCCCATATAAATAACTTTCCCCTCTGTATCTAACCCTTGTAGCGCTGGAATTGGCTTTCCTGAATAGCGAAATTCACTATCGTAATCATCTTCAATAATATACCTGCCTCCTTCTTTCTTCGCCCATTGTAAAAGTTGCGTCCTTCTTGTAATAGGCATAATCATTCCATATGGGAATTGATGAGAGGGAGTTACAAATACAACATTTGCATCGCTATTTTCTAAATCTGCCATACAAATGCCATCCTTATCTAAAGACAACATTTGAACCTTTTGTTCTCTCTGTTCAAAAACGACCATTTTCCTATGATAACCTGGGTTTTCAACAGCATAATTACTTCCCTTCAACAATTGAAAAAGTAACTTTACTAATATTTGTGTTCCCGCTCCTAATACAATTTGACTAGCAGAACAACGCACACCTCTAGATTCATACAAATAGTTCGCAATTTCCTCCCTTAAGCTCAATTCCCCTTGAGGGTGTCCAAGAAAAAGCAACTCATTATTATGTGGCTGCCATACATCATTTATAAGCTTGCGGTACATAGTGAAAGGAAAAGTATTCGTATCCACCCCTGTTTGAGTGAAATCAAATGTATAGTTCTCCTCCTGAAACGGTATTTCTTCTACTTCCGCTTCGCTTCCTTCTACATCAATCATGTGTTCAATTTCACATACAAAGTAACCTTTTCTCGATGCCGACTCAATATAACCTTCTGCAAGTAATTGCTCGTAAGCCGCTTCTACTGTATTCTTACTCACTTGTAAATAGCCCGCCAGCTTTCTCTTTGCAGGTAATTTTGTAAAAGCCGGAATCGTTCCATCTTTAATCTCTTTTTTTATATACTCATACAATTGCACGTACAATGCCTTTTTACTATTCATATTTAAATTAGGCGTTAATTCTAACATAATATCTGACCCCTTAATAAAACTAAAATCTGATACTTTTTACAGTACCAGAAGTTATATATAATTCCTTTTATCATGTCACACATAAAAAATCAAATACTCGAGAGGAGATGCATGATTATGAACAATAGTAGACGTATTGGACTCATTATGATTATTACAGGAGCTACCTTATGGGGATTATCTGGTCCAATGATTCAGTGGCTATTTCAACATACTAACGTATCATCAATTGATTTTTTAACAATTCGCTTGTTGCTTGCGGGAGTATTTATTTTATCTTTTTTACTTATAAAGAAACAAAACATATTTCAAATTTGGAAACATCCTAGATATTCTATACAACTTATTATTTTCTCTATTCTCGGGATGCTCGGTGCTCAATACGCCTTTATCGAAACGGTTCATATTAGTAATGCGGTCACAGCAACATTATTTCAATTTCTTGGTCCTGTTCTTATTACTATTTATGTTGCATTTGAGCAAAGAAAATTCCCTGTTTCTATGCAACTATTCGCAATTATAGCCGCGCTAACAGGGACATACTTTATTATTACAAACGGTTCGATTGAAAATATTATTTTATCAAAAGAAGCGATTATTTTTGGCCTATTAACGGCAATTGGATTTGCATTTTATACCCTTCATCCAGCTTCTCTTATTAAAGAATGTGGAACAACTATAGTAATTGGCTGGGGGATGTTAATTGGCGGCATCGCCCTGCTTATTTGCAATCGTTCGTTTGGATGGAGTCAGCTTTCACAAACCTTTACACCAAAAACTTTTTCTATGCTTATCCTTATCATTATAAGTGGCACTCTTTCTTTCCTTCTTTATATCGGTAGTCTGAAATATTTAGCCGCAACAGAAACAAGCATTCTATCTAGCATTGAACCACTTGTAGCTGCCATCGTTTCAATCGTTTGGCTGAATGAATCCTTTGGAGCCTATCAATTATTAGGTGGCGTATGTATCGTTCTTTCAGTTATTTTCTTAACAATGCCTCAAAAAGAGAGAGAACCAACCTTTTCAACTGAGCAAATATAAAAAATGTCAAAAGAGGTCGTACAAAACTTACGACCTCTTTTAACGTTTTAAAGGAATTGTCCTGCTTTCTAGCAAATACAATTACACTAACAATAAAAATTAGGAGTGTGGCACCATGAAAAAAATCGGAACTATGCTACTTTTCTCCTTTCTCATCACTGGATGCGCACAAGCACAGCCTGATTCAGAAGTACCTAAAAAAGAAAGCATTACAACATCATCCACTCAAGTTAACGCACCTTCCTTTTTTCATCTTAGCGTTTTAAAAGATGTGAATTGGGAAGAAGCTCCATCCTTCGTAGATGGAAAAATACCGTTAAAAGGCATTGAAGGAAAAATCGCAATGGCTGATACCTCTATTATCTCAAATGAACAAAATGAAATAATGTGGTACTTTCTAGATCCTGAAATACCAACTGGAAAATTGTCTATCATTGCGCTAAAACAAGGATCTGTCACTCCGGCGCCGGTACTCTTTCAAAAAGACACTTCTAAACAAACTTGGACTACTTCAAATATAGTCGATACTACAATAACAGAACTCCCTCTCGTAATGTCATTACCTTCATCTGGATTATGGATATTAAACATATATATAAATGAAAAATATTATGATCAGTTTGTAATTACTGCTGAGTAAAGTGACAAAACTAAAACACTTTCTTACAACAATGTAATTTCTACGTCATGTACTTCGATAGTTGAAGTAGCTCTCTTCTCTTATACTTAAAGTAAGAAATGACACGAGGAGAGATGAGAGATGAAAAAAATGATAGAAATAATCGTAGCAATAACTGAGGTTTTAGTAAATGGTAAACAAGTTGCAATGGAATTAAATGAATAATGAAGAAACATAAATAATTCTACATTTCTTCATTATTTTGATTTCTTATCTCAAAAAAGCAGTGCCTTTTTAGGCACTGCTTTTAGCTATTAATAAATTGGTATTTTCGTAATTTGCGCCACACCTGAATCAATGGCTGCTTTCGCTACTGCTTCCGCAACACTTGGAACAACTCTTTTATCTAATGGATTTGGGATTACATAATTCGCATTACGTTCTTCGTCCGTAATTATGTTAGCGATCCCATATGCTGCCGCTAACTTCATCTCTTCTGTAATATCAGTCGCGCGCACATCTAACGCACCGCGGAATATTCCAGGGAACGCCAATACATTATTTACTTGATTCGCATAATCCGAGCGCCCGGTTCCTACTACAGCTGCTCCAGCCTCTAATGCATCCTCAGGGAAGATTTCTGGAATTGGATTCGCCATTGCAAACACAATTGCTTTCTCATTCATCATCTGTACAAGTTCTTTCGTTAATACGTTAGGGGCCGATACACCGATAAAGATATCAGCCTGATGAATCGCTTCTTTTAACGTTCCATGCACATGTTCTCGATTTGTCTTTTTTGAAACTTCAATTTGCGCTTCGTTCATCCATGCTTCACCTTCACAAACAATACCTTCTAAGCTAACTAACGTAATGTGCTTTGCACCAGCCTTTAATAATAATTTTCCAATCGCAATTCCTGCCGAACCCGCACCGTTAATAACAATTTTCACATTATCCATTTGTTTGCTAACAACTTTTAATGCATTAATAACAGCCGCTAAGACGACAATAGCTGTTCCATGTTGATCATCATGGAATACAGGAATATTCGTTTCTTCTTTTAATCGTTTTTCAATTTCAAAACAACGCGGTGCTGCAATATCTTCTAAATTGATCCCTGCAAATGTAGGCTCTAAATTTTTCACAAGGGTAACGATTTCATCCACATCCGTCGTCCCTAAACATAATGGGAAAGCATCTACATTCGCAAATTTCTTAAATAATATACTTTTTCCTTCCATAACAGGCATAGCCGCTTTCGGTCCAATGTTTCCTAAACCAAGTACCGCTGTTCCATCTGAGACAACTGCCACCATATTCCCACGTGCTGTATAGTCATACACCGTTTCTTCATCTGCTGCAATTGCTTTGCAAGACTCCGCTACACCTGGTGTATATGTCAGGCTTAAATCATCCGCTGAATTTACTTCTACTTTACTTGTAATCTCAATTTTTCCTACTAATTCTTTATGCAATAACAATGATCTTTCATTAATTTGATTTTCTAACATACTTATAATCTCCCCTTAATTTGACAAGCTAGCTATATGAATATAGCTAGCTTGTTTGATCATGAAAACATTTTTAATAAGATTGTAGCTGTTACAACCATTGCTGCCCCGCCTAAACGAGTTGAAATTTGCGCGAATGGCATTAATTCCATTCGATTTGAAGCTGATAAAATAGCAACATCTCCAGTTCCGCCTAAACCGCTATGACATCCAGTTACAATCGCTGATTCAACTGGATACATTTTCATCACTTTTCCTACAAGAAAACCTGACGCTACCATTGTAAGAACAACCGATGCACACACAACAACATATCCTACTGAAAGAACTGCCGCTACGTCTTTTAACGGAATATATAGCAATCCTAGTCCAACCATTAACGGCCAAGTTAAATTCTTCGAAATAAATTTATATAGATGGAATGCTCCTTGCTCCATTTTTGCCGGCATTAATTTAAAGTATTTCACAAGTGCTGCTGAGAAAATCATAATGATTGCCCCAGGGATACCGATGAACTTAGAAGCAAATCCTCCGAAGATGAAGAACGTACACGCGATTAATAAACCCGCTCCCATTAATGAGAAGTCAATTGGCTTCTCTGTATTTTGTTCTTTTAATAACTCTGCTTGATTGTCTGTTTTTACTAATACACCGTTACCACTAAGCTCCGGTTTCTTCTCACCTAAACGCTTCATATACCCTGCACTCACAATTGCAAACATATTCCCAATAATAGCTGCTGGAATAAGCTGTGATACAAACGTTGCTGATGATTCGTTTAAAATATCACTATAAGCTAGCGATAATGGTAAAATCCCTTCCCCAATACCACCACTCACAATTGGTACGATGATGAAGAAGAATGTTTGCTTCATTTCAAATCCAAATAGTGAACCGACCAATAATCCTACTGCTACAGAAGCTAAGGTCCCTACTACTAAAGGAATAAACATACGAACGAAACCTTGTACTAACACTTTACGGTTCATTCCTAAAATACTTCCGACTACTAAACAAGAAATATATAAATATAAAAAGTTCGATTTTTTCATTAACATAGTCGCAGCTTCCATTGAAGCTGGATTCATCCAGTTAAAAAATACAAGTAATGATGGAATAAATAACGAAAGTATTGCCGGACCACCGATATTTTTTAAAATTGGAATTCTCATCCCAATGTCTCCTAAGAAAATACCCATGATCATAATAACTGCAAATCCACCAATCATATCTGCTGGCAATTTATTATATACAGATGCCCCATAAATAATAGCAGCCAATACTACATATAACGGTAAAGGTATAACACCGATTTTTACATTCATAATTTTAGAAGCGAAAGATTCTCTTTGTACTTCATTTCCTTCAGAAAATGATACCGCTTCCATATCCTTTTGAATTCCCATATGGCACCCCCTTGTTTTCTTAATAACAATATTAAAACGCTTTCAATAGTAAAAATAGTTTTTGTAAGTTTTGTAATTGATTTTGTAATTAAAAAAAGTATAAGCGACTTATAATAAGTCGCTTATACGTAAAACTCTATTTTCTTTTGATCAACACATCTTAGTTTACTTACAGGTCTTCCCACATGTTGGTACATCATTTCGTTTTCTAACACTCCAATGTCAGTCAAAAACATTACATATTTTCGAATAGAAACTCTTGAAATCCCAACTAATTTTGCCATTTCATCTGTTGTAAACGCTCGTCCATTCAGCGACTCGATTTTCTGCCAAATTAATTGCAACGTTTGCTTCGTTAATCCTTTCGGAAGCTCTTTAGTGACAATAGGCTCTCTTTTTTCTTTTTGCAAAATTAACGAATCTAATTCCGATTGACTAATTTTTTGTTGTTCTTTCATGAAAGTAAGTTTTTCTCGATATATAGTTAATGCCTCTTTAAATCGTTCAAATGTAAATGGCTTAATTAAATAATCTACTACGCCATATTGTAATGCTTTTTTAATACTCCCCATATCATGTACAGCTGAAATCATCATAATATCGATTTCTTTTTCTTGGTTCCGAATATACATTAAAAGCTCAAATCCAGTCTCTTCAGGCATAAAAATATCAAGTAATACTAAATCTACTCGTGATCCCTCTAATACTTCTATCGCCGATTTTACGGAGTTAACTGCTTGAACAAGTTCAAACTCTCCTACTTGCTCTAAATAATGCGTATTTAACATTGCTACCATCGGGTCGTCTTCTACAATTAAAACTTTAATCATATTTGCCTCTCATCCCTACCTTTAGGTATTTCAATTGTTATCTTTGTTCCCTTTCCTACTAATGAATGCATATGAATTTCCCCATTTATTCGCTGTATACTTTCTTTTACAAGATACAAACCATAACCGCGGTTATCTCCCTTTGTGGAATAACCTTTCGTAAATAACACCCCTATTTCTTCTTGTATACCTTTTCCCGTATCTTGTACTGTAATAGTTAATGTATCCCCATATTGTATCTCAAATTCAACTTGCTTCTTTTCACAATTCGTCACTGCCTCTAATGCATTATCAATTAAATTTCCGACAATCGTAATCAGTTCATGAGTAATACTTTCATCATCTATTTCCGGCATATAAGAATCTTCACTTATAATTAATTTTATATTTTTCTCTCTAGCATAGCTAAGTTTCCCGAGTAAAAAACCAGCAAATACTGGACTTTTTATTCTTTTCATAACTCCACCAATTTCATATTGATGCTCTGACACCATACCGCTTATATACTTCTGTAATTCTTCATACTGCTTCATGTGTGTAAGCCCTAATACGACATGCATTTTATTCATAAATTCATGAGATTGTGCCCGTAACGCTTCCGCATATAGTCTAATACCAGTTAATTCTTCTGCTAATTTTCTAATCTCTGTTTTATCACGAAATGTTGCAATCACGCCAACTATTTCTCCTTTTACATATAAAGGAACACGATTCGTTACAATCGTAATTCCATAAATATTTTGTTCTTCGTTTAATTGTACCTCTCCCGTTTGTAATACTTCTTTTATACGCGAATTAGGCATATACAAATCAACATCTTTACCGATAAAATCTTCTTCAAGTCCACTTTTCTTAAACAATCGCTTTGCCTCATTATTTATTAAAGTTACATTGGCCTCTTTATCTACAGCAATAATACCTTCCTTTACAGATTGTAGCATCGTATTTCTTTCTTCAAGAATTTTCGCTATCCTGTGAGGTTCAAGACCGAATAAACTTTTCTTTATATGTCTAGCTAGCAATATTGCTCCTATAATTCCGACTAGTATCCCAACTCCAACGCCAATATAAATGATATGTCTACTTTCCTTGACTCTCTCTTTTACATTATCTGCTGAAATACCAACGGCCACCGCTCCAAGTTGTTTACCTGTTTCAGAAAATACAGGTACAAACACTCGCATTGAAATACCTAAAGTTCCTTCTGCCAGCGATACATGTTCCATTCCTTTCAATACAGGTCCTTCATCTCCCCCAATAAAATGATGACCTATTTTTTGAGGATTTGGATGTGATTTTCTTATTCCATTCATGTCCATAACTACAATAAATTGAACACCTGTGTTTTTTAATATTCTATTTGTATACGTTTGGATTGCAGAAGTATCTGCTTTCCCAATTAAACCATGGATTACAATTGACTCATTCGCCACAATGTGTGCAATTGTTTTTGCTTTCTCTGCTTGACTATCCTCCGTTGTCCGTTCTACATTATGACTAATTAATATATCTGTCACAAGTAAAGAAAAAATTACAACTGTACAAACTAACAATGTAATCGTTTTCCATAAATTCCATAGTCTTTTTCTTTTTTTCATCCCGTTAATGACTCCCCTAATTGCTGAATAGAAAAATAAGTAAGGTGATATTATTTTCACCTTACTTATCTGCTGTTATTATACTTTAAATTTACTAGTCATCGCTTGTAGTTCTTCGGCCATCTCAGCTAAGCTTTGCGAAGCTGAACTAATTTCTTCCATTGAATTTACTTGTTCTTCTGTTGAAGCAGCAACATTTTGCATACTAGCTGTATTTTCTTCTGCAGCTGCTGCAATTTCATCAATAGCATTTGTCACTTCATTTGCATCTCCAGCAATTCTCTTCGTTGTTTCTACCATTTGATTAACTTGAGAAACAATATGTGTAGTAGAACTTAAAATTTCCGTAAAACTTTCTTTCGTTTTTGTTACAACATCAAGACCTTGTTGAACTTCCCCATTCACATTATCCATTGCCTTAACAGTATGTTCAATATCAGCCTTAATTTCTGCAATTAAATTTGCAATCTCTCCAGATGATTCTCCTGATTGCTCCGCTAATTTTCTAACCTCATCTGCTACAATAGCAAACCCTCGGCCCTGTTCACCCGCTCTTGCTGCTTCAATAGCCGCATTTAAAGCTAATAAGTTCGTTTGAGTAGCGATGTTTTGAATTGCTTCAGAAATAGCTCCTACCTGCTTTGATTTCTCATCAAGAAGTTTAATAATAGCATCCGACTCGGATACCGATCTAGAAATAGACTGCATTTGTGTTGCAGTTTGTTCAACCAAGTCTTCACCCTCTTTAGCTCGCTCTCTCGCATGTAATGAGGAAATAGAAATGGATTCCGCACTTCCAGTCACATCTTGAATTGCTGTATTTACTTTTTGTAATGTAGCCGCACCTTCTTCAACACCTTGACTTTGTGATTCAGCCCCACCTGATACTTGTTCCATTGCAATTGTAATTTGATCTGTCGCATCATTTGCTTGCTGTACGCTCGCTGTTAACTCTTCAGCCGATGCCGCCACATGCTCTGCTGAAAAACTAATTTGAGTAATAATATCTTGTAAAGAGGCAGACATTTCATTAAATGAATTCCCTAATTTTCCTATATCATCATTTGAATGAATTGTAATTTTCTCTGTCAAATCCCCCTTACTAATTTTATATGCCGAGTCAGCTATTTTTCTTAATGGTCTTGTAATAGACTTTGTGATGAAATAAATTAATACACTACCAAATACAATAGCGATAGCAATGACAATAAAAGTCTTATAAAAAACTGGATTCGCAGCTTGGGTAATTTCTTCATCAAACATGACTCCAACTACTTTCCAGCCCGTTTTCTCATTTGTTGCAAAGATTAAATTCTTTTTATCATCTTGTTCTGTATAAGAAACATTTCCTTGTTTTTCTTCATAGATTGGTTTAACCCAAGGATCAGTAACTTTTGCACCTGGTTTTCTAGATGGATGACTAACAATTTGCTTATTTTGATCTAAAATAACTGCATAACCTTTTTCCCCAATGTTAATCATTTTGGAGATTTTTAAAATATTATCTAAATTTAAGTTAATTCCTATAACACCTTTACCATCTTTTACTTCTTTAGCAATTGTCACTACCATATTTTTTGTAGATGCTGATTGATATGGTGCAGTAACAATTACTTTCCCTTTATTTTCATTTGCTTCTTTATACCAATCTCTCTCTGTTGGATTATACCCATCAGACATTTGGATAAATGGTTCTCTTATAAACTTTCCCGTCTGCGTTCCAATATAAATACCTTCTACTTCTGGATGAAGTTTTATATATTGCGCTAATTTCGTTCTTACTATTTCTTCTTGTCCGTTTGGATATGTATCCTCTGTTAAAATGTCTGCAAAATATGCTGCATCAACAAATTTCTCTTCTATATTTTGAGAAATAACAGTATTTAAAATCGAAATATTTTCCTTTGCTTTACCTGTAATTTGTTGTTCAAAATTTGTTTTGGCAGTTTGATATGAAACACCACCGATAATAAGTCCTGGTATAGTTAAAATAAGAAAAAATGAAATGATTAATTTTTTCTTGATACTCATACATTTAACCCAGTTAAATATTTTTTGCATAATAAACCTCCTTTATGTAGTGTGGATACTTGTGTAATTTTATACAAGTGACATATATAAAACAATATATAATGATAACATGTAATATTTTTGTCAATTATGCATTTTTACATATTCACTACTTCTAAATATTTAATTATAAAAAATAAGAGAACTTCAGCTCATATAATAAGCTAAAGTTCTCTTATTTCTTAACAAAAAAACACCTCTTATAATTCCTTACATCTCTTTCCTTACTAATTCATTTGGAGCTTTTCACATAACTAATCGCCTGACTCCCCATTTGTATCCACGCCTTTTCAAAGCTTTCTCTCGGTACTTTTACATCTAAACTATCACTGAGAGGATCTCGAATATATACAAATTCCTTATCATATCCAATCAGTACAGCGCAATGTTCATTATACGTAATAGAAACATCTCCACTATTTGTCTCCCATGTAGTGAATTCATCCTCATCTAGTGGCGCAAATGTTGCATTTGTAATCATAACTACCGGTTGTCCTGCCTTTACACTCTTATACATTTCTTCTATACCCTTCCCCGTTAAATCTACAGCTTTATTAGGTAAATACTTTTTCGCTAATTGAAAAAGCGGCCCATGATATACACCATATCCAGATTCAGAAAAGGTATAAATATTTCCTACAAATCCTTCATTCGGATTCCCACGTACACCATCGTTCATAAAATCAACTTTCTTTATTTCATTTGCTAATTTCATCTTATCCACTGTAATACCTGCGTATTGTAACATCATCGCTAAGCTCGTTACTTCACATCCTCTATCTAACTCTGGTAATTGCTGAATTAATGGTACATTTGATAAGATAACCTTCTCATCATTATTACTAAACCCCGTTCGTTTTTCACTTTGTATATTGAAGAATGTTAATTTTGTAATTCCATTTGTATATACACTCCATACTGCTATACCGAGTAAAGCCATACATATATACCACTTCCATTTCCTTATCACTCTCACACCCTTTTTAGTTCGTTAAATAAGAATAAAATGCGTCCGCATCCGTTCGAATCACTGGTACAAAATTTAGTTCTTTTCCTTTTTCAGGCTGATCTTTTTTTATTTTTTCTGCTAATTCTTGAACATTCATATTCGTTTTATCCATATTAAGCTCATCTGCCATTTGTAACACTTTTTGTTCATTAATTTCGCTTAATACTTGATATATATCTTTCCCATACAAATCGATATGATATTTTTTTGCTTCTTCCTGTACTTTTTGTTCGTACACTTCTTGCGCTAACTCTTCTATCTCTTTTCCTTTTTGTGAAATACCTAACTTCCCTGCTTCCTCTCTTACTTTCGTTCCATAGATTTCTTCCGCAATTTCTTCTATTTCTTTTCCATTTGTCGAAATGCCTAATTTATCCGCTTCATCGCTAATTTTAATCGTATTAATTTGAGTAATCAAATTTACAATTGATGTATTTTCTATAGATATGCCTAGCTTTAACGCTTCTTGCTTCACTTTTGTTTCATAAATTTCTTCTGAAAGAGTTCCAACATCTTTTCCTTCAATCGAAATTCCTAACTGTTCCGCTTCTCTTCCTACTTCTGTTTCATGGATCTCTTTTTCTAGCGTAATTTGTTCTTTCCCTTCCGTTTCAATACCTAGATTCTCCGCCTTCTCTTCTGTATGCACCGCATGTATCTTTCCGTTATTTAATTGTTCTTTACTGCGCTGCGTGTAATCTGTCTTTCCTTTTGATGTTTCAGAAGGAGAGGCACCCCCTAATATACTTAAACTCATTACTCCAATAGTGAATACCGTCATCATTTTCTTTTTCAAAATTAATTCCTCCCTCTTACACTTTCTTTTCCATCATTCCCTATACATAATCAAAATAACATTATGATTGATATAATCTGTTCAAATATCTTTTTATAATCACTTCTTCATGTGACGAACTTTCTGTATATAATACATGTTACAAATTGTTTCTTAACTTTCCCTTAAAAAAGACGACCTTGTAAAAACAAGATCGTCTTCTCACTTATATTCTTTGATTTTTAGGGAAAATCACGTCAAAACAAGTACTCTCTCCCCATTTGCTCTCTACTGATATTTTCCCATAATGCTTTTCTACAATCCAATTCGCGATTGAAAGGCCTAATCCCGCTCCTTCTGACGCACTCCTCGCTTTATCTCCTTGATAAAAACGGTCAAATAGTTTTGGGATGTCCTCATCTTTCACTCCTATCCCATCATCTTTCACTCGTATACGAATCGAACTGTTCGTTTGTGTACACTCGATTTGAATATGCCCACCTTTATTCGTATACTTCATCGCATTATCTAATAATATGACCATCATTTGATGAATTCTCTCTCTATCACCCATAAATGATATGTCATGTTCTACTTTCAATATCATCTCTTTTTCTTGATAGGAAGCAATTTCCTTATATGGATCTACTATTTCTTCTAACAATTTATCCATTTCAAATGTTTTCTTATCCATCTCAATTTGATTAGAATCTGAACGTGCTAACAACAATAAATTACTAACGAGCTTCGACAATCGTCTACATTCCTTTGAAATCGTAGAGATATCCATCGCCTTTTCTTCTATCGTAGCAGATGGAGATTGGAATAACACATCCGTTTTTGATTGAATAACTGCAAGCGGTGTTCTTAGTTCATGCGATGCATCAGAAACAAATTGCTGCTGTTTCTCCCATGAATTTTGAATAGGTATGAGTGCTCTGCCAGCTAGAAAAAAGCCGATACCTATCGCACATAGGCTTCCTATGCTACAACCTATAACGAGAATTAAAAATAAAGTGTTTAGCATCTCTTCTTCAGCTGTTGTATCACGTACAATTTGAACTATTTTTCCATCTTCTTGAAGCGCAAATGTTCTAAAATATCGTCCTTGCACTTCAATATCTTGTAAATATCCTAACTTTTTTGGAGAAAACTTTTCCAAATTCTCTTCAAAAATAGACCGGAATTTATGGTTATTCCCCTCTACCTCCACTATTTTCCCATTCCAAGTTATTTTAGTTACACGCGGATCTCCAATTTTAATATTCTCCATACTTTTTCTTGGTGGTATTTTAACATCTGAATTTTTTCCATACTGAGTCGCCATTTTTATAGATTGATCCATTTCATTATAAATACGCTTATATGTGTACGAATAAATAATACTACCTAATACGCCTATTAATATGATAAATACTAATGAATTCAATATAGTCAATCGAATGCGTGTCTTCTGAAACATACTTCCCTTTTTCATTGTTCTTTTAATATATATCCAATACCTCGAACGGTTTGAATATCTTTCTGATAACCGAATGGCTCTAGTTTTTTACGTAAATGATGCACATACACTTCTACAATCGCTACTGTCGTATCTGAATCAAATCCCCAAACACGATCAAAAATTTGTTCACGCATTAAAATCTTCCCGCTATTTTGAACGAGATACTCTAGTAGCTCATATTGTTTCAACGTCAGCTTAATACCTTGTCCATCCACTTGAACGTCTTTATCTTTTCCGAACAATTCAATCCCTTTATAGCGAATGGTTTGCTGTGTCGTTAAACTACCACTTCTGCGTAGTAAAGCGCGAATTCTCGCTTTTAATTCAGGGGCCTGAAACGGCTTAACGATATAGTCATCTCCACCAAAATCCAACCCTTTCACTCGATCTTCTAAAGAATCTCTCGCTGTCAAAAAGAGGACTGGCGTTTCAATCTTTTCATCACGTATTTTTTGAATCACTTCAAAACCATCCATTTCTGGCATCATCACATCAAGCAAAATAGCATCATATATATTTTGTAACGCTAAAAATAATCCATCTTCTCCATTCAATGCTGTATCTACTTCAAATTCATCACGCAAAATTTGTACGATAGACTCTAATAACGAAGCATTATCTTCTACTACAAGCAAGCGCATATTCTCACCTTCCACTATATCGTTCGATTCTATTTATGATTACATTTTTGACTATTTCCTTCTAACGTTTTTCTCGATATAAAATTTGAAAGATTTATTATAAAAGCTCTTCCTTAAATTTTGCTTAATAAAAAATTGAAAGAAATAAGATTCTCCTTATCTCTTTCAACTTTTTACTACGTACACCTTTTTACTAGGCAATTCTAAACAATTTAGCTGGCCACCATATACAGCACCACCATCAATTCCTATAATACCGTTATTCCCAAAATACACATTACAATTATCATTTCCATGAAGCGTTTTTGTTTCCGTATGACCAAATACAACAACCTTTTCGCCACTATATCCATTATGAAACTCATTACGGATCCACATTAACGCATATGGTTCAGATTCAGAAACTCGTTTCAATGGCTCAACACCAGCATGTACAAATATATACTCTTCTGTTTCAATGTAATGATCTAATTCTTGAATAAACTTTACATGTTCTTTTAAAGCATGCGATTGTAAAATCGGTTTTTGGAAGTCCTCCTCATTAACTGCAATATCTTCTTCTACAAATCCATAGCTGTATAAAGTCTTATCTCCACCATTCCTTTTTACCCAATGGTTCCATGAGCGTTCCTCATCAGTCGTTAACGCTTTAATCATCATATCTTCATGATTGCCCTTTAGAACGAGGGCTCCTTCTTCTTTTAACTCTTTTACCTTTTCAATTACTGCACGCGCATTGGGACCACGATCCACATAATCTCCTAGTAAAATTAATTGATCCTGTTTTGTATCATATTGAGCTTCTTCCAATAACTGTTCGAACTTTTCTATTTCTCCATGAATATCACTAATAACAAGAATTCTTTTCATATTATCCCCCCTCTTTCTAATTATAGTTCAAAACGACAGAAAGTTCCGAATCATGATTTCAAATCACATTTATTACAAAATAGACTATTATCCTTACAACAATGTAAGTCTCTTGTCATTCAATTCGATAGTTGCAATTGCTATATTTCCTTATACTAAAAGTAAGAAATGAAACAAAAAACAAGGAGAGATGAGAAATGAAAAAAGTGATGGAAATTGTAGTAGCAGTGGCAGAGGTTTTCGTAAATGGCAAACAAGTTGCAATGGAGTTAAACAAATAATGAAAAGAGCAAGATTCATTCTAGACCCTTTACTCATATAAAAGAGATAAGACTTCTTCATTTTTTTGATCCCTTATCTCCTTGTAAAAAACCGTATCCTTTTTCAGGATACGGTTTTCTTTACAAACAAAAATCCCATTTACATACACATTACTGAATCCATCATACTAAATGACTTCTTCATTCTGTCTATCTAAATGAGATTATTTCGTACTTTTTATTTCTTTATCTTATTATTCCACCGGTTGTAGTTGTGGCTGTACTAATTCATTCGCTCCAGCTACCCTCAACATATTTGCAATATCTTTAAAGCCTCTTTTTTCAGCATATTGCAACGGCGTAATATTTTCCTTATTGGCCATATTTACATCTGCCCCGTGGTCAATAAGCATTTGAATTACTTTCTTATGATTTTCACTACCATTTCCTAATACAATTGCTTCTACTAAAGCTGTTCCACCACGAGCATTTTTATAATTCACATCAATATCTGTATGCTCTAATAATTCTTTTACGACCTCTACATGGCCACGTTCAGATGCTGAAATGAGTGCTGTTCCACCTGACTTAGTCGTTTCTTTCGTATTAACTCCTGCATTAATTAATACTTTTACAATATCCGTATATCCTTCTCTACTTGCATAAAGAAATGGATTACTTTGTTTCTCATCTTTAATTTCAATATTAGCACCTGCACCAATTAATGCTTTAACTGTTTCTACATGATTTTGATACGTTGCTGCAAGGACAGGCGTTTCTCCGTTGTCACCTTCTACGTTTATATTCGCTCCATCTTGAATCAACTTCATAGCTGTCTCTGTGTCTCCAAGAGTTGCTGAAAGTAACAACTGTTTGTCCATTAAATTTATACTTTTTTCTTCTTTAGATTCTTCCTGTTCTTTATGCTTTTCTTTTTTCTTTTCGTTTTTCACATGAACCGGTTTCGATTCTGATTCTTCCTGCTTATCGCAAGCCACTACCGTCATTAAAAGTCCTAATAACATACATAATAAAATTTTTTGTTTTCTCACAACTACAGCTCCTATGAAAGATAATGTTTTCTTAACCATTCCTCCATCACATACAATAACTCTTCTTGAGTACATTTATCCATAAGCCCTTTATATTCCTTCTTTAATCGGATTATCTTAAACTTATACTATGTTTCTCAACCTATTGGAATGATACGCCTGATGGCCTCATCATTAACATTATGAAGCAATTAGTTTAGCACGTTTTTACCGCATTTGTATACATTTCTAAAAAGTACATAAAGTGAAACTTTAATCAGTGGGAGGGTTCACCCCACTGATTATTAGTTGAACCAATCGGGCATTTACGAGCTGTTGATCTCCCACCTAACTTCTTTGCTCCTGCCTAATTTTGAGGTGGGAGTTTTACTGCCCACAAATAGCCGGGTAAATGATTGCTTTAGGTTACTATATTCCATTGTAACCGTTCTTCTAAAAATTTTACACCTTTTCTATATTTGCACCTGAGTAATACTAAAAAAAGACAACCCTACAGTTGTCTTTTTCTAGTATTAATGATGCCCACCATGATTCCCTGTTTTTGGTTTCCCCATCATTTCTTTATTCATTTCCCATTTATGCTCTGCTAGCTCTTTATACGAAAGAACTTTCCCCTTATAGTTAGATACAAAACTCTCTGCACCTTTTTTATTTTTAAATGAAATGACATTATAAGCCATTGGTGTCGTTATTGTTTTATCATATACGTAAGTAGCGTCTTCTAACGAAACCCAATCTTTCGAATCATAATCTCGAACAAATTTTTCTTTCGTCTTTTCGCCTGGATTAATCTCCATCCATTTATACATACAACCGATATCATCAAACTTTAATGCTTTTCCATTTTCTAAAATGATTTCTGTTGCAAATTGATTATCCATTACCCCAATTTGGCAAATATCACACTTATCATGTTTCTCATCAACTGCCACCGCTTCTGCTTGTTTCTTACCACATCCTACTATTGTAAATACAAAGAATAAGCATATAGCAAGCATCACATACTTTGTTCTCATTTTATTTCCTCCCTATACGTATCTTCCACAAGGAGAATATCAAAAAATTGTGTGAGATTTGTGAAAAAACAATGTTCTTTTTGTAATACATGGAAAAAAGATGTGTAGTCATATCTACACATCTCTCATCATTCACAACCTGTAATTAATAAATCGTCTTCTAACTTAACTAATAATGTCTCTGTATGAATTGGCTGCCCAACAACTACATTTACTAATCTTATATTTCCACTGATACCGACCGCAACTTTTTCAAGTTCACCGTTATTTTTTCGGATCATCATTAATTTTTCCCACTCATATACGTAAGAAGATTCATCAACAAAAATCTCTTCTACTTTTCCTTCATAAGAACTATAAATCTCTTCCATTCTCGTTTTCATATAAAATCTACTCCCTATTTCACACTTCAATATTTTCATCTTATTCTACCATTCTTACAGAGAGCAGCTTACCTTTTTAAAAATTCAAATTAACTACCGTGAACAAAATGAACAAAATAAAAATTATGCTTCTAATGATGTTATTTTTCAAATTATTTACCATTTGAATAGATGCCACTATGATAAACAAAAAAACTATTTTCTGAATTTTTATTTTATTTTGAAAGCGTAATCATTTTTTGGAGGGGGAAATCATATGTTAGCTCTACTTGGATTTGCGATGGTATTTGTCTTTATGTTTTTAATTATGACGAAACGTATGTCTGCACTAGTAGCATTAATATTAGTTCCAATTACTTTCGCATTAATTGGTGGGTTTTATGCAAATATGGGACCTATGATGTTAGAAGGAATTCAAAAACTAGCACCTACTGGTATTATGCTTATGTTTGCTATTTTATATTTTGGAATTATGATTGATAGCGGTTTATTCGACCCTGTCATTAGTAGAATTTTAAAATTTGTAAAAGGAGATCCTTTAAAAATTGTTGTTGGTACAGCAATTCTTACTATTATCGTTTCATTAGATGGGGATGGAACGACAACTTATATGATTACTGTTTCTGCAATGTACCCACTATATAAACGCCTTGGAATGAATCCACTTATATTAGCTGGGATTGTTATGTTGGGGGCTGGTGTAACAAATCTTACGCCTTGGGGTGGCCCGACAGCTCGGGTTATGAGTGCACTTGGACTAGATGCATCAGAGCTCTTCACACCACTTATACCAGGAATGATTGCTGGTGCACTTTGGGTAGTTTTCGTTGCTTACTATCTTGGAAAAAAAGAAAGAAAACGTTTAGGAATTATGGATGTACAATATTTAAAACAAATGCAAACGATGGATGAGCAAGCTGCAACAGTCGAAGCTGCCACTCACAAACGTCCTAACCTTCTATGGATTAACTTTTTATTAACTGCTACCTTACTTGTCTGTCTCATACTAGAAGTTATGCCGTTACCTGTCTTATTTACAATCGCTTTCGCTATTGCTGTTATGCTTAACTATCCGAACTTAGAACAGCAGAAAGAACGTATTGCTTCTCACGCAGGAAACGTATTAGCGGTTGTTTCTCTCGTATTTGCCGCTGGAATTTTCACTGGGATTTTATCTGGAACAAAAATGGTAGATGCGATGGCTAAAGGTGTAGTAGCCCTTATACCAGATGCACTTGGACCACAATTACCAATTATTACAGCACTTCTTAGTATGCCGTTCACATTCTTCATGTCCAATGATGCGTTTTACTTCGGTGTACTACCTATTTTAACAAAAGCTGCTGCTACCTATGGAATTAGTGCGGCTGAAATGGGACGTGCTTCCTTACTCGGGCAACCTGTTCACTTATTAAGTCCTCTTGTCGCATCCACTTATTTATTAGTCGGAATGGCTAAAGTTGATTTTGGTGAACATCAACGCTTCACTTTATTGTGGGCAGTTGGAACGACAATGGTAATGTTGATTACTGGAATTTTAATTGGGATTATTCCAATATAAGATAAAAAAACAGTAGAGGACATATATCCTCTACTGTTTCTTTATGAACAAACGAGAAAATACCTTCTTTCTGGTCTCCCGACACTTCCATATGTAAGCTCCGCATGAACTTTCTTTCCTGATATTAAATATTCTAAATAACGCCTCGCTGTTGACCGGCTTACTCCTACCATTGTACTTAACATTTCTGCTGTAATTCCTTCTTCATTCACTGTTAACATATGCTTTTTTATTTTTGCTAAAGTTAAAGGATCTATCCCTTTCGGCGCATATTCTATTTCATTTCCCTTTACACCTCTTTGGGACCATAGATGTTCTATTTGTTCTATAGATAATTGATTATTTTTCTTTAACTGCACAATCTTTTTTTGATAACTTTCCAAACTTGCCTTAAATCGATCAAACATAAGCGGTTTTACGATATAATCTGTTACTCCACCTCGTAAAGCATGCCTCACTACATCTGTTTCCGATGCAGCTGTAATCATAATAATATCTGTATCATGTAAATTATTCCTAATATATGTGACAAGTTCCGTCCCTTGCATATCAGGTAAGTATACGTCTAATAAAACGAGCTGTGGCTTCACAAGATCTAGCCATTCTTTCGCTTGTTCTCCATTCGTTGCTGTTCCAATTACTTTAAATCCCTCAATCTTTTCAGTAAAACGACGATGAATGTCTGCAATTCGAATATCATCTTCTACAATCAATACTTCAATCTCCTCACCCATTACAATTCGCCTCTCTCTTTTGGTAATGCAATAATAAATAATGCACCACCTAAATCCCCTTTTTCGATTGCGATACTTCCATTTAAATCTTCTACTAACTCTTTCACTTTTGCTAATCCATATCCTCTCTTCCCGCCTTCTTTCGTCGAGAATCCTTTGTAGAATATGCTAGTAATGACTTCGTCATGAATCCCTGGGCCCGAATCCTCCACTTCAATTACGATTTCTTCTCCGATATCAGTTACAAACATCCTTACCTTCTTATCATTCTCTTCATTTCTTTCAATCGCTTCAAATGCATTCGTAATTAAATTTCCTAAAATGGAAACGACATAATTACTCTCAATGTGCGGGCTTAATTTGTCTAAACTACTTTCTCGATCTAGCACAAAATCAATCTTCAGCTCTCTTGCTCTATTATAGAATCCAATTAAAATTCCACCTAACCATGGATTTTGAATTCGCTTCATAATAAATTGAACAAAATCTTGATATACTGCTGTTTCCTTATGAATAAGCTCTAAAGCATCCTCATATGATTCTAGTTGAATAAGACCTGAAAGCGTATACAACAAATTGTTATATTCATGCGTTTGCGCTCGTAATGCCTCTGTATATTGCTTCGTCTGAGATAATTCTGCTGTTAACTGATCCATTTCAGATTTCAAACGTAAGCTCGATACAACGCCCGTTACTTTATTCTTTACTTTAATAGGTAGACGATTCGCAATCACAGCCTGCCCTTTTATATTTAATTGACGATCAAACTGTTCTTCACCAGTTTGAAATACATCTAGTATCGTTGAATTAGGAATTACATTTAAAATGAATTCTCCAATAATATTGCGTTGTTCATCTAGCGAAAGAATATCATAAGCTGCTTGATTGACTAAACTAATCATGCCCTTTTGATCAATGACAATAATCCCTTCACGTACAGATTGAATCACTGTACTATGCTCTTCATATAAAGATGAAATTTCTTCTGGCTCCATCCCAAACATCATTCTTTTTATACTTCCTGCTAAATACATAGAACCAATTATCCCAATTAAAAGACCTATTATTGTAATCCAAAATACACGCTTTCCATATACTTCTACCGCTCCATGAATATCATCAATTGAAAATCCAACAGACACCACGCCAATAATTTCATTTTCCTGATTACGAATTGGAACTTTGCCGCGTAATGAAGGGCCTAATGATCCAGTTGCTTTCGAAACGTAAGATTTCCCTTCTAATAGAACTCCTTTGTTATCTCCACCAACCATTACTTCTCCTATTTTATCTTTCTTAGGATGTGCATAACGAATCCCTTCTTTATTTCCAACTACAATGAAGTCAGCCTCTGTATCCATTCGAATTTTTTCTGCAATCGGTTGAATGATAGAAGCTGGATTTTCTTTTTGAAAAGCTTCTTTTATTTCAGGTATAGCAGCAACAGTTTTCGCAACATGTAAAGCTCGTTTCCCAATTTGCTCTTCTACTGTTTCAGACAATATGTAATAGAATAAATAACTCGTTAACAGAAGTACAACAAGAATAAGTGTACTAATAGTTAATGTGACTCTCGGCTGTAGTTTTAATTTTTTTAATTTCAAAACCATTCCCCTAACATAAATAAAGATGGAATTTAAAGAAAATACAGTTTTTTTACTCAATCATAACACGGTTACTGTATATTTCTTAATTTTTATCTTCATAAAAAAAGAAACGAAGTACAATTACTACTTCGTTTCTTAACGTTTGTGATTACACTTTAAATTTCCCAATCATTTCTTGCAATTCTTCTGCCATTTGCGATAAATGAACTGATGCTGCATTGATTTCATCTACTGAAGCTAATTGTTCTTCTGAAGAACCAGCAATATTTTGAACGCTTGCTGCATTTTCTTCAATCGTAGCTGCAATTTCATTAATAGATGCACTAACTTGTTTTGCATCTACCGTCATTTGTTTCGCTACTTCTACCATACTATCAATTTGTAAAACTGTATCATCTGTAGACTTCAATATTTCAGCAAAGCTTTGCTTCGTTTCATTTGCAACTACAAGTCCTGATTGTACTTCTGTACCAACTTGCTTCATAGAGCTTACTGTTTCTTTTATGTCAAATTGTATCTCTTTTACTAGTTTTCCAATTTCCGTAGAAGACTGTCCTGATTGTTCAGCTAGCTTTCGCACTTCATCTGCTACAATTGCAAATCCTCTTCCTTGCTCTCCAGCTCTCGCAGCCTCAATTGCAGCATTTAATGCTAATAAATTTGTCTGCTCTGCAATATGTTGAATCACCTCAAGGATTGCTCCAATTTGTTTCGACTTATCATCTAACAAAACAATAACTTTATCTGATTGTGAAACAGAATCATGGATTAATTGCATTTGATTCACAGTTTGTTCAACTAACTTTCCACCATCTTCAGCCTTTTTCTTCGTATACATAGATGCTGTGGATACTAATGAAGAACTATCTGCAACACGCTGAATCCCTTCTGTAACTTCTTCTAATAATGTTGCGCCTTCTTCAACTTCTTTCGTTTGTATTTCCGATCCACTCGACACTTGCTCTATTGCCTGTGTAATTTGTTCCGTCGCTTCACTTGTCTGCTTCATGCTAGCTGTTAATTCTTCTGAAGATGCTGCTACATGACCTGCTGAAGTATTTATATTAGAAATGACATGATGTAATGATGCCGCCATCTCGTTAAAGCTTTCTCCTAGCTGCCCAATTTCATCTTTAGAATGAACTGTAATTGTTTCTGTTAAATCACCTTCACTAATCTTTTTCGATGATATAACAAGTTGTTTTAACGGACTAATAATAGAAGCAATTATGAAGTAAATTAAAATCCCGCCAATTATTAATGAAATACCAATAACAGTTAGCGTTTTATAGAAAATAGGGCTAGCTGCTTCGATAATTTCTTTGGAAGGCATAATCCCTGCTATTTTCCATCCAGTCTGCTTATTTGTTATAAAGGTAACATTGCGATCATCACTATCAAGTTTGAATTTAAAATCACCTGTTTCCTGTTTGTACAATTCCTTCTCAAGTTTTTCTTCTATTTTGTCACCTGGCTTCATCGTCGGATGCGCTATTACATTTTTAGATTGGTCGAAGATTGCTACATATCCTTTTTTACCGATATTGACCATTTTTGAAGTATTTACAATATCATTAATAATTAAATCAATACCGAGAACACCACTTTTATCCTCATTTTGTTTTGCTATTGTAATAACAATATTCCCTGTTGTAGTTGATTTATATGGGGCTGTGATAACCACTTCTCCGCTTTTTTTCGCTGCTTCTTTATACCAATCTCTTTCGGTAGGATTATACCCATCTGGCATTTGAATAGACGGTGATTGAATAAATTGTCCAGTACTAGACCCCGTATAAATCGCTTCTATTTCTGGATGTAATTTATTATATTCTTCTAATTTATTTTGCACATTTTGAAGCTGATCCGTTCCATAACTTACTCCATTAAATAACTTTGTAAAATATACTGCGTCTACCTTTTTACCGTCTATCTCTTTGTTAATAACATTATTTAAAATCTTTACGTTATCTTCCGCTGATTGTAAAATTGTTTCATTAAAGTTTGTCTTCGCTTGTTGATAAGACGTCCAACCAATTACAATACTTGGAAGAATTAAAACAATAACAAATGATATAAGTAACTTTGCTTTTAAACTACTTCTCCTTAATTTCCCTTGAAGCATACTTCTACCCCTCCATACCGTTTTAAATGTAATTATCTCACATTTAATTTCTTTATATAAATTATACGATTAATATGTATCAACTCTTTGTCTCTTTTTCTATTAAAGAATTAATACATACTCTTTTCATTCTATATAAATTAAATAATTAAAACAATATATAAAAATGTATATTATTCTAAATATTATAATTCAGAGAAGAACCTCTAGTATCTCACTTACTAGAGGTTCTTCTCACTTTACTATTCTTTACCTTTTTCTACTTCTTTTTTCTCATCTTCTACTACAGATACAACAGGTTTATCATTTGATAATTGTTGTACCGCTCCCTTTCCTGCAAATCCTTCTAATAACTCTTTTAAGTCAATGCCAGAAGAAGCTTTTAATGTTTCTTGCATCGTCGCCATTAAATCAGTCGCATAACCCGCAACTTTTCCAGCGCCGCTATTTTTACCACCGCCGCCTGTATCAACAACTGTAATTTTATCAATGTTGCTAAGTGGGCTTGCAATTTCTTTCGCATAACTTGGAAGCATTTTAAGTACCATATCCATAATTGCCGCTTGGCCATATAATTCAAATGCCTCTGCAATTTTTTGTTTCGCTTCTGCTTCCGCTAAACCTTTTAATCTGATAACATCGGCTTCTGCTGTACCTTGTGCTTTTTGTACTTCCGCTTTCGCTTGACCTTGCGCTTTCTCAATTTCCGCCTTCGCTAAACCTTCTACACGTACTTCTTCTGCACGTGCTCTCGCTTCTGCTTCAATCTTATATTGATCCGCATCTGCCTTTTTAATTTGTTTTACTTTTTCAGCTTCAGCTGATTGCTCAACAGCATAACGATCTGCATCTGCCTTTTTCTTTACTTCTGCATCGTATTGCTTTTCACGACGCGCAATCTCTTTTTCTTCTAACTCAATTTGCTTTTCACGCTCAATGATTTTAACGCGCATTTGCTCTTCTGTTACACCTTGTTGCGCTTTCGCTTGTTGTAATTCATAAGAAAGATCCGCGTCTGCGCGAGCTTGTTCTTGTTCTCTCTTATAAGATTGTACTTTTAGTTCTTTATGTTTTTCAGCTTCAGCAATCTGTGCATCACGTTGGTATTCAGCTTCTTTCGCTTCTTTCTCAGCGCGAGCTTTTTCAATACGTGCTTCCTTTTCACGCTCTGCATTCGCAATTGTTGCATCACGCTTAACTGTCGCAATTTGCGGCTGACCAAGTGCATCTAAGTAACCGTTCTTATCCATGATTTCTTTAATTGTAAAGGAAACGATGCGAAGACCCATCTTCTTTAAATCTGTAGAAGCTACTTCATGCACCTTTTGAGCAAATTGCTCTCTATTACTATACGCATCTTCTACTGTCATAGAAGATAAGATAGCACGAAGATGCCCTTCTAAAACTTCTTTTGCTTCTATTTTTAACTCTTCTGTTTCTTTTCCTAGATATTGTTCAGCTGCTGTGGAAACTTCTTCAATTGTTGATCCTACTTTAATAATAGAAACACCGTTTACTGTAATTGGTACACCTTGTTTTGTATACGTATCACGTGTTCCGACTTCTAACTTGTAGTTTAATAGGCTTAAAGGCTCTGCTCTTTGCATAATCGGCACTACGAAAGTACCGCCACCGCGAATAATCTTAATCTTCTTTCCATCATCCGTGGTAACAACATTTTTCCCGCCCCCAAGCCAATTACCTGTAACAATTAACGCTTCATCTGGTCCAACTGTTCGATACTTCGTAATGAATACTAAAATGAGTAGAATTAAAATTGCGAGTAAAACTCCACCAATAATTAATGGAATCGTCATGTAAATTCCCCCTTATAATTTTGGTTTTTTTAAAGAATGAGTGATGTTTTGTACAAGCAAAACACCATCTTGGACTCCCTCGATAATAACCTCAGTTCCTTGTGAAATATCTTTTTTTCCAACTGTTTTAGCTGGGATTGCATTACTTCCAAATTGGGAAGAGATTAATACTTCACCAAATCCTTCTGTCGGAATTGTCGTAATGACTTCTCCCTTACAACCAACGAATTCATCCATACGTTGCACAGTATTTTGTTCTGCTTCTGCAATCGGCTTTAAAATTAGTATTTTCATTATGAATACACCAATAAAAGATATAGCAAATGCAGCCCCGAAAATAAGAATACTATTAAAGGAAAATAAATATTCTCCTATATAACTAAGTCCACATAACATGGCGAAAAAACTAAGTAATAAAGTAACAACGGATACCGATCCGCCTCCAAAACTAAATATGGATTCAAATATATCTCCAAAAAAGATATAAATCACAGTAAGTATAGTAGCAATAATAAATCCATATAAATAAATTGTCTCAAGTGGATAACCAAACAAAACCATTTCTTATCCCCCTCTCTTAAACAATCCCTTTTTTGTTATGTGTATGCCCCACCTCTTCCAAAGATTATCGTTCTTAATTTTCAGTTATTTATATTTTAAAGAAAAGCCTGCAGTACAGGCCTCTAAAAAAGAACAGGAGAAACCTATTGTGACAGGCTCCTCCTAGAAAATAACCGATATATTATATATCTATATAATATACCATTTTCCACAAAAAGTAAAGTTAAACATACATTGGAAAAGCACTTATTTTATCCCGCATTAACGGGCAGTAAAACTCCCACTTCAAAATTCGGTGAATTCGAGGAAGTTAAGCGAGAGATAACTGCCCATAAAAGCCCGATTGGTGTGGGCTAATAATCAGTGGGGGATGAACAGCCCCCCACTGATTAAAGTTTCACTTTACTGATAATTTGTAAGTTCCATTGCCATTATCATATTTATATACATACAAGTAATACTTACCTGGTTTTGCATTAAAGTTTGCCTCTATATGATTTCCATTTGCTTGACCGTAAGCAGCATAATTTTGCATATCTGATTCATGGTGAAGTACCCATGTCATTCCGATTCCATACTCATTTAAAACGGAAATATCAATATCTTTCGCTGATGCTACATTAAATGTATAAACATCAGTGTAATCTCCACCGATAAGGCTACCTTTTATAGTAGTGTTTAGTCCAATACGATTTGCTTCCTCTGGGCGATTATTTGGTTCTGATTCTGTTAAACTTCCATCTTTAACCGTAACCGTTGTTTCGCTTTTGCTCTCTTTTCCTTTATCATCTTTTACTATTAACGCTACTTTATATGAACCTTCTCTTTCATATACATGTACCGGATTTACTTCTGCACTTGTGCTTCCATCTCCAAAGTCCCATAAATAAGAAACGATTTTTCCATCTTCATCTTTTGAGCCATCACTTTTAAATTGAATACCTTCTTTTACAAGTCCATTATAAGGGCCATTTATATTAACCGTTGGAGCTTTATTTTCTCCGTCATCTTTTGCGATACCGTGGAAGACTACATCATATTCAAATTGATTTGAGCTATTTACACGGTAATTAACGAAATATGCTGTAACAGTTTTGTAGCCACTCCATTCTTTTTGCGCCAGTTGTTCTAAAGCTTCATTTACTTTCTTACTCATTGCGTTCCAATCTTCTGACTCACCTTTTGTTACACTACCTGTAAACGTGCCTTCTAATGTAAATGTATTAAAGAATTGGGAGCTATGTTTTGTCATTTTTGCATCTTTCATCGGTAGCGTATCACTAATTTCTTTCTTCACTTCTGTTAATGATTTCGGTGCATGTTCAGCTAAATAATCATCTGCTACTTCCGGTACATTATATTTATCTTGATTATCGATTAGCTGCTGCATATACTCTTGATACTCTTTATTTAGTTTAGGATCTTTACTTAAAGTTTCACGATATACATCATAATTTTTCACGTCATTTGCACGAATTAAATCTTGAATTTTATCAAACGTTTCAAATTGATGTGTATATAAGTAAGACTGTAATGCAAATGAGTAGTTATAGAAATCCCAAGAGCCATATTTAGCAAATAATGTTCGCTCTGCTGTATAACGGCTTGCAGGATCAGATGATAATCCACTAATGATACTCTTTCTCGGCACTACATTATTTGTTCGAGTAGACCCTGCGAAAAACTCTGCATTTCCTTCTTGGAACCAAGTTAACCTTTCATTTTGATACATATCTCCTCTTCCGAATAAACCTGGTACTTCATATCTCCCTTGAAGATAATGAGTAAACTCATGACGGAATAACTCTTCTAAACTATAAATGCTTTGTTCTGGCGTGCGCTCATATGTAAAGAATGTTCCTGTTTCTTCAATATAAATTCCACCGTTATTTGTTTCGTATCCATACAGTTGTCTATTTAACTGGTACTCTTCTGGGCTGTTATAAATTACTATCGTTAATATATCATCTGCATTGCCCGGCTCTAACGCTTTGTCATTCCCAATTACACGATGATACTGTGCTTTTACTTCCTTTGCAGCCCAGTATAGTCTCTTAATTTTTTCTTCCGATACTTTATCTCCTGTTTTAAATACGATAGATCCATTATCAAATGTATACGTTTTTGGTAAGTACTGCTCTTTTCCTTCTTTACGTATTTTCTCTAAATCTACTGTATTCCCGCTATAATCTTTTCCATTATAATTTGTTGTAATTTGTTCTACTGCGACAAAGTACGGCTCACTTAAGCGCGGATACATATGCATTGCTTGTGTAACAACTTCTAAACCTTTATTTGGATTACTGTGAAACTTCCCTAAACGACTTGCAAAATAAATTCCATTATTAACGAGCCACTTATTTTCTTGTGTTACTTCATTTAGAAGAGCGATACGATTTATTTCATTAATAAACCCATCTACTTTCCCGTACCACATCGTTTCATTCGCTTCTTTACGAGCTTCAATTAAGTAAGACTGTATATCATAGTCAATCCCTTGCATGATATCGTATATTGCTTGTCCCTTCATTCGATCATTTACATACGTAGTAAAATTATCATTGTATTGCTTTAAAATATTCGATGCGTATTGAACTGTTTCAACATCGCTTGAAGCATTACTAATTAATTTACCGTATGCAGATACGACTGTATCTTGTTCAGCTGTACCAAGCTTAAAGTTTGGATTTTTTGCGATTGCTTTTAAAGCAGGTAAACATTTGTCCTGGAAGCTTCTTTCATTTAATTCACTTAACTCGTTATTATAAAATGCCAGATAAAAAGCTGAACGTAACACTTCCGTAAACGTTTGAATTCCTTTTGAATCATCTTTCGTAAATGTACTACCCCGATGAGCTAATTCATCTATAACGACTTGCATTTTCCCTTTATCTTTATAAAAAGCTTTTGTATCTTCATTAAACTGGAATAAGTCTGTAATTTGATGCCACTTAATACTGCCTAACGTTTCAACTAATTCTTGATTATTCATTTTGTTTAAATCAGCCATTGAATAGCTTTCTTTAACTTGCTTTACTGTCGCTTTGTTCGTAATAGATGCTGGTCGCTGTGAAAAGTCTCCTACTTTTAACCGTTCTTGAAACGATAATGTTTCCTCCGCTTTAGAAACGTGTCCAATCTCATCTACTGGTTTTTCAATTCCAACTGGTTTCGTTTTCAACACATTATACGGTACTTTTTCTTCCGCTGATACAGGAGCTTGAAGCGCCCCTAATGATAGAGCCATTGTACTAATGCTAAGCATAACTTTATTGATCTTTGATTTCTTGTTCATATCCTTGCCCCCTATTCAAATATTCCATTCACGAATTTAACATAAAATCTGGATACAACAATATAAAATGCAATATTTCATATTATTTCTCCCCATATTTTGTACATATCGTGAACAACCTTACCTTTATCCCGCATTAACGGGCAGTAAGACCCCCACCTCAAAATTCAGGGGAAGCAAAGAAGTTAGGTGGGGGATCAACTGCCCGTAAAAGCCCGATTGGTTCAACTAATAATCAGTGGGGGATGAACAAAACCCCCACTGATTAAAGTTTCACTTTATCTAACCTCCAATAGTTATGAATCTATAGCGATTAAACTGTCCTTTTACATGTTTTAAAAAACGAATTTTTTGACAATTAAACCTTTAATTGTTATGGTTAATATAATTGTTAACTTTATTAAACAAGGGTGGGATTCTATGATAAAAAAAGAAAACAGTGTATTTTATATCTCCATCTTGCTTACAACATTATTCATCATATGGGGAATTACCCCGGCAAGTTGGATACAAGGCTATGATTTACAAAGTGTTACATCTTCCTTAAACTCGTTTATCCTCAATAAATTTGGGTGGTTTTACTCTTTACTTATGACCGCAATGATTATTTTAGCTACTTATTTAGCATTTTCTAAGTACGGTTCCATTCGTCTTAGTAAAGATGGAGAAAAACCAAAGTATAGTTATCCATCTTGGTTATCTATGTTGTTTGGAGCAGGAATGGGAATCGGACTCCTCTTTTATGGAATCACTGAACCGATTTCACATTTTACAGATCCATTAACAGGAAAAGCAGGCACAGAAGAAAGCGCCAAGCTCGCTATGCAATATTCATTTTTCCACTGGGGCCTCTTTCCATGGGCACTATACGCAATGGTTGCTTTAACAATTGCATATTTCACATTCCGCAAACAAAAAGGTAGCACAATTGGTGCTACAGTTACTCCATTATTTAATCGATCGAAAAATTCTCCTATCGGAAAAACAGTCGATATTTTAGCTGTTTTAGCCACAGTATTTGGTATTGTACCATCTGTTGGGATCGGTGCTCAACAAATCGCCGGAGGATTAAGCTATTTATTCCCTTCTATTCATAACACTCTACTTACACAGCTCGTACTTATCGCCATCTTCGCTGTTTTATATTTAACGAGTGCACAAACTGGCTTAGATCGTGGGATTAAATATTTGAGTAACTTAAATTTCTCTCTTGCAGGTATTTTACTCGTCTCTTTTTTACTTTTAGGACCAACTGTATTTATTATGAAATATTTCACATCTACACTCGGTTCTTATATCGGAGCTTTACCTAGTATGGGATTAAATTTAGGAGCATTTAATGAAAAATCTTCTTCTTGGATTGAAAACTGGACTATTTTCTATTGGGGATGGTGGATCTCTTGGTCTCCATTCGTCGGTACATTCATCGCCCGTATTTCTAAAGGGCGCACAATAAAAGAATTTATTTTTGGAGTTGTATTAGTCCCAACTCTCATCTGTACATTTTGGTTTACAGTATTTGGCGGCACCGCTATCCATATGGAAATGTTCCAATCGCTTGGCATAGCTGATGAAATCGCAAAAAACGGGACAGAGATTGGATTATTCGCTGTTATTTCACACCTACCATTCTCTACATTTTTAACAATTATCGGATTGATTTTAGTAGCCACATTTTTCGTTACTTCTGCCGACTCGGCAACATTTGTTGTTTCTATGCAAACGAGTAATGGAAGCTTATCACCGAAAAATAGTTTGAAACTTATATGGGGATTAACAATCGCGATAATTGCAGCTATTTTATTACAAGCTGGAGGATTAAACGCCCTACAAATTGCAGCTATAATCGCAGCACTACCATTTTCTATCGTAGTCGTTCTTATGGTTATTTCACTCTTTAAAGAGCTGCGAAAAGAAGATGTTAATTCACAAACGAAAGAAGTCTCTCAAAAAATAAAAAAGGTTATGTAACGATTAGCACCTCAAATTACTTCTAAATCCGTAATAACTGAGGGAAAAGTAGATTAATAAAACCCATTCGTATGAAATATAATTTTCATACGAATGGGTTTTCACTCTATTATATAGTATTGTAAACATGCCTTCTGCTCAAATCCTACTTTCTTGTACAACTTCATTGCACGATCATTATTCGTATTCAAACATAATTCTATCTCCTTCATTCCTTGGAAGGAGAAAATATACTGAATTGCCTTTTGTAATAACCGCTCTCCGACACCTTTTCTTCTACTATTTTCAGCGGTTGCAATAAATTCGATATTCGCTTCTTGAAACTCTGGATTTACTTCCATATATACATAACCTTCTAATTTATCATTCTTCATACTTACAAATAATTTATTCGTATCACTTAAACGTTCGATAATTTCATTTCCTTCATAATATGTATTAGGAAACACATGATTGTGTAAAGCGATAAACTGCTCAAACACTTGTGGTAAAGCCTCTTCTACATTACATACAATATGTTTCCCCACAATATTATTTAAAATGAGAATACTATGTCGATCTTGTTCTTTAGCATGTAAATCTTTCATTAAACGGGCACAATTATTATTTTCCACATGATAAAATCCATAAAATTTTTCAATATGAAAAGGCATCTTTTTTAGAAGCTCCTTCCACATATATAAAGCAACTTCCTTCCAATCGTTTGCAATAATAAACGGTCCCCAAATTTCTGCACATTTCTTTACTTCATCCACATCAAATCCTAATACACCAATTATTTTATTGTCCTCATAAGTAACAACAAAGGATCCTTCCCAACCTATATCAGAAAAATCATGAAGAATTGTATGTAATAACTCCGCTTTCTCATCTCCACAATAACCAACACGATGAGTAGCATCCTTGTTCATACTTGCAATAAATGATGCTATCTCTTCAATCTTTAAAATAGAACTAACATACATAACCATCCCTCCTCCCCCAATACATTCTTTATTCCCCACTAATTTCCTCCTCTATAAAAAAGACACTATCATAAGTAAATTTCAAATCGAAATCGCCATGATAATGTCTTCTTAAAAATTCATGAAATCTTATTGTTTAATACACAAAACAATATATTATTTACTTCTTAAATAATTTTTTTCTAAATACAAACATACTCATTGCAGATAAAACGAATGCTAGTCCAGAAAGTAAAGATACATTGCTTTCTTGCCCACCTGTTGCAGCTAAAGTGTTTTTACTCTCTTCTTTTTTATTATCCACTTGTTTATTGGATTTATTTCCTTTCGCTGATTTGTTGTCTTCTTTCGGTTGCTCTTCTACCACTGGTTTATTAGCTTCTTCTCTTGTTTTTTCTTCTACTACTGGCTTAGTTGTTTCTTCTTTTGGCTTTTCTTCTACCACCGGTTTAGCTGTTTCTTCTTTTGGTTTTTCTTCTACCACTGGTTTAGCTGTTTCTTCTTTTGGTTCTTCTACTACCGGCTTAGTTGTTTCTTCTTTTAGTTTTTCTTCTACCACTGGTTTAGCTGTTTCTTCTTTTGGTTTTTCTTCTACTACTGGTTTAGCTGTTTCTTCTTTTGGTTTTTCTTCTGCTACTGGCTTAGTTGTTTCTTCATCTACTTTTGGCTCAAGTTTCTCCACGACGTTTTGTCTTACTTCTCCACTAAACCAAATACCTAACCCCAAATAATCATTTCCATCAAACGTAAACTCATATACTTTCTCCCCTGGAGTACTCCAAGTAATCGTACCTTCTTCTTCATTAATAATTCCGCCTTCACTTTTCAGTGTAATGTCCTCAAGCGGTACTCCTTCTACATCATGAACAGGGATCTTCACAGCTTCGTTCACTTGCACATCATCTAAAGTAATTTTCTGTCTTCTAATATCCATTGTACTCCACTGAGATAATTGTATAATCGGTCTAATATCACGAATTTCATTGCCAGGTAACTTTAAGCTAATTAAATCTAGCATTGAAGCAAAAATAGAAATATCTTGAATCTTATTATCGGATAAATCTAACCACTGTAAATTTTTCAATTTACTTAATGATGTTATATCTACTACTTTATTTCCTACCAATTCAAGTTCGTTCAACATACTTATTTCACTGATCGCTTCTACATTGCTAATCTCATTATGATTTAATTTTAATACATCTAAATTCTTCAACTGTTGAATTTCTTGAAGTGATGCATCATTAAGCTTATTATTAGATACATTTAAATTTTTCAACGCACTTAATGTAAACAACGGTTTAATATCCGTCACATTATTACCATTTATATCTATTTTTTCAAGCTTATCTAATTTTGAAAGTGGTTCAATATTTTTAATTTGATTTGAAGTTAAATTTACAGTCTTCAAGTTTCTCAAACTCGAGATAAAATCCACATTTTTCAGCTCAACATTGTCTAGAGTCAACTCTTCTATGTTTGTCATATATTCTAGACCAGAAATATCTGTGATGCCTTGATTTTTCCCATCAACTATTTTTAACGATTTAATTTGTAATAAATCTTCTTTTGTTATAGATGATTCTAAGTTCGTTCTTCCTAAACCATTTTTATTAATGAATTTTTGTAAATTTTTATCTTGAATAATATTTATATCTTCATGCTTTTCAACAATTTTTTGGTAAACTGTCCCATTGAATAGTATTTTTTTTTCATAAGGAGCTGTTTCTAAATTAAATTCATATATTTTTTCTCCCGTACTATTCCATTGAACAAATCCATTATTAAGCGTTCCTTCCTCGCCCTGCCATCTAATATTTTGAAGGATTTCACCATTTAAATCGCATATAGGAATTTTTATATATTCATTGACTACTCCATCACTTAAAAAGATTTTTTGTCGCTGAAGTTTAATAGAAATCTTTTTCGCTAACTCTTTCACTGGTCTAATATCTCTAATTTCATTCGCTATTAAATTTAAAGAATATAAATTATTTAAGTTACTAATTGGTGAAATATCAGAAATATAATTTTGTTCTAAATCCAACGATTGTAACTGTTCCATTTTTGCTAATGGTGTCAGATCTCTTATTTCAGCATTTGCAACTTCTAGTTCAACAAGATTTGTCAATTTGCTAATTTCCGTCAAATTATCAATATAATTATTCCCTATCCATAATAAGCGTAAATTAGCTAATTTCTCAAGATCTGTCAGATCACTGATTTTATTATTACTTAAATATAATTTAGTTACAGAATCCATTGAAAATAGCGGCTTAATATCCGTGATTTCATTTCCAATCAAATCTAATGCTTTTACTTTTTTCAACTGGCTTAATGGTGTTAAATCACTAATTTTATTATCACGTAAAGTTAAGAATTGTAGTTTTTCTAGTTGAGAAATAGGTTCAATATTTTCGATTGGATTCAAATATAACTTCATTGTTTTTAATTTTTTTAGACTTGATACTGGTGATATATCTTTTACATTAGACTCATCCAATTCAAATGCTTCTAGATTCACCATATATTGCAAACCTTCTAAACTCTCGATACCTTTTCCTGAGTATACTTTCAACTCTTTAATTTGTGCTGCCTCTTCCTCAGTAATAGGTGCATTTATATCTGCTCGTTGTAAAACACTTTTATTAATATATTGTTGTAATTTATTATCAGATATTATGTTTTTCGCTTGTTGTTGCTCTTCTTTTTTCTCTTTCGATTCTTCTACAGTGTTATTTTCTGCATGAACTGTATTTACTTCAAACTGCACTTGATATTTTTCATCATATCCCATAGATGGAATGAAAATATGCATTTGCATTTTATATCTTTTTCCTAGTTCTCCAATTTCGAACTGAATCACTTTTGTTCCATTTTTTCTCTTATCTTCTGATAGTACTTTCACATCATGTAAAGTACCAGGATTTTGACTATCTTCTACCTTAAGATATTGGAAAAAATCACTATCATTTAGCGTAGCTGTTACAATTTTTTTACCGTTCTCAATTGTTACTTTTGGTTCTTTTATATACGTTGTAGCTCGCGATTCTTCATTTGTTTTTTCATTATATGCCTTTAAAACAACATCATACGTTCCATCCTTTAAAGTATGTCCCGCTTTATTTGCTTCACTTACTACAGCTGCCAATGCCGGCGTAGAATATGTAGCAAATGGCAACGACAACGTCGCCGCTATTAACATTGCATTTATATGTTTTCTTTTATTATTTTTCACTTTAAACTTTCCTCCAAGTTATATAAATTGTAATTTCTTAACATATTAATTTTCGGTTATTATATCCAAAACAGATATTACTCCAATAAAGGTGACCACTCATTAACATCTAATTTATTTTCTTTTCAACTTTACATCTCCTCCAAAATATATCAATCAAAATGTAATCACATCTCGAATAAATGATAATGATTTTCATTTTTAATGACAACTAGGAAAATAAAAAGTTTACTAAAAAATAACCCCTTTTTAAAGGGGTTATGCCATTTTCTCTCCAGCTTCTTCTCTAAAGAAGCTCTTCATCGCATGGAATACATCTGCTTTTTGCTTTAAAATATAATATCTGAAATTCTCATCTTTAATATTTTTATAGGCTGACATGAGGGTACTATGGCGGTTGTACTGGTTCACTTCCCCATATCCAAACATATTACACTTCTTCATTAACTCTTCAACAAGCTTTACACATCTAGCATTATCTGATGTTAAATTATCACCGTCTGAAAAATGGAATGGATAAATATTATAGCGGTCTGGTGAGTATTTATTATCAATTAGCTCGAGTGCTTTTTTGTATACAGAAGAACATATTGTTCCACCACTTTCTCCTTTTGAGAAAAATTCTTCTTCTGTAACTACTTTAGCTTCTGTATGATGGGCAATAAATTCAATATCTACTGTTTCATACTTCGTTCGTAGAAATCTCGTCATCCAGAAAAAGAAGCTACGTGCCATATATTTCTCCCATATTCCCATTGATCCACTCGTATCCATCATTGCTAATACAACCGCTTTAGAATCTGGCTTTAATACTTCATTCCAAGTGCGGAACTTTAAATCTTCTTGATGAATTGGATGGAAGGATGCTTTACCACGCATCGCATTTCGTTTATATGCGGATATCATCGTTCTTTTCTTATCGATGTTGCCCCATAATCCTGTTTTTCTAATATCATTAAATTCAACATGTTCAATCCGATTTTCATCTATTTCTTTTCTCTTCAAATTAGGCAGTTCTAACTCTTTGAAAAACGCTTGCTCTAATTCTAGAATAGAAACTTCAGCTTCATAATAATCTTCTCCAGCTGAATCTCCTGCCCCTTGCCCTTTTCCTGGTCCTTTTTGTTTTTGACCACCTGATCCATCTCTCGCAACGACATCACCAACTTTGCTGTCACCATTTCCTTGCCCAACGTGTTTGTTTTTATCATAATTGTACCTAATCTTATATTCATCTAAAGAACGAATTGGTATTTTTACAACATCCTTACCATTAGACATAACAATGCTTTCTTCTGTTACAAGATCGGGTAAATTATTCTTAATTGCCTCTTGTACTTTTTCTTGATGGCGTTGTTGGTCGTCATATCCTTTGCGATGGAGGGACCAGTTTTCCTGTGAAATCGTATAATTTGGTTGGTTTTCTTCACCCATTTCTTTCCCTCCTTACTGTAATTGTCTTCCTATATGAACAGCAAGCTAAAAATTTTGTTTTATACTGTGCCAGCTAGAATGAAAGGTAACTGCCCATCGAAAATCATCCCATAAACATATATAACGTTTTTCATATAATACTCCGAGCATCCTAAACAAAATTTTGCCACTCACATAATAGAAATGACATTTAACCGTCGATAAGAAAGAAACACAATGCATTGTTGCACACATTTTCACTTTGCAACATATTGTATTGTGTTGGCTTTTTTCGTATGAATGGTTGGTTACTCTATCATATGCATATTGTAAAAATAATTGACAATAAATTCATAAAATTGCATCTTAATTTATTATATTTGGACAAGGTATGACACTTTACACATATGAACGGATAATAAAACGCTGTCCCGCAAAATACAAGAGACAGCGTTTTGTTATCAAACTATCGATTTAACAGGCTACCTACATAGCGTAATAATTCATTTGCTGAAGAAGAATTATAGCCGTGCTCATCAATTAAACGTGCAACAACATCATTGATTTTCTTCAGCTGATTTTCGTCTGGTGTTTTCGTTGATGTTGTGATTTTCACTATATCTTTTAAATCAGCAAATAGCTTCTTCTGAATCGCTTCACGAAGACGTTCGTGCGAATTATAATCGAAGCGTTTCCCTTTACGTGCATAAGCAGAGATGCGAATTAATATTTCTTCCCGGAATGCTTTTTTAGCATTTTCTGAGATTCCAATTTGCTCCTCAATTGAGCGCATTAATTTTTCATCTGGGCTCATTTCTTCCCCTGTTAACGGATCACGTAATTTCGACTTATTGCAGTACGCCTCAACGTTATCTAAGTAATTATCCATAAGTGTCTTAGCGGATTCTTCATACGAATAAACAAACGCTTTTTGTACTTCTTTCTTAGCGATTTCATCGTATTCTTTTCTAGCTAATGAGATAAAATTCATATAACGCTCTCGGTCTTCATTACTAATCGATGGATGCTGATCCAACCCATCTTTTAACGATCTAAGCACATCTAGAGCGTTAATAGAAGGTACCTCTTTTCGAATAATTGTAGATGAAATTCGGTTAATAACGTAACGAGGGTCAATACCTTTCATACCTTCATCTTGATATTCGCGTTGCAACTCCTCTACATCAATCGCATTATAACCTTCTACCGTTTCTCCATCATACAAACGCATCTTTTTAATTAAATCAATATCTGGACGCTTCGGATCTTTTAATCGAGTTAAAATCGTAAACATTGCTGCAACTCGAAGTGTGTGCGGTGCAATGTGCACATCGGACACGTCACTTTCACGAATCATTTTTTCATAAATATGTTCTTCTTCACTAACTCGTAAATTGTATGGGACTGGCATTACGATAATACGTGAATGTAATGCTTCATTTTTCTTATTTGCTATAAAGGAACGATACTCTGTTTCGTTCGTATGCGCTACGATTAATTCATCTGCTGAAATAAGCGCAAATCTTCCTGCTTTGAAATTCCCTTCTTGCGTAAGGGATAATAAATGCCATAAAAATTTCTCATCACATTTTAACATCTCTTGGAATTCCATCATTCCCCGGTTCGCCTTATTTAATTCTCCATCAAAGCGATACGCTCGAGGATCTGATTCTGAACCATATTCTGCAATTGTAGAGAAGTCAAGACTACCTGTTAAGTCAGCAATATCTTGTGACTTCGGATCTGAAGGACTAAATGTACCAATCCCTGTACGACGATCTTCCGAGAAGAAAATACGCTCTACGACTACATCCTCAATTCTTGACCCATATTCTTGTTCTAAACGCATCACATTTAATGGTGATAGATTCCCTTCAATTCTAACCCCATACTCATCAAAGAAATCATCTCGTAAATGATGCGGAATTAAATGAAGTGGATCTTCATGCATTGGGCAACCTTTAATTGCAAAGATTGCTCCGCGATCTGTTCTTGAATAAGTTTCTAATCCTCGTTTCAACATCGTAACTAATGTTGATTTCCCTCCACTAACAGGACCCATTAATAATAAAATACGTTTTCTAACATCTAATCGTTTTGCAGATGGATGAAAATATTCCTCTACAAGGCGTTCTAAAGCATCCTCTAATCCAAATAGCTGATTACTAAAGAAATTATACTTTCTTCTACCATCAACTTCTTCAATTCCAGCGTCTTTTATCATATTGTAAATGCGAGAGTGTGCTGTTTGAGCCACCCATGGTCTTTCCTTCACAAGCTCTAAATACTCCGCAAACGTACCTTCCCATTGTAAGCGTTCTTCTGCTTCTCGATGCTGTTCAATTTTTTTAAGAATATCCATTATAGCTCCTCCCCCATCTCCTTGTTCAATCGGATTATTATAAAAGGTATGCTAGGATGTCCTCAAACATTCTTTAAATCAAAATGAAATATATAGTAGTCATATAAAATTCTCTCCAAAATTCAAAGAAAATTCTGTATAATATAGGTATTAAAGTTTTTACACCGCTATTCATTATAAATAAATTCTTTTCTTCCAAGAACCTTACATACATTTCGAATAATAATTAGGATTCATAAACCGAAAACGTAAGGAGGATATTAGTATGAAATTATTATTGATTTTAGGTGTATCACTCACATTTCTTACAGCCATTTTTACATCTGGTTACAATGATAAACCAGGTACACATAAAAAGTGATGTGCTTTTTAGCACATCACTTTTTTCTTTATCAATCATTTGTAATATGTATTTTCCACATCATATTTTGATAGCGGTCTACTATAATAATAACCTTGTACAAGCTTCACATTCTTTTCCTTCAAAAACTGTATTTGTTCCGTTCTTTCTACTCCCTCTGCGATTACATTCAATTCTAAAGTATGAGCTAAATGAATAATTGCAGCTGTAATATTCGTATCGCGTTCATCTACATGTATTCCTTCCATAAAAGAACGATCAATTTTCAAAGTATCAATTGGATACGTTTTTAAATAACTTAAAGATGAATATCCTGTCCCAAAATCATCTAAATGAATCTTTAAATTTTGTTCTTTTAATTGTAGCAATACTCTTTTCGATATATCTTTATGTATAAGGGCTCCTTCTGTAACCTCTATCGCTAATAAATGGGCTGGTACATTGTACTTATGTAAAGCACGTGTAATCATTTCTATTAATGTAATAGAGCGAAAGTGCCTGGCTGAAATATTAACTGCGATCGGGACAACTTCATATCCTTTATTTAACCATTCACGTATTTGCTGACACACTTCATTTACTACCCATTCATCAAGCTTAATAATAAATCCTGTTCTTTCTGCTAGCGGAATAAATTGATTGGGAAGGACAAATCCTAATTCTTTATTCTCCCACCTTATTAAGGCTTCCATACTAGCTATTTTTTTCGTTTCAATATTAATTTGTGGCTGATAATATAAAAAGAATTCATTTTTTTCTATAGCACGATGTAATTGGTTTTCTATTATAAATCTTTGTTCACGCTCACAATCTAATCCATTGCCATAAAAATGATAATGCCCTTTTCCTTTTTCTTTTGCTTTTTCCAAAGCAGCATCAACTCTTTGGAATAATATTTTTTCATCTTTTCCATCTGTTGGGGCCATTACAATTCCAATTGACGCACTTAAATACACGTCCTCTTCTTGTATTACAAAATGCTCACTAATCCTTTCTAGTATGTTGTTTGCAACTACCTCTACACGTTCTTTCGTTATATTTTCTATTAACATAACAAATTGATCATCGTGTTCTCTAAATAAGTGCATACCGTCTATTTGGAGACTACTTAAACATTCTGTAACTTTTTGTAATACTTTATCTCCTTCTTTATGACCAAACGTATCATTAATAAGATGAAATTCATCTAAGTCTATAAAGATAAACGCAAAATCTACCTTCTCATTTAAGAAATCATTTAACTTATTTGTACATGAAATTCTATTCATTAATCCTGTTAACTGGTCATAGTAAGCTAAATATTCCGTTCTCATCTCATTTAATACTTGCCTTGTAACATCCCTCGTAACAATATAAACCCCAACAATTTCACCATTCACAATAATTGGAATAGTTCTCAAAGAAATATAGAGCTCGTACCCTTCTTTATGAACATATTTCTTTGAAACAATTTGCTTTGCTCTTCCTTGCATAGCCCCTTTAAATATAATTTGAAAATCTTTTTCATATTCTTTATTAATAAATTCAAAAATAAATTTATTATTTAATTCTTCATATCGGTATCCGAATATTTCATACGTTGCTGGATTTGCATATGTAATTTCCCCTATAGAATCTATAGATATAATAGAGTCATTATTATATTCTAGTAATGACTTAAATAACATTTGTTTTTCCTCTATCTCAATCTTCTCCTCAATTTGAGCTGTAATATCCCTCGTAATACAAATAATAAACTGGCATACTCCTTCTTCGTCAAATACAGGATTAAGTGAAGATTCATAATGTATCTCACCCTTTGGTAAACTAACTACATCACAAAAGGTATGCGCTTTCGCTTCGCTCGCTACTTTTGCATATTGCACTTGCAATATTTCCGCCGTATCTTCCGGTAATACTTCTGCAAAAGTTTTTCCATAACATTCTTCACTTAGCTTTGCATAATCCATACCTAACTTATTTACATAAATATATTTAAAGGTTTCATCATCAATAACTTTCACAATAAATACTAAATCTTGAATAGCATGTAATAATCCTCTTCTTATTAAATCCATATCTATCATACTTAAAAAGGTATTTTGATTACGATATTGTTCCTTCATATTTATCTCAACCTGTCTGATCTATTTTTATTCATATATCCCATTCTATATGAATATGTACCCTTTTTTAAATGTATGATTACATATTTATTTTTATTTTCAGAAAAAAAGTCGCCATATGGCGACTTTTAATAAACAATTTCTAAATCTAATCCTGGATAATTTTGTTGGCGGAACGCTTCATAAATTAAAATAGCTGCTGTATTAGATAAATTTAATGAGCGCACTTTATCAGTCATTGGAATACGTAAACAATGATCGAAGTTTTCTTCGATTACATTAGCTGGTAAGCCGTTTGTTTCTCTTCCAAATACAAAATAGTAATCCTTCTCACGTTTACTATAATCAAACGCTGTATGAGCTTTCTCGCCATACTTTGTTAAATAGAAGAATTCACCGTCTTTATTTTTCTCATAAAACTCTTCAATTGAATCATAATACGTAATTTTCACGTGCTGCCAATAATCTAATCCTGCACGCTTTAACATTTTATCATCCGTTGAAAATCCAAGCGGTCTAATCAAATGTAATTCTGTTCCAGTTGCTGCACAAGTACGAGCAATATTCCCTGTATTTGCTGGAATTTCTGGTTGATATAAAACAACATGTACTCCCACGCGATATTCACCTCTGTTTTTTGTCTACTACGTATTATACCACTTGAGCGAAAAATCTCTACCCATTAATAATATGAAAGAATTTATATTTCATTTGTGGTGTATATTTACTAGAATCTTCATAGTTCCAATAACGCCGGCGGCTATTTGCTGAATGTGCATTTACAAGTGGCATACCATCTGCGTCTTTCGCTACTACAATTGTCGTATGATTCCACCTACCATCATCCTCAAAATCATAAGCGATGACATCACCAAGAATAAGGTCCTCTGGTCTTTCTACTGCTTCTGCTCGAAGCCCTGTTGTAGCACCTGACAAATACCAATAAAAAGAGTGTGCGACAGCCCAGCTCCAACTCCACTGATTCTCCCTTTGCCACCATCCTTTACGAATATTAGGATATCCATTCATTGGTACTTCTCCAGTATGAAGACATTGAGAAATAAAATTCGTACAATTATCCGGGAAATTACGATATACAGGGTTTCGATCATCCCACCAACGTTCCGCATATTTAACTGCCTCTAAACGGTTATACTGATAAGAACCGTACTTCTCTTTTATAATTTCCCTTTCTAATGTCTCACTCATTCCAACTGCTTCTGGCACTTCAATAGCATAATCACCTATTACCCGGCTATTATTTAAACAAACTCTTCGTTTTAATTGTTCCTCTTCGATATAAAATAATTCTTTATGCTTAATTAAATATTTAAAGTGTATTTGATAATCAACTTCTTGATGATTGCTATTATTTAATTGTCTTATGAAAGAAACGTCCGCAGTTGCTTTCACTATATGTGCATTACGCTTTTGAAACAATTGCTTCTTTCTCTGTGCTATTTGTAATAAATCTTCAGCAATACCATCTACATTTGTTCGTTTCTCTGTTATATATAATAAAAATTGTTGTACCTGCTTTTCAATATTTATTTTTACAACCATTTCGTCTCCCCCCATATTACAATATGAAAAAGGGAGATATTATCTACTCTTTTTTCTGTGCTAACAATTCAAGTCCGCGATTCATTTCATGAAGAACCTCTTCGTCTTTCTCACGTTGCATCGCTTTTTCAATAGCTTCGCCCACGCCGTCTCCACCAATTTTCCCAAGTGCCCACGCTGCTGTTCCGCGAAGTACTGGTCTTGGATCATCTTTCATAACACCTATTAAATCAGGAATTGCTGATGCTTCTTTAAAATGTGCAAGTGCCAAAATCGCATTTCGTTGCAACGGCTTTTTACCTCTCCATGAACCAGACATAATTCCATATTTCTCTTTAAAATCACGATTACTAATTGTTAAAAGTGGTGTTAATAACGGCTTAACTAACTCAGGATCTGGTTCCATCTCAGGATGATTATGAAAATCCATTCCTTTATTTTTTGGACAAACTGTCTGACATGTATCACATCCATAAATACGATTTCCTATTTTGTCGCGATATTCTTCCGGTAGGAATCCTTTCGTCTGTGTTAAAAATGCAATACATTTCTTCGAATCTAACTGTCCTCCTTGTATTAAAGCACCTGTAGGACAAATATCAATACATTTTGTACAGCCCCCGCATTGATCTTCAATCGGTTGGTCTGGTGGGAATGGAACGTTTGTAATCATTTCTCCTAAATATACATACGAACCAAATTCAGGTGTAATAATAGCGCAATTCTTACCGCTCCAACCAATACCGGCACGCTCCGAAACAGCTCGATCACTTAATTCACCCGTATCAACCATTGACTTAACTTCTATATCGGGAAGTTTTTCAATTAAATATGCTTCTAATTTTTGCAAACGATCTCGTAAAACAAGATGATAATCTTGTCCCCAAGAAGCACGACAAAAAATCCCGCGGCGTTCTCCACGCTTACTTAATGGTGCATTTTTTAATTTTGAAGGATACGCTAATGCAATCGCAATAATTGATTTCGCACCAGGCAATAGCAGCTGTGGGTTCGTTCTCTTTTCTATATCAGGCTCTTCAAATCCAGATTGATAATTTAATTGTTGCTGCTGGATTAAACGCTGCTTTAATTCTTCAAATGGTGAAGCACTAGCAAAGCCTATTTTATCTATACCAATTGTTTTACTATACGCAATGACATCTTGCTTTAATTGTTCAAAATTCATTCCTAATCGCCTCCTCAGATGAATCCATCCCTTATGTAACAATCTATTGGTTAGCAATTCACTTTTGGAATACTATTCTTTACTTCTATTTTCGCATACAATCACGCTTTTCAAACATTAAAAAACGCAATGCCTCGTTTATCTCGGAAACGAAACACTGCGTTGATCACAATTTATAGAAAAACATTAAATAAAATTTGGAGCGGGTGAAGAGAATCGAACTCTCGACCAGAGCTTGGAAGGCTCTTGTTTTACCACTAAACTACACCCGCAAATATGAAATACATATAAGATATTAGAATAACTTATGTAAAGTAGTATAGCATGTAAAAAAATCGGAAGCAAGAATTTTATCGAAAAAAGTCGAAAAAGTGATGAGTATCTCATCACTTTTTCAATTCTTTATCAATTGCCTTCTTCATACTATCGAAATCAGGATTTGCAAGATTTCCATTTATATATACTGAAGGAGCGCCTTGTACTTTTAATTTTTGAGCACGATCTGAATCTTTACGTACTTTTTCTTTCATTTCTTTATTATGTAAATCTTTTTTAAATTGCTCTACATCAACTTTCGGAAGCTTTTCTTTCACAATGTTAAGAAGTAATTCTTCTGTAATCCATTCTTCCGTGTCTTTCTTTTGACTTTGATAAATCTCATCATAGAAAATCCAGAATGAATCTTTATCTTGCTTATAAATTGCTTCACCAGCTGCTGCACCTAAATCAGAGTCTTTTCCGATAAATGGGAAGTTAATAAAATATAACTGCACTTTACCTTTATCTATATACTCTTCTTTTAATCGTGGTAATACTGTTACATCCCAAGTACGACAAGCAGGACATTTGAAGTCTCCAAATTCAACTACCTTAACCGGAGCATCATCTTTCCCTAAAGATTGTTGTGTGGAATAAGCAAACATCTCATTCCCTTTATCTTTTTTGTCATTTATGATGCTATACGCAATCGTTCCGATTACAATCAATACTGCAATGGAAAAAACTATACCAAGAGCCATGAGTTTGTTCGATGATTTCATATACATTCCTCTTTAAATTCATATTCTGTATACAGCATTGTACACAATACACATAATATCAATACTTACATATATCACGCAATGAACACGCTCACATAAATTACAAAAATACAACATTTGTGACGATATTGTGTCACAATTTGTCACAAATTATTCAAAAAAAGAAGTTCCTATATAGGAACTTCCCTTAGCTTACTGCTTTTTCACGTGCATTATTTAACATCGACTGCTCTGTTTTTATATCATGACGGATTACTAATTTCTCACTAACTGCTTGCACATACTCATCATGATTGATATAGCCTTCTTTCTCCATTAACCTCAAAACTACATTCCGTCTCTCAACTGCTTTATCGTAATTTTGTGCAGGTGAGTAATAAGCTGGTGCCTTTACTACAGCAGCCATCATTGCACTTTCAGCCAACGTTAATTGGCTCACCTTTTTACCAAAGTAAAGGTTTGCTGCCTTTTCAATTCCCCATGCTCCTTCTCCGTAATAAATATTACTTACATACAATTTTAAAATTTCATCCTTCGTAAATGTGCGTTCAATTTTTTTCGTGTAAAAAATTTCTTTCCACTTACGAGAAAATGTACGTTCATTCGTTAAAAAAGCATTTTTGGATAATTGCTGTGTAATTGTGCTTCCTCCTTGCACAACACCACCAGCTTTTATATTCTCAACAGACGCCCTGATAATCGCTATATAATCTAAACCGTTATGATGATAAAACCTTTTATCTTCTGTTGCAATGAATGCATGTGTTAACGATTCTGGCACCTCTAACTTAGCCGGTACATGTAATTTACTAATATCACTCTGCTCGATCATTACATTTCCAATGAATAATAACGTAAAACTTAACAATAATAATAAAATAATGGCTTTATAAAAAAATTTAGTCATTGGATTTAATGCAACTTTTTGATGATAGTTCACCCTAGATAATACTCGTTCTTTCATCTTAAACACCTCTTTTCCACACAGCGTATAACTCTTACTTTAAGAATACCTTGTTGCAAAAAAATATCCCATCGATTTCTCTTACACGTACCTTACATCATTGTAAGGTATAAAAAAGTATTGTATCACAGTCTTTTTTTATCTACTATTCATCTGAAATATCGAATATAGATTATGCTAACGCCCAAATAACAGAGTATACTTTAAGGCTATTATACTTCCCTATTAAAACACCTTATGTTCACTTTATACTTTCATTATATCATCTACAAATATATATACTTTTGAGTATCTAGTAATCTAAATGTATATAATACATCATATATTATACAGAACAAACGTTCTAAAAATCAATACTGCCACTATTATTATTTTGACCTTTTTCTTAAACAGTATACAAAAAAGAGTAGTAATTTGATTGTATCTCAAATCGGCTACTCTTTTCTTTACAATCTTCCTATTAAGTTATATGGCTGCACTTCCCACGTTTCATACGGAATAAAATGTGTTGCTCTCATCGCATCAAGCGTTCTGGATTTCATATGAGGACGCGTTATATACTCATCTATGTTCTCTTCATTTAAAACAACAAATTTAGCCTCTTGTATTTCTTCAGGCTGAATTTTTATTTCACCGCTCACATATGCCACTTTAAAAACGACAGATAAAATATGCATAGAAGCATTATAATAAACCCCTGTAATACCGATAGGCTTCACCGTTAATCCTGTTTCCTCTTTTATTTCCCTACAAACAGCTTGATCGAGCGCTTCCCCTTCTTCTACCTGTCCTCCAGGTATTTCCCACGTATCAGCTCGCCAGTGTACCTTTACTAATAACACCTCATTTTTTTCATTGGTTAAATAGCCTGCTACTGCAACGATATGCTTTGGTGTTTTATGTTCCATATTACGCCTCCTAGCAATAATGAAAATTTCACATATCCCTATAAGCATATTCCCCTGTCTACAACAAAATACCTTTACTAACTCAGCACCTTAATTAACCTCATAAAAAAAGCCCCTATTCGTTAAACGAACAGAGGCTTCTATCGTATTATTCTCCTAAGTCTACGTTGTGGTAAACTTGTTGCACATCTTCTAAATCTTCTAATGCATCAACCATTTTCTCAAATTGTACTTGAGCATCTTCAGGAAGTGTTACATCACTTTGTGCAAGCATTGTTAATTCTGCAACTGTAAATTCCTCAACGCCAGCACCTTTAAGTGCAGATTGTACTGAATGGAATTGATCTGGTTCAGCATACACAATAACAGCATCTTCTTCTTCTAGAATGTCACGTGCATCTACATCTGCTTCCATTAAAATTTCAAGAACTTCATCTGATGTTTTACCTTCAAGGCCGATAACAGCTGTCGCATCAAACATGTAAGCTACAGAGCCGTTTACACCCATGTTACCACTGTTTTTGCTAAAGGCAGCTCGTACATCTGCTGCAGTACGGTTTACGTTATTTGTAAGTGTATCTACAATAACCATAGCTCCATTTGGCCCAAATCCTTCATAACGAAGCTCATCATAATTTTCCTCTGAACCGCCTTTTGCTTTTTCCACTGCACGATCAATAATTGTTCTTGGTACATTATATGTTTTCGCACGCTCTAATACGACTCTTAACGCTTGGTTTGATTCTGGATCTGGCTCGCCTTGTTTTGCTGCCACATAAATTTCACGTCCAAATTTCGCGTATATACGGCTTGTATTTGCATCTTTTGATGCTTTTTTATCTTTAATATTATTCCATTTACGACCCATACTTTCCACTCTCTTTCCCGTTTTAAATCTACATAAAAATATTAATATAAAATATAATGTGTATTCAACACATTTTTAAAAGAAATATAAAAAGTTCATTTTTGATTCATATTACAGACATAATATAAATCACTATCATTTGGTTCTTTCAACAAGTTATATTATACATGAATTCCTACGTTTATTACGAATTTTAGAATCACATAACATAATTTAGCAAAGAAGACTCTAACATCGCCAATACCGATGAACCGACACCCCCGAAGGAACACGATTTTGAGTCTTTTTAGGTGAATTTTATATAGTTATATAAATTGCTCCCCTTAAAATCCTTTATTTTAAGCATTTTAAAATCTTTGAGCTTCTTTAAACATGATAAATTAAAATGAAACGGAGCCAAAATGGAATCACAATAAATAACTGATACTTTTTATTTTCATTTCTCTCCCTTAATTAAGTTTATCCTATTTCATTTCTTATTTTTTCTTATTTTATTATCTCTCGCTAAACAATAAGATAAAGGGATAATTTCCCATAACGTCCCCCTAATTACTTTCTGTTGCTGTATAATTAAAATAGAAATTTTTTTGGAATCCACAAATTTGAAAGAAGGATGGGAGAGAGTTATTATGACACATTCAAATGAGAAAAAAGCACATGGTCTTAAAGGGATAGGAGAAAAACTAAACCCAACTATCTATCAAGTGAGATTCATGGAATTAGATGAACCAATTCAATTTGAGTCGTTTCCTGAATTAAAGGAATTAGGGGACTGGTTGAGTACTTCAACGCAAATGTGGTCGTGTCACTCAACTATGTACAAGTACAACAGAGAAGAATTTGAAAAGAAGTTTTTAGAAATTACAAAATTACCAGCTGATCATGTGCTAATATCTACTGGTGGTGTCGGATTTAACTTCATGTCACCAGGTTGGAGCAATTCTTTATAAAGGGATAAAAACGACTGTTAGTTTTTATCCTTTTAGTGTTTCACAGTTTACTCCAACTGTATAGTATGTGCTTTGATCGAGAAAAATTTTATACTTATCTTTTGAAAAGTAAATAAGGTGGATCAATTTTTAACGTTCAGTCGTTCAAATAAACGCTTCATTTTATTGTGTGAGGTCTTAAATTTCGAAGTTGGCAACCAGTATAAAATAAATTCAATGCTTCTTCATCAGTGGTTACCATCTTCTGTTAATAATGTTCTACGTTTACTCACTTTTTGTGCTTATTTTGTCGTGTGAAGAAAATACAAAAAAACTCTACACAATTAGTGTAGAGCCTTGATGTTACGCCGTTCATGATACCGATGGTCGGGGTCGAACCGACACTCCCGAAGGAACACGATTTTGAGTCGTGCGCGTCTGCCAATTCCGCCACATCGGCACAAAAGAAAAGGCGGCAACCGGATTTGAACCGGTGATAAAGGTTTTGCAGACCTCTGCCTTACCACTTGGCTATGCCGCCATATTAAATTTCATTGGAGCGGAAGACGGGATTCGAACCCGCGACCCCAACCTTGGCAAGGTTGTATTCTACCACTGAACTACTTCCGCAAAAATGGCTGGGCTAGCTGGATTCGAACCAGCGCATGACGGAGTCAAAGTCCGTTGCCTTACCGCTTGGCTATAGCCCATCGAATTCTTACTTAATTATATGTAAGTATCAATTAGATTATTTATAATTTTAAAAATAAAAATGGGGCGACTGATGGGAATCGAACCCACGAATGCCGGAGCCACAATCCGGTGCGTTAACCACTTCGCCACAACCGCCATGTTGTGTAAATATATTTGGCAGGGGCAGTAGGAATCGAACCCACACTGGAGGTTTTGGAGACCTCAGTTCTACCTTTAAACTATGCCCCTATGTAAATGGTGGAGGGGGGCAGATTCGAACTGCCGAACCCGAAGGAGCGGATTTACAGTCCGCCGCGTTTAGCCACTTCGCTACCCCTCCGAAACTTACATGGTGCCGGCTAGAGGACTTGAACCCCCAACCTACTGATTACAAGTCAGTTGCTCTACCAATTGAGCTAAGCCGGCGTATTTTATTAAAGTAAATGGTGGCTCGGGACGGAATCGAACCGCCGACACGAGGATTTTCAGTCCTCTGCTCTACCGACTGAGCTACCGAG